>JAXDIG010000049.1:0-68499 GCA_034664125.1 Thermoleophilaceae bacterium | reverse complement strand
CGCCAAGCACGAGGTGGGCGCGCTGACCGTGGGCGTGGTCACGCGCCCGTTCAGCTTCGAGGGCACCAACCGCTCGCGCCAGGCCGAGGACGGCATCCAGCGCCTGCGCGAGCAGGTCGACACCTTGATTGTGATCCCGAACGAGAAGCTGCTCGGGATCGTCGAGCGGCGGACCAGCATCCTCGACGCCTTCCGCGAGGCCGACAACGTCCTGCGCCAGGGCGTGCAGGGCATCACCGACCTGATCACGATCCCCGGCCTGATCAACCTCGACTTCGCCGACGTGCGGACGATCATGCACGACGCCGGCTCGGCCCTGATGGGCATCGGCTCGGCGTCGGGCGAGAACCGCGCCTCGGAGGCGGCCCGCGCCGCCATCTCGAGCCCGCTGCTCGAGCAGTCGGTCGAGGGCGCCACGGGCATCCTGCTGAACATCACCGGCGGGACCGACCTCGGCCTGTTCGAGGTCAACGAGGCGGCCGAGATCATCCAGGGCGCGGCCGACCAGAACTCGAACATCATCTTTGGGGCGGTCGTGGACGACTCCCTCGCCGACAGCGTGCGGGTGACCGTGATCGCAACCGGCTTCGAGCGGCCCAGCCGCCTGCCGCTGTTCACCGAGGACTCCACCGGCCGCCGGCGCGAGCCGCGCCGCCGCGACGTGAAGATGGACGACCGTCAGCGCGCCTCGCTCGAGATCTCGGACGACGACATCGACGTGCCGTCGTTCCTCAAGGACTAGGAACCGCGCGCACGCGGCCGAGCCACGTGCTTGCGGCTAGCAATCTTCGCGAGATCCCGGCGGGTGAAACGGCGCTGGCCTTCGAGGCCATGCGCGCGCTGCGCACCCACTACGACGACGAGGCCGAGTTCGTGCGCCGCGTGGACGAGGTCCAGCGGCCGGAGGGGTACCGCATCGTGGGCGCGTTCGGCGACGACGGGCGCTGCCTGGGCGTGGCCGGCTTCCGCGAGCTGAACAACCTCGCGTGGGGGCACGTCGTCTACGTGGACGACCTGTCCACGCACCCCGACGGCCGCCGGCAGGGCCACGGGCGCGCGCTGCTGGACTGGTGCGCCCAGGAGGCCAAGCGGCTCGGCTGTGAGGCCCTGCACCTCGATTCCGGTGTCGAGGCCAACCGCCTGGACGCGCACCGGCTCTACCTCAACACCGGTATGCGCATCACCGCCTTCCACTTCGCCAAGGCACCGTAGATGGAGTCCGCGGAGCGCCTCGCACTCGTCGCGGAGCGCGAGCTCGAGGCGCTCGTGGGGGTGTCCACGCCGTCGGGCGACGTGGCCGGGGCCGAGGAGGCCGTGGCCCTGTGCGTAGCGTTCCTGCCGCCTGAGGCGCAGCCGGAGCGCCTGGAGTGCTCGACGCCCGGCCATGCGCCGGACCTGCTCGGGCGCCTGGCCGGCACCGGCGAGCGCCGGCTGCTGCTGGTGGGCCACCTCGACACGGTGGTCGCGCACGACGCCCACCGCCCGCTGACCCGCGACGGTGACCGGCTGCTCGGGTCCGGCACGGTCGACATGAAGGGCGGCGTCGCGCTCGCCCTGGGGGTGATGCGCGAGCTGGCGGCGCAGCCCGAGCTGTACGCGGAGGCGGCCGTGCTGCTCGTGAACGACGAGGAATGGCGCACCGTGCCGTTCGCCCACACCGAGCGCTTCCGCGGCTGGGACGCCTGCGTGTGCTTCGAGGCCGGCGAGATCGATGCGCAGGGGCAGGACGCCGTGATCGTGCGGCGCAAGGCCGCCGGCACGCTGGAGATCAGCGCCCAGGGGCGGCCGGCGCACTCCGGCTCGGCACCGCACAAGGGTCGCAGCGCCCTGCTCGCCCTGGCCGGCATCGCGCAGCGAGTGGCGAGCAGCAGCGATCCCAGCGGCCCGGACCGGCTCACCGCCGTGCCGACGATCCTCAGCTCGGGCGACGCCTTCAACGTCGTCCCCCCGCTGGGCCGGCTCGTGTGCGACCTGCGCGCCGACGACCTGGCGGCCTTCCAACCGGTGCTCGGAGCGGTGCCGGAAGAGGTCGACGGGGTGTCGATCGAGTCGGCGCTGGTGCGCGCCTGGCCGGGCATGGACACGCGGTCCGCGACGGCCGGCCTGCTGGAGGCGGCCGCCGAGCGCCTCGGCCGCCCGCTGGTGGCATCGGAGCGCGGCGGCGCCAGCGACGCCAGCCACATCGCGCAGGGCGTGCCGGTGACCGTGGACGGCCTCGGACCGCGCGGCGGGGGCGCCCACACGCCCCACGAGTGGGTCAGCGCCAAGTCGCTGCGCACGCGCGCCGAGGTGGCCCTGGCGCTGGTGGCCGCCGTCCTCCGTGGGTGACGCTTGCGGTAGGTAGCCTCTTGGGGCGTTTGGGTCAGTCCGCCGACACCCTCCGCCGCACCCCGCTGTTCGACCGCCACCGCAGCGCCGGAGCGAAGCTCGTCCCCTTCGCGGGCTGGGACATGCCGGTGCAGTACGAGGGCATCCGCGCGGAGCACGTCCAGGTGCGCACGCGGGCGGGGATGTTCGACGTCTCGCACATGGGCGAGATCGAGACTTCCGGTGCGGATGCCGAGCGCTTCCTGCAGCGGCTGCTCTCCAACGACGTCACGAGCCTGCCCGAGCGCGGCGCCCAGTACTCGGTGCTGTGTCGCGAGGACGGCGGTGTGCTCGACGACCTGTTCACCTACCGCCTGGACGGCGGGCGCTTCCTGACCGTCACCAACGCCGCGAACCACGAGAAGGACCTGGGGTGGTTCCGCGAGCAGGCCGAGGGCTTCGACGTCGAGGTGCGCGACGCGCGCGACGAGTGGGCGATGCTGGCGGTGCAGGGGCCCGCGGCCCGCGGCGCGCTGGCCTCGATCGCGGCGGGCGAGCTGCCCGCCCGGATGCGCACCGCCGAGCTCGAGCTGGCCGGCGTGCCCGCGCTCGTGTGCGGCACCGGCTACACGGGCGAGGACGGGTGCGAGCTGCTGATCGGGCCCGACGGCGCGGCGGCGGTCTGGGACGCCCTGCTGGAGCGCGGTGTGCGGCCGGCCGGGCTGGGCGCGCGCGACACGCTGCGCCTGGAGGTCTGCTTCCACCTCTACGGCAATGACCTCTCGGAGGACCGCAATCCGCTCGAGGCCGGGCTCGGGTGGTGCTGCAAGCTGGAAACCGGCTTCATCGGCGCCGACGCGCTCGCGGCGCTCGCGCCGGCGCAGAAGCTCGTGCCGTTCGCGTTCACCGGACCCGGCATCCCGCGCCAGGACAACCCGGTCGCGGCGCCGCACGGCGCCGGCGTGGTGACCAGCGGAACGCTCTCGCCCTGCCTCGAGATCGGCATCGGGATGGCCTACGTGCCGGTCGACGACGCCGAGCCGGGCACCCCGATCGAGGTCGACGTGCGCGGCAAGGCGCGACCGGCCGAGGTGCGGGCCAGACCTCTCTACAGAAAGGCAGACAGTGGCTGAGGCCAGCTATCCGGAGGACCTCAAGTACCACGCCGAGCACGACTGGGCGCGCATCGAGGGCGATCAGGCGACGTTCGGCATCACCTGGTACGCGCAGGACGCGCTCGGAGAGGTCGTCTTTTTCGACCCGCCCGAGGTGGGTACGCAGGTGGCCAAGGACCAGGCTTACGCCGAGGTGGAGTCCGTGAAGGCCGTCTCCGACGTTTTCGCGCCGCTCTCAGGGGAGATTGTCGAGGTGAATGAGGCGCTTGCCGACACGCCGGAGAACATCAACGCGGACCCCTACGGCGACGGGTGGATGGTGAAGGTGCGGCTGTCCGATGCCTCCGAGGTGGACGCGCTACTCGACGTGAGCGCCTACAGGGACCTTCTTTGAGCCGATACACCTCGATCACCGACCAGGACCTGGAGGTGATGCTCGGCGCCATCGGCGCCGGCTCCGTAGACGAGCTGTTCGCCGACATCCCGGAGTCGGTCCGCCTCGACCGCGAGATCGACCTCCCGCCGGGGATGTCCGAGCAGGAGGTGTACGACCACCTCGCCGCGCTGGCGGCCCGCAACCGGCACGCCGACTCCGAGCTCACGTTCCTCGGCGCGGGGATGTACGACCACTACGTGCCGGCCCTGATCGACAACCTGCTCTCGCGCTCGGAGTTCCTCACCCCCTACACGCCCTACCAGCCCGAGATCTCGCAGGGCGGCCTGCAGGTGATGTTCGAGTTCCAGACCGCGATCTCCGAGCTGACCGGCCTGCCGGTGTCGAACGCCTCCGTCTACGAGGGGCCCAGCGCCGTGGCGGCGGCCGGCTACCTCGCCAAGCTCGAGACGCGCCGCTCGAAGCTGGTCGCCAGCCGCGGTCTGCACCCGCACTCGCGCGCCGCGCTGCGCACCCACGCGGTCGGGTACGGCATGGAGGTCGAGGAGGTGCCGCTCACCGGCGAGGCCGCGACCGACGTGGAGGCGCTGGCCGCGGCCGTCGACGAGGACACGGCCGCCGTGTTCTTCCAGCAGCCGAACTTCCTGGGCACGGTCGAGGAGATCGGCGAGCTGGCCGAGGCCGGCCGGCGCACGGGCGCGCTGGTGGTGTGCGCCGCCGACCCGTTGGCTCTCGGCATCCTCAAGCCGCCGGGCGAGCAGGGCGTGGACATCTGCGTGGGCGAGGGCCAGACGCTCGGCAACCGGCTCGACTTCGGCGGTCCCTCGTTCGGCTTCTTCGCCGCGGCAGAGCGCTTCCTGCGCAAGATGCCGGGCCGGATCGCGGGCGAGACGCGCGACGTCGACGGTCGGCGCGGCTTCGTGCTCACCCTCCAGACGCGCGAGCAGCACATCCGCCGCGAGAAGGCGACCCACAACATCTGCACCGCGCAGGCGCTGAACGCGCTGGCCGGCGTGGTCTACCTGTCCTGGCTCGGCAAGCGCGGCATCGTGGAGCTGGCCGAGCTGATGCTGCGCCGCACGCACCACGCGCGCGAGGCGCTCGGCCTCGAGGCGATCAACCCGGGGCCGGTCGTTCGCGAGTTCGCCGTGCGCGTGCCCGATCTGGACGGGCTGTTCGAGCGGGCGCGGGCCGAGCGGGTCAACCCGGGCTACCGGCTCGGCCGGGACTACCCGGAGTACGAGGACGGCCTGTTGGTGGCGATCACCGAGCGGCGCACGCGCGAGGACATCGAGCGGCTGGCGCGCCTGGTCGGCGCCCGCGCGGGGGTGACGGCATGACCGAGCTCGACCCGCGCGCCAACGAGGAGGCCGTCACGATCTTCGAGCGCTCCCGCGCCGGCCGGCGGGCCTTCGTGCCCCCGCCGACGGACGTGCCCGAGGTGCCGATCTCCGAGCTGCTCCCCGCCTCGCAGCTGCGCGAGCGCCCGGCCGAGCTGCCCGAGATCAGCGAGCCGGAGCTGGTGCGCCACTACGTGACGCTGTCCTCCAAGAACTTCCACCTGGACGAGGGCTTCTATCCGCTCGGCTCGTGCACGATGAAGCACAACCCCAAGCTGCACGAGCGCGTGGCCGCACTGCCGGGACACGCGCGGCTGCACCCGCTCCAGGATCCCGAGTACGCCCAGGGCGCCCTCGAGCTGATGTGGAGCCTGCAGGGCGCGCTGGCGGAGATCGCCGGCCTGCCGCACGTCTCGCTGCAGCCGAGCGCCGGCTCCCACGGCGAGCTGGCCGGGCTGCTGCTCACGCGCGCCTACCACGAGGAGCGCGGCGAGCGGAAGACCAAGGTGCTCACGCCCGACACCGCTCACGGCACCAACCCCGCCACGGTCACGATGGCCGGCTACGAGGTGGTCAAGGTCGGAACCGCGCCGGACGGCGGCGTCGACCTCGACGACCTGCGCGCGAAGGCGACCGAGGACGTGGCCTGCCTGATGTTGACCAACCCGAACACGCTCGGGCTGTTCGACCGCAACATCGAGGAGATCGCGCGGGTCGTGCACGACGCGGGGGCGACCCTCTACTACGACGGGGCCAACCTGAACGCGATCATGGGCATCGCGCGGCCCGGCGACATGGGCTTCGACATCGTCCACTACAACCTGCACAAGACCTTCACCCAGCCGCACGGCGGCGGCGGGCCGGGCGCCGGCCCGATCGCGGTGTCCGACCGGATCGAGCCGTTCCTGCCGACCCCGCAGGTGCTGCGTCGCGGCGGCGACAACGGCGCCGGCCGCTTCGTCCTCGACCACGACCGGCCCAAGTCGATCGGCAAGCTGCGCGGCTTCCAGGGCAACTTCGGGGTGTTCGTGCGCTCCTACGCGTACATCCGCTCGCTGGGCGCCGACGGGCTCAAGGACGCCTCTCAGGTCGCGGTCCTGAACGCCAACTACCTGAAGGCGCGCCTGGCCGAGCCGGGCATCGCCGAGTACCTGCCGATCGCGTTCGACCGCACCTGCATGCACGAGTTCGTGCTGTCGGGATCCGGGGCGAAGGAGAAGCTGGGCGTGCGGACGCTCGACATCGCCAAGCGCATGCTCGATTACCGCGTGCACCCGCCGACCGTCTACTTCCCGCTGCTGGTTGACGAGGCGATGATGATCGAGCCGACCGAGACCGAGCCCAGGGAGCGCCTCGACGACTTCGCCGACATCGTGCGCGCGATCCTCGAAGAGGCCGCCGAGGACCCGGAGATCGTGCGCGACGCGCCCTACACCACGCCCGTGCGCCGGCTGGACGAGGCGGGGGCGGCGAAGCGGCCGGTCGTGCGCTGGCGGCCCCCGGCCGCGCCGGAGCCCGCGGCCAACGACGGGCAATAAAGGGCGGCCCGGGCCGCCGGGGCTTGTCGAGGAATCCGTACATATCGACCAAAACTCGACGAGCCCCCCGGCGGGCTAGCATCGCGGGCATGCCGGAAGCGCCTCAGGGCACCGTCGCGACGGAGGAGATCACCCCGGCGGAGCTGCGCTTGGCCGCGCGCAACCACGCGTTTCCGCTGGAGGCCCTGCGCTACCCGATCACCCCGGCGGGCCTGCACTACCTGCTGATCCACTACGACATCCCAGCCGTGGATGCTGCTGTTTTCCGCCTCGAAATAGCCGGCGCGGTGGAGAAACCGCTCAGCCTCTCCCTCGACGAGCTGAGAGAGCGCGAACGTACCGCCATGCCCGTCACCTTCGAGTGCGCCGGCAACGGCCGCGCCCTGCTCAGCCCGCGCCCGATCAGCCAGCCCTGGCTGACGGAAGCGGTCGGCACCGCCGAGTGGGGCGGCACGCCACTGGCGCCGCTGCTCGAGGAGGCCGGCGTGGCGGCGGGGGCCGTCGAGGCGCTGTTCACGGGCCTGGATCGCGGCATCGAGGGCGGCACGCCGCAGTCCTACGAGCGCTCCCTCGCGCTGCCCGATACCCGCGACGCGCTGCTGGCCTACGAGATGAACGGCGCGCCCCTCCCGCCGCAGCACGGCTTCCCGCTGCGGCTGGTCGTGCCCGGCTGGTACGGCATGACCAACGTCAAGTGGCTCGCTCACATCACGGTGCTCGAGCAGCCCTACGAGGGCTACCAGAACGCGGTCGCCTACCGCATGTACGGCCCCGACGGCGAGCCCGGCGATCCGGTCACGCGGATGCTGCCGCGCTCCCTGATGGTGCCGCCCGGGGTGCCCGACTTCATGAGCCGCGAGCGCCACCTCGAGCCGGGACCGGTGACGCTGACCGGCCGCGCCTGGTCCGGCTACGGCCCGATCGAGCAGGTCGAGGTCTCCACGGACGGCGGCGCGAGCTTCTCGCCGGCCGAGCTGGAGCAGCCGGTGGGCGACGCGGCCTGGCGCGGCTGGCGCTTCGACTGGAACGCGCCGCCGGGCGAGCACGTGCTGTGCTCGCGCGCGACCGACGCCGCCGGCAACTCGCAGCCCTCTTCGCCGCTGTGGAACCTCAAGGGCTACGCCAACAATGCGGTGGAGCGCGTAACGGTGGTTGTGGCGGCCGCCTAGACTGCCCGCCCCGTGCGCATCTTCTCCGGCATCCAGCCGACCGGCCGCAAGCACATCGGCAACTACATCGGGGCGATCCGGGGCTACCTGGCGGGGCAGGAGCGCGCCGACCCGGCGATCTACTGCATCGTGGACCTGCACGCCACGAGCGTCGCCTACGACCCCGAGGCTCTGCCCGGCTACGTGCTCGACACCGCGGCGATGCTGATCGCGGCGGGGCTGGACCCGCAGCGTTGCATCCTGTTCCGCCAGTCCGACGTGCGCGAGCACACCGAGCTGACCTGGCTGCTGGCGTCCGTCACCCCCTACGGCGACCTGCAGCGCATGCACCAGTTCAAGGACAAGTCCGAGCGCGAGCAGGAGCTGGTTCGCACCAGCCTCTTCCTCTACCCGGTGCTGCAGGCGGCGGACATCCTGCTCTACCGCACCGACGAGGTGCCCGTGGGCGACGACCAGCGCCAGCACATCGAGCTGGCGCGCGAGATCGCACGCCGCTTCAACACCACCTACGGCGAGGTGCTGGTCGAGCCCAAGCACGTGATCCCCGAGGTCGGGGCGCGCATCATGGACCTGCAGGACCCGAGCACGAAGATGTCGACCAGCTACGGCACCGACGCCGGGCTGATCTACATCGACGACGAGCCCGACGCCATCCGCCGCAAGCTCAGCCGCGCCGAGACGGACTCCGGCCGGGAGGTGGTCCGGGCGGCCGACAAGCCGGGCATCTCGAATCTGATCGAGGTCATGGCCGTCACGCGCGACGTCACGCCCGAGGACGTCGAGCGCGAGTTCGAGGGGGAGGGCTACGGCGCTTTCAAGAAGGCGGTCGCGGAGGACGTGGTGGGGCTGCTGGAGCCTGTGCGCGAGCGCTACCTCGAGCTGCGCCCCGACGAGGAGGCCCTCGAGCGCACGCTCGCGGAGGGCGCCGAGCGGGCGCGCGCCATCGCGCAGCCGGTGATCGCCGAGGTGCGCGACGTGATGGGCATCGGCCCGCGACACGGTCGCTAGCCTCGCCGTCCAGCGCCGCGGCTAGGCTTCCAGCCGATGTCCCTGGCGACGCTCGACCTCGATCTGGAGGTCTTCCACGGGCCCTTCGACCTGCTCCTGACGCTGGTCCTGAGGGACGAGATCGACCTGCTCGAGGTCGACCTGGCCGAAGTGGTGCTCGCCTACGTCGAGTACCTGGAGCGCTCGGGCGAGCTCGACCTCGAGGCCGCCACCGAGTTCCTGGTGCTGATCGCCGCCCTGCTGGAGCTGAAGTCGCGCCTGATGCTGCCCCAGGAGGAAGAGGAGGGCCTCGACCTCGAGCCCCAGGAGGCGGCCGAGGAGCTGCTCGCGCGCATGCTCGAGTACCACCGCTACCGCGGCGCCGCTCAGCACCTGCGCGACCGGCTCGAGGCGGAGCACGGCTACCGCTACCGGTCGGCCGCCCTGCCGCCGGAGCTGCGGCGCGTGTCGCTGGAGGCCGCCGAGGCCGCCTACGACCCGACGCGCCTCGCCGAGGCCCTCGGCGGTCTGCTCACGGTCCCGCCGCCGCTCGACCTGCGCCACCTGCGCCGGCCGGCCGTGTCGGTCGAGCAGCGCCTGGCGCACCTGCGCCAGCTGCTTTCCGGGGGCAGCCGCTTCTCCTTCGACGAGGCCGTGAAGGGCAGCGACCGGCTGACCGAGGCCGTCACGCTGTTCGCCCTGCTCGAGCTCTACAAGGCCGGTGAGGCCAAGTGGGAGCAGGAGGTGCCGTTCGGCCCGATCACGGTGGTGCCCGCGTGAACGACCTCGCCCGCACGGTCGAGGCGCTGCTCTTCCTCTCGCCGGAGCCGGTCGCCGTCGAGCGCCTGGCCGACGCCTGCGAGGTATCCGAGGGCGAGATCGTCGAGGCGCTGGCGCGCCTGCGCGAGCACTACGCCGAGGGGTTCCGCGGGGTGGTGCTGCGCGAGGTCGCGGGCGGCTTCACGCTGGCCACCGACCCTGTGGCCGAGCGCGCCGCGCGCCGTCTGCTGGCCAAGCCGCGCACGCCGCCGCTCACGCAGGCGCAGGCCGAGTGCCTGGCGATCGTCGCCTACCTGCGCCCGGTGTCGCGCCCGGAGATCGCCCGCATCCGCGGCGTGGCCTCCGAGTCGGCTGTCGGCACGCTGCTCGAGCGCGGCCTGATCGAGGAGTCGGGGCGCTCGCGCTTCGGCGCCGCCCTGTATCGCACCACCGAGCTGTTCGAGAAGCTGTTCGGCCTGTCCGGCCTCGACGCGCTGCCCGACCCCGCCGCCTTCGACCCGTCCCCAGAGGAGGAGGGCGAGCTGCGCGAGCGGCTCCTGCGGGCCGGCGAGCAGCGCGCGCAGGTCTCGCCCGGCTGAGCGGCGCCGGCCGATGCCCGGTTTCCGCCAGCAGCTCGACACGCTGGAGCGCTGGCGTCGACTGCCCGCGCTCGAGCGCCTGGACCCGCCCGGCGCGTGCATCGCGCTGACCTTCGACGACGGACCGGACCCCGACGCCACGCCCGCCGTGCTCGACGCGCTGGAGGCCGCCGGGGCGCCGGCGACGTTCTTCCTGGTCGGCGAGCAGGTGGAGGCCCACCCCGAGCTTGCGCGCGAGGTGGCCGCTCGCGGCCACGCGGTGGGGCTGCACAGCCACGGCCACACCGAGCAGGACGAGCTGCCCGAGGTGCCCGCCGACTTCGATGCCGTCAGCGCGGCCGTGCGGGGCGCCACCGGGGTGGACGCCACCCTCTACCGGCCACCGTTCGGGCGCTTCAGCGAGGCGTCCTACGCGGAATGCCTGCGCAGGCAGCTGACGCCCGTGTACTGGTCGGGGTGGGGCTGCGACTGGGAGCCGATTCCCGCGTCCCGCATTGCGGACGTGGCCGTCCGCGACCTGGAGCCGGGCGCGATCCTGCTGCTGCACGACTCGGCGCGCTACGCCTACCGCGACAGCGCGCTGCCCACGGCGCAGGCGTTGCCCGACATCCTCGCCGCCGCTCGCGAGCGGGGGCTGGATCCGGTTTCGCTAACGCGGTAGGGGTGGCCCCTCCCGGTTGGGAGTCCTCAAGTTTCCTTGTTGTAGACCCGATGAGGGGCCGAGGACCGCAATGTCTCTACGGCCCACCGAAGACAGCTTCCCCTCGCCACAGACCTCGATCGGGCCGTCGGCGAGCGGCGCCCGTGCCCGGCTGCGTTTGCTCCGGCGGCTGCTCCTCGGCCTGCTGCTGGGCGCGATCGCGGCACAGCTCGTCTGGACGCTCACGCGCTTCGGCGGCGACGCCGCCGATTGGGTCTTCGACAAGACCCTGTACCCATTCGTGCTGGGGGTGGCGTCCGCGTCTTGCGTGGCGCGCGGCATCCGCGTGCGGCAGGAGCGCTGGGCCTGGATCCTGCTGGGTGTGGCGCTGCTCGCCTGGCTGGCCGCGGAAGGGGTCTGGGCCGCCCTCTACGCCGGCATGTCGGATCCCCCGGTGCCATCGCTCGCGGACGCGCTCTACCTGGCCTTCTACCCGCTCGCCCTGGTCGCGATCCTCTTGCTCGCGCGGAACCGCATCGGAGCGGTTCAGCGGGCCCTGCTCGTGGACGGCGTGCTCGGAGCGCTGGTGGTCGCCATGCTCACGGCGGTCCTGCTGTACCCGGCGATCGTCGAGGGCGCCCAGGGCGACCTCAGCACCCTGATCACGACCGCCGCCTATCCGATCGGGGACATCGCGATCGTGGCGGCGATCCTGAGCGCCGCGGCGCTGACCTCCTGGAAGCCCGGTCGCGCCTGGAGCATCCTCGGAATCGGGATCTTCCTCAATGCGGCCGCGGATGCCGGGTACGTGTTCGCCGTCTCGGTCGGCACCTACGGGACCGGCACCATCTTCGACTGGCTCTACTGCGCGGCTGCCGCGGTCATCGCCATCGCCGCCTGGCAGCACCCGGCCCCGCGCTCGCACGCCACCGTGCAGCGCTGGCAGCTGCTGGCCCCGCTCGCGTTCGGGAGTGCCGCCTTGGTCGTGCTCGTGGTCGGTCGCTTCGAGCCGGTCCCCGTGGTCGCCGTGGTGCTCGCCGCGCTGACGCTGCTGCTGGCGGTGGGCCGCGCCACAAGCACCTACGGGCTGCTTCAGGCCCTCGCCCAGAGCAGGCGCGACGCGCTGACAGACCCGCTCACCGGGCTCGGCAACCGGACCCTGTTCACCAACCACGCGGAGCGCGCGCTGGCCGCGCGCCGCCGGGATGGAGGCACGCTGGCACTGCTCTTCCTGGACCTCAACGACTTCAAGTCGGTCAACGACTCGGTCGGGCACCCGGCCGGCGACCAGACGCTGCGGGTGCTGGGCGAACGCCTGCGCGCGGTCTGCCGCCAGGACAACACCGTGGGCCGTCTGGGCGGCGACGAGTTCGGGGTGCTGATCGACTCGGTCGAATCGGTGGAGGACGCCGTGATGGCGGCCGAGCGCCTGGGCGCCGCCATCGGGGAGCCGTTCATGCTCCACGAGCACGAGGTGTCGATGGGGGTCAGCATCGGCATTGCGCTGGACACCGCGGGATCGGGAAGCGTGGATCTGGTTCTCAAGCGGGCGGACGAGGCGATGTACCGCGCGAAGGCCGAGCAGGCGCTCTACGAGGTGCACGACGGCTCTACGGGATCCGCGAGCGTCAACCGCCTGGCACTGGCGGCGGACCTGCGCCTGGCGCTCGCCGGCGGCGAGCCGGAGCTGCACTTCCAGCCGAAGGTCGATCTGAGCGACGGCAGCCTCACGGGCGCCGAGGGGCTGATCCGCTGGCGCCATCCCGAGCGCGGGCTGCTCATGCCGGGCGACTTCCTGGAGGTCGCCGAGCGCAGCGGTCAGATGAAGGCGCTCACGGGCCTGGTGCTCGAGCTGGCGATCGGGTCCGCAGCCGGCTGGCGGGCCCGAGGGCTTGACATCCCGGTGGCCGTCAACGTGCCGGCTGCGCTGCTGCGCGACTCGTGGCTGCCGGCGCGGGTCGAGGAGCTGCTCGCTGACAGAGGCCTGCCCGGAGGCGCGCTGGCGATCGAGCTGACCGAGGGCGCGCTGATGAGCGACCCCGAGCGTGTCGAGGCCGTGCTGGAGCACCTTGTCGCCCAGCAGGTCGTGATCTCGCTGGACGACTTCGGCACGGGACACTCCTCGCTCACGCGCCTCAGCCGCCTCCCGATCGTGGAGCTCAAGGTCGACCGTTCCTTCGTCCTCGGCATGGGGTCGGACGAGGGCGACCTGGCGATCGTCCGCTCGACCATCAACCTCGGCCACGACCTCGGCATGAAGGTGGTGGCGGAGGGCGTCGAGGACGCCGAGACGTATCGGGCGCTGCGCGCCTTCGGCTGCGACGAGGCACAAGGCTTCCTGATCGGCAGGCCGATGCCGGAGGCGGACCTCGAGCGATGGATGGTCGCGCGCGAGAGCGAGCACCGGCATGCGGACCGGCTGGCCGGCGGCGACGTCAAGCTCCGCCTCGCGTAGCTCCTCCGCGCCTCTGCCATCCTGGCGTGTCGATGTCGCGACGCTCGTGGCTGCTCCTCGGCCTGCTCTCGGCCCTCTGGGGCGCCTCCTACCTGTTCATCAAGGTCGCGCTCGAGGACGACCTGGCACCCACGGTGATCGTGTTCGTCCGGACCGCGCTCGCCGCGCTGGTGCTGCTGCCGCTGGCCGCGCGCGCCGGCGCCCTCGGCGGTCTGCGCGCCAACGTCGTCCCGATCCTCGTGCTGGCGGTGGTGCAGATGGGCGGCCCGCTGCTGCTGATCGCGCTCGGCGAGCGCGAGATCTCGTCGTCGCTGACCGGCATCCTGGTGGCCACCGCGCCGATCTTCACCTTTCTCCTGGCCTTCACGCTCGAGGGCGAGGAGCGCGCCTCCGGTCCCAGCCTGGCCGGCGTCGCGATCGGCATCGCGGGCGTCGCGATGCTGCTCGGCATCGACGCCGGCGGTGGGGGCGCGGCGCTCGCCGGTGGCCTGATGATCGTGCTGGCCAGCTTCGGCTACGGCGTCGGCGCCTGGTTCGTCAAGCGCCGCGTCCGCGGCGTGCAGCCGGTGGCGATGGTGGGCGCGACCACGGCGACGGTTGCCGTGGCGATGGCGCCGTTCGCGGCGCTCGCGGCGCCGTCGCACGCGCCGGGCCTCGCCGCGACCGGCGCGCTCGTCGCGCTGGGCGTGCTCTGCACCGGGCTGGCGTTCGTGATCTTCTACTCGCTGGTGTCCAGCGACGGCCCGGCCAAGGCCTCGCTGGTCGGCTACATCGCGCCCGGCTTCAGCATCGTCTACGGCATCACGCTGCTGGACGAGCGCTTCACGGCCGCCACCGCCGCCGGCCTGGTCCTGATCCTGGGAGGCTCGTGGCTGGCGGCCGAGGGCAGGGCGCCCTGGGTGGCGCGCTCAGCCGCGGGCGGCGAGCTGGCCACAGGCGGCATCGATGTCGCGACCGCGGGTGAGACGGACGGTGGTGCGGACGCCGCGCTCCTCGAGAGCGGAGCGAAACGCGGCGATCGCGTCACGGCTTGAGACGCGGAAGCCGGGGTCGGTCGAGGGGCCCGAAGCAGCCGGCGTGGCCGGCTGCGCAGGGATCGGGTTCCAGGGGATCAGGTTGACCTTGAACGCCCGGCGTGGCTCCAGCACGGCCGCCAGCTCGAGCGCCTGCTCGTAGCGGTCGTTCACGCCCTCGAGCATCAGGTACTCGACGAACACCTGGCGGCGCCGCGACTCGTGCCAGCGCAGGCACGCGGCCAGGACGTCGGGCAGCGGATAGCGCTCGTTCACCGGCATCAGCTCGGAGCGCAGGGAGTCGTCGGCCGCGTGCAGCGAGAGCGCCAGCCGCACCGGCGGGCCCTCGCGCGCCATGCGCTCGATTCCGGGAATCCAGCCGACGGTCGAGATCGCGGTGTTCGACGTCGCGACGCCCAGCTCGGGCAGGCGCTCGCAGGCGGCCAGCACGTTGTCGAGGTTCATGAGCGGCTCGCCCATCCCCATGAACACCGCGTGGTTCACCGGGTCGGTCCTTCGAAAGTGCAGCGCCTGGTCGAGGATCTCCGACGCCGTCAGGTTGCGGCCGAACTTCATCCGGCCGGTGGCACAGAAGGTGCACGTGAGCGGGCACCCCGACTGGCTCGACAGGCAGAGCGAGCGGCGGCCGTCGCGGTAGCGCATCAGCACCGTCTCCACGGCGCGGCGGTCGGCCGTTTCGAACAGCGCCTTGGCGGTGCCGTCGCGGGCGAGCGCCTCGCGCACCCGCGTCAGCGAGGAAAACGGCACCTCGCCGGCCAGCGCCGTGCGCAGCTCGACCGGCAAGTTGGTCATCTGCTCGTAGGAGTCCGCCCCGCGGGCGGCCCACTCCCAGATCTGCCGGGAACGGAACGGGGGCTCGCCGCGGGCGGCGAGGCGATCGTCGAGGAGCGCGAGGTCCACGTTCGTAGTGTGCCTAACTCCTAAAGCTCGCCGCCCTGCGTGCCGAACGTTCGAAAGGCATGCCCGATCTCTCGCGCGACGTCGTGCCCGTCTCCGAGCGCCCGCTCGACGCCGTGCTGGACGCCGCAGCCCGGCTCACGGCGGTGGTGAGCGTCGACGGTGGCCTCGCCCACTGGGAGGGCGCTTGGAGCCCGCGCGAGGCATCGTGGTTCGACGCCATCCCCGAGGGCGAGCACTTTGCCGCCCGCGAGGCGCTGTCGCGCGCAGCAAGTGGCGGGTCGCCCGTGGAGGTGGACCTGAACGTCCGCGCGAGCGACGGCGAGCTGCGCCCGGTTTCCTGGACGCAGACGGCGCTCGCCTCGACCGGGGGCCTGGTCACGCACGTCGTGGCCACGGGCATCGACAGGACCGAGCGCGAGCGCATCGAGGCGCGGCTGAGCGAACTCGTGGACCGCGACGCCCTGACCGGCTTGATCAACCGCCGCTGCTTCGAGCAGGAGCTCGAGCGGCACGTGGCCCACGGTCGCCGCTACGGCATGGTGGGAGCGGTGATCGTGCTCGACCTGAACGACTTCAAGTCCGTCAACGAGAGCCACGGGCACCGCGCCGGGGACAGCGTGCTGATCGGCGTCGCGAAGGCGCTGACCAGCCGGCTGCGCGAAACCGACCTGGCGGCGCGCATCGGCGGCGACCAGTTCGGCGTGCTGCTGCCGCACGCGAAGCCGCCGGAGGCCGAACGCGTCTCCCAGGCGCTCGAGGACGCGATCCCGGAGGAGGTGCGTGCCCCGGGCGACCGGCGCATCGAGGCGAGCGTGGGCTTCGCGCCCTTCACGGAGACGATGAGCTCGGTCGAGGACGCGCTGCTGGCCGCCGACGCCGCGATGTACGCGGTCAAGGCCGGACACCCGCGCCACGTCCGCCGCCTGCGCCCGCTGGATTGAGGGGATGACAATGACATCCGGGGGCTCACGCCCCCGGACCCCCGCGGCACGCTGGCCGGTCCGGGGCATCCTGCGGGGCTCACGCCCCCGGACCCCCGCGGCACGCTGGCCGCGGAGTGTGGGCCACAGGGCGCGCGCATATGACGCGGATCGCTACCCACACTGCGTGGCACGCTGCCTTTATCGCCGCTGTTGGGCCATTCGGGGGCTCTCGCCCCCGGCCTGCGAGGCTGCATGGCGTGCGCCTCGTCAAGTTCCTAGCCCACGCCGGCGTCGCGTCGCGTCGCGCCGCCGAGCGGCTGATCGCCGATGGCCGCGTCAGCGTGGACGGCGAGGTGATCACCAATCCCGCCACCGACGTCGACGACACGAGCGGCGTGGCGGTGGACGGGCGGGGGGTCGCGCCCGAGCCGCGCGAGGTGCACGCGCTCAACAAGCCCCCCGGCGTGGTTTCCACGGCGCGCGACACGCATGGCCGGCCGACCGTCGTCGACATGATCCGCTCGCACCGGCGGCTATATCCGGTGGGGCGGCTCGATGCCGACTCCACCGGCCTGATCCTGCTCACCAACGACGGCGAGCTTGCCGACCTGCTCACCCATCCCCGCTACGGCGTGGAGAAGGTCTACCGGGCACGCATCCAGCCGGGCCGGGTGTCTCCGCGCGCCCTCGTGGCGCTGCGCCAGGGCGTGGAGCTGGACGATGGGCGAACGGCGCCGGCCAGAGTGCGCCAGGTGGCGCCCGGCGTGCTCGAGATCGGCCTGCGGGAGGGGCGCAAGCGCCAGGTGCGGCGCATGTGCGAGGCGGTCGGTCACCGCGTGGTCGAGCTGGAGCGGGTGGCCTTCGGACCGCTCGGACTGCGCGGGCTCGAGCCCGGGAAGAGCCGGCGCCTCAAGGACGCCGAGGTGGAGCGCCTGCGGCGCGCGGCAACGAGCCCCAACCGTGCGGTCACGGGGCGCAGGCGGGCTCCCTGACACAATCCCGCGCCGTGCAGCTGCGAGCGCTCAGGGGCGCCATCACCGTGGACGAGAACGACGCGGACGCGATCCTGTCCGCGACCGAGGAGCTCGTGCGCGAGGTGATCGAGCGCAACCAGATCGCCGCTGAGCACATGGTCAGCTGCATCTTCACCTGCACCGCCGACCTCGACGCCGAGTTCCCCGCGGTGGCCGCGCGCAACCTCGGCCTCAGCAGCGTCCCGCTGCTGTGCGCCCGCGAGATGCAGGTGCCGGGATCGCTGCCGCGGGTGATCCGGATGCTGCTGCACTGCTACCGCGACCCCGACTCCGAGCCGAACCACGTCTATCTGCGCGACGCCGTGTCGCTGCGGCGCGACCTCGAGGGCGCCCAATGACGGGCATCGAGTTCAACAGCCGCATCGAGGCGATCCCCGTCTACCCGGCCGCCTCCACCTACGCCTTCGACGGCGAGCTGGTGAAGCTGGCGTCGAACGAGACGCCCTACCCGCCGCACCCGCAGGTGCTCGAGGCGGTCGAGGCGCAGCTGCGCACGCTCAACCGCTATCCCGACCCCGAGAAGTCCCTGCTGCGCCGCCGCATCTCCGAGCGCACCGGCGTGCCGATCGGCAACGTCGCGGTGGGCAACGGCTCCTGCGAGATCCTGCTGGCGGCGGCCGACGCGATGCTCGAGCCGGGCGCCGAGGTCGTCTACGCGTGGCCGTCGTTCTCGATGTACCCGCAGCTGGCGGCCATGTCGGGCGCCACGGCGATCACGGTGCCGCTCAACGACGCGGGCGAGCACGACCTGGAGGCGATGGCCGCACAGGTGACCGCTGCCACGCGGCTGGTGATCGTCTGCAACCCGAACAACCCGAGCGCCACGGCGCTCCCGCCGGCGGAGATCGACGCCTGGGTGGCTTCACTGCCGCGCCACGTGGCTGTCGTGCTCGACGAGGCATACGTGGAGTTCTGCGCGCTCCAGGATCCCGACGACTCGCTGGAGCTGCTCCGCCGGCACCCCAACCTCGTGCTGTTGCGAACCTTCTCGAAGGTCTACGGGCTGTGCGGCCTGCGCGCGGGCTACGCGCTCTGCCCGGAGTCCTTTCGGCTCGCCGTCGATCGCGTGCGCCAGCCCTTCTCGGTCAACGCGCTGGCGCAGGCCGCGGCCGCCGAGGCGCTCGGCCACCAGGACGAGGTGGAGCGGCGCGCGGAGCTGAACGTGATCGAGCGCGTGCACGTGGAGTCGGAGCTCCAGGGGCGCGGACTCGAAACCACCGACAGCCAGGCCAACTTCTCCTGGGTCGCGCTGGGCGACCGCGACGAGGACGAGATCGTGGACGGGCTGGCGCGCCAGGGCGTGATCGTGCGCGCCGGCTCGGCGCTCGGGGAGCGCGGCCGCCTGCGCGTGACCTACGGCACCCGCTCCGAGAACAACCGCTTCCTGGCCGCGCTCGACGGTCTGCTTTAGCGGCTTGCAGCGGTTGCGGAGCCGCGCGCGTCCGTGCTACAAGTCGTGGGGATGTCCCGGCACGCTCAGCCGACCTTCGTGTGCAGCGCCCCTTCGGGCGCCGGTCGGCGAGCGTACGCGTATTGGCGATTTACATAGGCGTCCGGCTCGGCGGCCGGCTCTACACGGCCGCTTTCTAATCTCTCAGATGCCGGCTGGACGCCGAATCGCGCAGTACCGCTCCCGCCGGACTCAAGGACGTCTCTGAAAGGCTTGGCAGAACGATGACCCCCACGCGCCACCTCCAACAGGTTCGCGACCTGCGCATCGAGCGCACGGTGCCGCTGGCCACGCCGGCGCAGCTGCTCACGGAGCTTCCGCTGAGCGACGAGCAGGCCGAGGTCGTGCTGCGCGGCCGCGCCGAGGTCAAGGCCGTGCTGGATGGCGCCGACGACCGCCTGCTCGTGGTGGTCGGCCCGTGCAGCGTGCACGACGTCGAGGCCGCCGGCGAGTATGCCGGGCGCCTGGCCGCGCGCTCGGCCGAGCTGCGCGACGAGCTCTGCGTCGCGATGCGGGTGTACTTCGAGAAGCCGCGCACCACCACCGGGTGGAAGGGCATGATCACCGATCCCCATCTGGACGGGTCGGGGGACGTGAACACGGGCGTGCGCATGGCGCGCGGCCTGCTGCTCGACGTGCTCGCGCTGGGCGTGCCCGTGGGCGTGGAGTGGCTCGACCCGGTCACGCCGCAGTACATCTCGGACACGGTCGCCTGGGGCGCGATCGGCGCGCGCACGGTGGAGAGCCAGACGCACCGTCAGCTCGGCTCGGGCCTGTCGATGCCGGTCGGGTTCAAGAACCGCACGGACGGCAACGTCCAGGTGGCCGTTGACGCGGTGCGCGCCGCCGCCGTCCCGCACGCCTTCGCCGGCGTGCACGTGAGCGGGCGGCCCGCGATCCTGCACACGCGCGGCAATCCGGACTGCCACATCATCCTGCGCGGCGGCCACGGGGCACCGAACCACGGCGCGGAGGACGTGGCCGGCGCGCTGGCCAGGCTGCGCGCGGCGGAGCTGCCGGAGCGGCTGGTGATCGACGCCTCCCACGACAACAGCAAGAAGGACCACGAGCAGCAGCCGGCGGCTGCCGCGGACGTGGCGGCCCAGGTGGCCGCCGGGAACACCGCGATCGTGGGCGTGATGCTGGAGTCGTTCCTGGTCGCCGGGCGCCAGGACCCCGAGGCCGGGGAGCCGCTGCGCTACGGGCAGTCGATCACGGACGCGTGCATGGACTGGGATACGACCTCCGAGGTGCTGGAGGGGCTCGCGACGGCGGTGCAGGCTCGCCGCCGCCGTGCGCGAGGGGGCGGGCCGGCCCGCTCCGGAGCGATCCCCTCAACCGGATGAGGATCGCCGTCCTCGGCGTCGGCCTGATCGGCGGGTCGATCGGGCTCGCGGCTCGCGAGCACGTCGAGGACGCGGAGGTGGTGGGCTTCGGCCGCAACCCGGAGCGGCTCCGGGCCGCCGTCGAGCTGGGGGCGATCGACCGCGCCGCCGACTCGATCGAGGCGGCCGTGGAAGGCGCCGCGCTGTGCTTCGCGTGCGCGCCGGTGGGCGCGCTCCCCGAGCTCGTGCGGGCGGCGCTGGCGGCGGCCGGGCCGGACTGCGTGGTCACGGACGTCGGGTCGACCAAGCAGGGCCTGCTTGCGGAGATCGACGACCCGCGCTTCGTCGGCGGTCACCCGATCGCCGGTGCGGAGACGGCGGGCGTCGAGCACGCCCGCGCGGACCTGTTCGGAGGGGCGGTCTGGTACCTGACGCCGCTGCCGCACTCGGGCGGCCTGCTGTACGAGCGCCTGCACCGGTTCGTGGTGGACGTCGGCGCCCGGCCGGTCGCGGTAGACCCCGCCACCCACGACCGCCTGGTTGCCGTGTTCAGCCACCTGCCGCACGTGCTCGCCAACGTGCTGGCCTCTCAGGCGGCCGGCCGCCTGCTCGACCACGGCGAGGCGCTGCGCCAGGTGGGGCCGAGCTTCCGCGACATGACCCGCGTGGCCGGGGCCAACTCCGAGATCTGGACCGACATCTACCGCGCCAACCGCGGCGCGATCGTCGAGGAGATCAGCGCCTTCCGGCGCGAGCTGGAGCGGGTCGAGGAGCTGCTCGCGTCCGGTGAGGTGGCCGCGTGGAACGACCGCGCCCGCGACGATCGCCGAGCGCTGCTCGAGGCGGACGTGGCCGGCGGCCCGCTTCACGAGCTGCGGCTGGCGGTCCCGAACCGCCCCGGTATCGTCGCCCAGGTGGCGCTGGAGCTGGGCAAGGCGGGGGTGAACATCGTCGACATGGCGCTGGCCCCGGCATCCGACATGCGCTCGGGCGCCATGACGCTCTGGATCGCCGGCGAAGCGCAGGCCGCCCGCGCGGCCGAGGTGATCGGCGGGCTCGGCTTCCCCGTCGCCGAACAATGAGCTCCGCTCGCTTCGACCCGGCCACCGGCCCCCTGCGCGGCGACTACGTGCCGCCGCCGGACAAGTCGATCTCACACCGCGCGGCGCTGTTCGCCGCGATGGCCGACGAGCCCGTGACGGTGCGCAACTACCTGGAGTCTCTGGACACGCGCTCCACGCTGGATGCCCTGCTGAAGCTGGGCGCGGCCGTTGAAGAGGACGGCCCCGGCGGCATCCTGATCAGGGGCGTGGGGCTGCACGCCCCGCTGGAGGCCACCGGCGGCCTGCTCGACGTGGGCAACTCGGGGACGCTGATGCGGCTGCTTCCGGGTTGGCTGGCCGGGCAGCGCGGCGGAGCCTGGACGCTCGACGGGGACGAGTCGATCCGGCGCCGTCCCGTGGATCGGATCGCCGAGCCGCTAACGGCCATGGGCGCGCAGGTCGAGGCGCGCGAGGGGCGCTTCCCGCCCTTCACCGTGCACGGGACCGCGCTGACCGGGATCACGTACGACATGCCGGTGCCGAGCGCCCAGGTCAAGTCGTGCGTGCTGATCGCCGGGATGTTCGCGGAGGGCTCCACGAGCGTGGTCGAGGGCTCCCAGAGCCGCGATCACACGGAGCGCCTGCTGCGCCGGGCGCGCGTGCCGTTCGAGCAGGACGGCCTGCGCTCGACCGTCGCGCAGGTCGACGAGCTGGAGCTGGACGAGATCGTGGTGCCCGCCGACCCGTCGTCGGCGGCCTTCATCGTGGCGGCGGCCACGCTGGTGTCCGGCTCGCGCGTGGTCGTGAAGGACGTGGGGCTCAACTGGACGCGCACCGGCTTCTTCCGCATCGCCGAACGCATGGGCGCCGTGATCCTGGGCGACCTCGAGGAGCCCGGCACCCAGACGGACACCGAGCCCGTGGGCGAGCTCGACGTGGCCTCCAGCCGGCTGGAGGGCACCGTGGTCGAGCCTGAGGAGGTGCCGCTGGCGATCGACGAGCTGACGCTGGTGGCGCTCCTCGGCGCGTTCGCGGACGGCGAGACGGTGGTGCGCGGGGCCGAGGAGCTGCGCTTCAAGGAGTCCGACCGGATCGCCGCGGTGGTGGAGGGGCTGCGCGGCCTGGGCGCGGACATCGAGGAAACCGCGGACGGCTTCGTGGTTCGCGGCGACGGCTCGCCCCTGCGCGGGGGCACGATCGACTCCCGCGGTGACCACCGCCTGGCGATGCTGGGGGCCGTGGCGGGGCTGGCCTCCGAGGAGGGCGTGGAGGTGCTGGACATGAAGGCGGCCGGCGTCTCCTACCCCGGCTTCGAGCTGGACCTGGCCGCCCTGCTCGGCTGACGCGGTGAATAGCCTCCTTTCAATGGTCGTCGCCATCGACGGGCCCGCCGGTGCGGGCAAGAGCAGCGTTGCGCAGGCAGTGGCCCGGGCGCTCGGCTTCCCCTACCTCAACTCGGGGTCGATGTACCGCGCCGTGGGCCTGCTCACGCAGCGGGACGGCGGCGCCGCCTCCGAGCACGCGGAGAACCTCGACATACAGCTCGGCGACCGCGTGCTCGTCAACGGGGAGGACGTGACGGAGGCGCTGCGCACGCCCGAGGTATCCGAGGCCGCCTCGCGGGTCGCCACCAACGACAGGGTGCGCGCGGCGCTGGTGCGCAAGCAGCGCGAGCTGCTCGCCGACGGCGACTGGGTGGTCGAAGGGCGCGACATCGGCACCGTGGTCGCGCCCGAGGCCCCCGTGAAGATCTTCCTCACGGCGAGCCCCCAGGAGCGCGCCCGCCGCCGCGCCACGGAGCTCGGCACCGACCTCGACACGGTGCTGCGCGACCAGGCCCTGCGCGACGCCCAGGACGAGGGGCGCGAGCACTCGCCGCTCCAGATGGCGCCCGGGGCGCTGGCGCTGGACACCACTTCGATGACGCTGGACGACGTGGTTCGGCGCATCGTCGGCCTAGTGCAGGAAGCGTCATGAAGCGCTCCAAGGTCGCGGTCGTCGGCTACCCGAACGTCGGCAAGTCCACGCTGGTGAACCGCCTGTCCGGCACGCGCGAGGCCGTGGTGCACGAGCAGGCGGGCGTCACGCGCGACCGCAAGGAGGTCGACGCCGACTGGAACGGCCTCGGCTTCACGCTCATAGACACCGGCGGGGTCGACATCGCCGGCGAGCACGAGCTGGCCGACGAGATCCGCCAGCAGGCGCTGGCCGCGCTCGCGGACGCCGAGCTGGCGGTGCTCGTGGTGGACGCGCGCGCCGGGCTGCGGCCCGGGGACGCCGAGCTGGCGCGCGAGCTGCGCGGCGGGCCGGTGCCCGCGATCGTGGTCGCCAACAAGGTCGACGAGGGCACCCAGCAGGGGCTCGCGTCCGAGTTCTACGCGCTCGGCCTGGGCGAGCCGATGCCGGTGTCCGCCACCCAGGGGCTCGGCACGGGCGACCTGCTCGACCTGATCGTGAAGCGCCTGCCCGAGTACGCCGGCGAGCGGGAGGACGTGAGCCGGCTGGCGCTGATCGGGCGGCCGAACGTCGGGAAGTCGTCGCTGCTGAACCGGCTGCTCGGCGAGGAGCGCGTGATCGTGACGCCGATCGCGGGCACCACGCGCGACTCGATCGACACGCGCATCGAGTTCGACGGGCGCGAGGTGGTCCTGGTCGACACCGCCGGCCTGCGCCGGCGCACCAAGGTGGCCGGCTCGATCGACTACTACGCCCAGCTGCGCTCCGAGCAGGCCGCCGACCGCGCCCAGGTGGCGATCGTCGTGTGCGACGCGGACGAGGGCGTGACCAGCGCCGACCTGCGCGTCGCAGAAATGGCGATGAAGAACAACTGCGCGACGGTGATCGCGCTGAACAAGTGGGACGTGACCCGGACCGACCTGGAGGACGCGAAGGCGCGCGTGGCGAAGAAGCTGCGCCAGCGGCCGCAGGTGCTGGCCGTGTCCGCCAAGAGCGGGCGCGGGCTCAAGCGGCTCGTCGCCGAGGCGCTGTCGCTGGCCGACCGCTCGGCACAGTGGATCCCCACGCCGGAGCTGAACCGCTTCCTGGGGGACCTGCAGAGCCTGCGCGAGCCCCCAGCCGTGCGCGGCAAGCGGCTGCGCATGTACTACATGGCCCAGTTCGAGACGAACCCGCCGCGCTTCGCGATCCAGGTCAACAATCGCGGCCAGGTCACGCGCGACTACGCCTACTTCCTCGAGAACCGGCTGCGCGAGCGATACAGCCTCGAAGGCGTGCCGCTGGTGATCGACTTCAAGACGAGCCGCGGCCGCTCGGATTGAGCCGCGGCGAAGCGGTCCATCTGTACCCTTCCCCGACCCATGACGACGCAGCCGCTTTCAGACAACGAGTTCCTGTTCACCTCGGAGTCGGTGACCGAAGGCCATCCGGACAAGATGGCCGACCAGATCTCCGACGGTGTCCTGGACGCCGTGATGGCGGAGGACCCCGAGGGGCGCGTCGCCTGCGAAACCCTGGTCAACACCGGTCTGGTCGTCGTGTCCGGTGAGATCACCACGGACGTCTACGTCGACATCCCGAAGATCGCGCGCGAGACGATCCGCAAGATCGGCTACTGCGACGGCAAGTACGGCTTCGACTGCGACAGCTGCGCCGTCATTACAGCCATCGACGAGCAGTCGCCCGACATCGCCCAGGGCGTCGACAGGGCCTACGAGGCCCGCACCGACCCGTCCGACGACGACGAGCTCGACATCGCGGGCGCGGGCGACCAGGGCATGATGTTCGGCTATGCGACGCGCGAGACGCGCGAGCTGATGCCGATGCCGATCTCGCTGGCGCACAAGCTGGCCCATCGGCTGGCCGAGGTGCGCCGCGCGGGCGAGATCGGCTATCTCGGACCCGATGGCAAGACGCAGGTGACGATCCGCTACGAGAACGGTTGGCCGATCGAGATCGAGCGCATCCTGATCTCCACCCAGCACAGGGACGGCGTGGACGCGGAGACGATGATCAAGCCGGATCTGTGGGAGCACGTGGTCCACCCGATCCTGCCGGGCGAGCTCTACGACGAGAAGAAGCTGCTGGATCACACCGGGCGCAACTTCCTGGTCAACCCGACCGGCAAGTTCGTGATCGGCGGCCCCGTGGGCGACGCCGGCCTGACGGGGCGCAAGATCATCGTCGATACCTACGGCGGCATGGCCCGCCACGGCGGCGGCGCGTTCTCGGGCAAGGACCCGTCGAAGGTCGACCGCTCGGCCGCCTACGCGGCGCGCTACGTCGCCAAGAACGTGGTCGCGGCGGGCCTGGCCGACAAGTGCGAGGTTCAGGTGGCCTACGCGATCGGCGTGGCACACCCGGTGTCGGTCATGGTCGAGACCTTCGGGACCGAGAAGATCGCGCGCTCTGAGATCGTGCGGCTCGTCGACGAGCACTTCGACCTGCGCCCCGGCTCGTTCCGCCAGACGCTTCAGCTGCACCGGCCGATCTACCAGAAGACCGCGGCCTACGGGCACTTCGGCCGCGAAGACGCCGACTTCACCTGGGAGAAGACCGACAAGGCGGACGCGCTGCGCCAGGCCGCGGGCCTGGGCAACCCGGAGCCGGCGAACGCCTAGGCGCTAGCTCGCGCCGGGGCTCGCCTCGGCGGGGCGCACGCGGTACACGGGCACCTCGTCACCCACGCCCTTGAAGCGGCGGTTGCCCGCGAACGACCAGGCGTAGCCCTCCGGCACGGCGTCGCGGACGTCCTTCGACGCCACGACGCTGCCGCGCCGCGCGAACGAAGTCAGTCGCGACGCCAGGTTCACGGGCCGCCCGTACCAGTCGCCGGCGCGCTGGAGCGCCTCACCCGAGGCCACGCCGCCGCGCAGCTGGGGGCGTCCCTCGCCCCCGCGCGAGTCCTCGACCAGGCCGAGCACGGCGTCCACCACCGGCTTCGGCGAAGGGGCCGCGAGCATCGCGGCGTCGCCGATCGTCTTCACGAGCCGGACGGGCGGCTGGGTGGCCCGCTCGACCGAGCGCTCGAAGTCGCGCACGAGCACGCCCAGGTCCTCGGGCGGAATCTCCTCGCCCAGCCGCGTGAAGCCGACGATGTCGACGAAGCCGACGGTGATCGGCTGCGCCCCCGGCAGGTGCCCGGTGCGCAGCTCGGCCTCGCCGACCGCGGCGTTGCGGATCACCTCGCGCATGCGCAGGTTCAGCATGTGACCGAGCGTCGGGGCCGCCAGCGGGCCCAAGTTCCGCAGCGACTCCGCATAGCGCAGCCCCAGGTCGAGCTCGTTGTCGCCGGGACGCAGCAGCGCCTCGCCGAAGATCGACATGAAGCCGGCCGCCACGTTGCCCATCGCCTGGCTCATCAGGCGGGTCAGGTCGAGGAACTGCTCGCCATCGAGGCCGGCAGCGAGCAGCGCGGCCGCGCCCTCCGCGAGCTGGAGGTCGTCCTCAGTGAGAACTCGTTCGTGCGGATCGGTCGCGGGACCCCCGACCGCGCGGCGGGCCTCGGCGAGGAAGTCCACGTCCAGTCCGGTCTTCTCGGCGATCTCCGCCCGCGTGTAGCGCTCGCCCTCGGTGTCCAGGACGCGCTCGAGCGGGAGCAGCACGAGCCGTCCCTCCGCGGTGGCCTGGCGCATCTGCTCGAGCGAGAAGCCGTCCGCCTCCAGGCTGCGCAGCAGGTCCAGGCGCGCGTTGCGCGCGGCTTCGTCCTGAAGGCCGTCCAGCAGTCCCTCCGCATCGAAGTCGATCGCCACTCGCCACATCGTGACGTGTGGCGCGGTGGACTGGATCAGACGGCGATCGCTTCGCGCTCCAGCAGCAGCTCGCCGATCTCGCGAGCGCGCTCGGCCGCGAGGCGGTCGCCCTCTCCGGCCGCCACGATCGAGCCCTTCATCAGGATGTGCCACTGGTGGGCGAGCGCCTCGGGATCGGCCGCGCCGGCCTCGGTGGCAAGCTCCCGCAGGAAGGAGCGGATGTTGCGCAGGTGCTCGACGGTGGCGTGGCGCACGCGGTGCTCGCGGTCGTCGAACTCCAGCAGCACGTTGATGAACGAGCACCCCTCGAAGTCCTCGACCAAGAACCACTCGCCGAAGACGTCGAAGATCGCCAGCATGCGCCCGGCGGCGCTGTCGCCGCGCCGCTCGGCCTCCGTGCGCAGCCAGTCGTTGGTCCAGCGCTGCTCGCGCTCCTGCAGGAAGGTGAGCACGAGGTCGTCCTTGGAGGGGAAGTGCCGGTACAGGCTCATCTTCGCCACGCCCGACTCCGCCACGATCCGGTCGACGCCGACGGCGCGCACGCCGTGACGGCTGAACAGGTCGTACGCGGTATCGAGGATGCGATCCCTTGCCCCCACGAGTCGAGGATACTGCCTCGTCTACCGGCTGGCACCCCCCCAAATGGGTAGGGAGAACGGCGGGCCCGCTGCATCCGGCGTCGTCCGGCCTCCCTCGTAGCGTCGGGGCGGTGATCGCCAAGGTCGAGCCGCTGACGCCCGCGCGCGCCCTGCGCGGGCCGTTCGACTACCGGCTCGGCGCCGAGCTGGCCGGCGTGGGCGTGGGCAGCATGCTGGTCGTGCCCTTCGGCCGGCGCCGGCTGCTGGGCGTGGTGGTGGACCTGGCCGGGACCAGCGACGTGCCCGCGGAGCGGCTGGTGGAGCCGCTGTCCGCCCTCGAGGCCAATGTGCCCGAGATGCTCGTGCGGCTGGGGCTGTGGGTGGCCGCCGAGTACGTCTCCACTCCCGCCCGCGGGCTGGCGCTCGTGCTGCCGCCCGGCACGGGCACCGGCTCCGGGCGGCCGTTGCGCCCGCGGCGGTCGCTGCGGGCGACGCTCACCGGCGCGGGCCGGGCTGCGCTGGAAGGCGACGGCGGCCGGCTGGGGGAGCGCCAGCGGGCCGTGCTGGACGCCCTGGCCGCGGGCCCGGCCAGCGCGTCGTCAGTGGCGCGGCTGGCGGGGGCGGACCATTCGACCCTGCGCAGCCTGGAGCGGCGCGGGCTCGTGTCCCTGGAGCAGGCGACCGAGGCGTCGCGCCGACCGCGCATCGACGGCGTGGGCGCGCGCGCCGGGGCGGTCGAGCCGACGGCGGCGCAGCACGCGGCGCTCGAGGCGATCGTCGGGCGCCTCGGCGGCCCCCCGGGGCGGCCGCTCCTACTCCACGGCGTGACCGGCAGCGGCAAGACCGAGGTGTACCTGCGGGCGGTTGCCGCCGCGCTTCGGCGCGGCAGCTCGGCGATCGTGCTCGTGCCGGAGATAGCGCTCACGCCTCAAACCGCGGGCCGCTTCGTCGAGCGCTTCGGCGACGCCGTGGCGATCATGCACTCCCAGCTCTCGCCGCGCGAGCGCTACGACGAGTGGTGGCGCATGCGGCGCGGCGAGGCGCGCGTGTGCGTCGGGCCGCGCTCGGCCGTGTTCGCGCCGTTCGACGATCTCGGCCTGATCGTCGTCGACGAGGAGCACGACTCCTCCTACAAGCAGGAGGGGGACCCGCGCTACGACGCCCGCGTGGTGGCCGAGCGGCGTGCCGCGCTCGAGGGAGCTGTGCTGCTCGCCGGGAGCGCCACGCCGCGGCCCGAGAGCCTGGTCCGCTACGAGCGGCTCGAGCTGCGCGAGCGGGTGGACGGCCGCAGCCTGCCGCCGGTGGAGGTGGTGGGAATGGCGGGCGCGTCCGGTCCGCTGCACGAGCGCACCCGCAGCGAGCTGGACGGCGTGCGCCGTCGCGGCGAGAAGGCGATCGTCCTGCTCAACCGCCGCGGCTGGTCGAACTTCCTGTCCTGCCGGCTCTGCGGCCGCGTGTGGGAGTGCCCGGATTGCGACGTCACGCTGGTGCTCCACCAGGCCGCGGCCGAGCTCGCGTGCCATCACTGCGGCCACCGGGCGCGCGTCCCATCCGAGTGCCCGGACTGCGGCTCGGTGTCAGTGGCGCGCCACGGCGCCGGGACCGAGCAGCTCGAGCGTGAGCTCGAGGACCTCGTGAGGCCGCTGCCCGTGTTCCGGCTCGACTCGGACGTGGCGGCAAGCTCGGGCATCGTCGGAGTGCTGCGCGCGTTCGAGGCGGCCGAGGCGGGCGTGCTCGTCGGCACTCAGATGGTCGCCAAGGGGCACGACTTCCCCGACGTGACCCTGGGCGTGGTGCTCGACGCCGACGCGACGCTGCGCTTCCCCGACTTCCGCGCCGAGGAGCGCACGTTCTCGCTGGTGGCCCAGCTGGCCGGACGCAGCGGCCGGGGCGAGCGCGGGGGGCGGGTGATCGTCCAGGCGCTGGAGCCGGAGGCCCGCGCCCTGCGCCACGCGGCGGCGCACGACGCCGGCGGCTTCCTCGCGGACGAGCTGCCGCGGCGCGAGGCGTTCGCCTACCCGCCCTACGGGCACCTGATCAGGGTGGTGTGCTCCGCGGCGGACCCGGGTCCCGAGCAGGAGGCCGCGGCGGCCGTGCGCGAGCTGATCGAGGCCGCCGGCGTACCGGCGCTCGGGCCCGCACCGCTGTTCCGGCGCCAGGCGCGCCACCGCGCGCAGCTGGTGGTGCGGTCACGCGAGCGCGAGCCGGCGATCGCCGCCGTGAGGGGCGCCGTGGAGGCGGTGGCGGGCGACCGCAAGCACGCCGGCGCCGCGTTCGCGGTGGACGTGGACCCCCAGTAGAGAGCGCACGCGGAGCCTTCCCCAAGCGGCTCGCGGGAAGCTAAACTCGCGCACATGGCGCAGGAGAGGGAGACGGACACCACGGAGCCCGAGGCCGTGCCGGCCGAGGTCGAGGCGGTAGAGGTCGACGTCGCGGAGCCGGAGGAGGCGCCTCCGCTAGACCCCGAGGTCGAGGCTCGCCGGGCCGCGGCGATGTCGTTCATCCGCCGCCTGGGCGACCCGGTGCTGAAGTCCCGCGCCACGCCCGTCGACCGCTTCGACGACTCGCTGCGCCGCCAGGTCAGCCGGATGGCGGGAATCATGAACGACGCCATCGGCGTCGGCCTCGCGGCGCCGCAGCTGGGGATCTCCCAGCGCTTGGTCGTCTACCGCATCGGCCCCGACGCACCCGTGATCGTGCTCGCCAACCCCGAGCTCGAATGGGCCAGCGGCGACGTCGAGCTGGGCGAGGAAGGCTGCCTGTCGATCCCCGGCATCATCGTCGACGTGGACCGGCCGGTCCACGTGCGCGTGCGAGCGCTCGACGAGGAAGGCGAGGAGCGCCTGGTGGAGGCCTCCGGCCTCGAGGCGCGCGTGATCCAGCACGAGCTGGACCATCTCGACGGCGTGCTGATCCTGGAGCGCACCGACCGCGAGGAGCGCAAGCGCGCCCTGCGGGAGCTGCGCGAAGCCGAGCAGCGCTCGCGCGAAGCGGCGTAGCGCGCGGCGGCTGCCGCGCCGGCGCGGCTCGGGCCCGGCCCCGCTCTCGCGGTCCCGCCGGGCCCCGAACGCCACGAGTCGAATGTTGTGCACGGCATAGGTGTCGAATATTCGATTCGCCGGCCGGCCTTATGTACCGAGCGCACCGGCGCGACAGTCGCCCGCTAGCGCTCGAGCTTCAGCAGCTCGTCGTACGCGGGCAGCGTCAGGAACTCCACGAACTCTTCGCCGCTGAGCGCGACGCGCTCGAACAGCGAGCGCGACAGGTCCGGCCGTCCCTGCTCGAAGAACCACTCGTCGTCGCCGATGTCCTCGCGGATCTTCTCCAGCTCCTCGCCGGCGAGCGTGCGCACGAGGTCGGGTGTGACCGGCCGGCCGTCGTCGAGCACCTCGCCGTGGTGGATCCACTGCCACACCTGTGCCCGTGAGATCTCCGCGGTCGCGGCGTCCTCCATCAGGCCGTAGATGGCCGCCGCTCCGTTGCCGCGCAGCCAGGACGAGATGTACTGGATGCCGACGTTCACGTTCAGGCGCAGCCCCTCCTCGGTGACCTCGCCCGGCGTCTGCGCCGCCGAGAGCAGCTCGGAGGCGCCCACGGACACGTCGTCGCGCCGGCGGTCGACCTGGTTGGGCCGGTCGCCCAGCACCTCGTCGAAGGCCTCCATGGCGACCGGCACCGAATCCGGGTGCGCGACCCAGGTGCCGTCGAAGCCGGCGTTGGCCTCGCGCTCCTTGTCGGCGCGCACCGCCTCGAAGGCCTTTCGGTTCGCCTCCTCATCCGTGCGGGACGGGATCACCGCCGACATGCCGCCCATCGCGTGCGCGCCGCGCTCGTGGCAGGTCTTAACGAGCAGCTCCGAGTAGGCGTGCATGAACGGCACGGTCATCGTCACCTCGGAGCGGTCCGGCAGCACGAAGTCGGGCCGCGAGCGGAAGCGCTTGATCATCGAGAAGATGTAGTCCCAGCGACCGGCATTCAGCCCGGCGGCGTGGTCGCGCAGCTCGTAGAGGATCGCGTCCATCTCGAACGCCGCGGGCACCGTCTCGATCAGCACGGTGGCCCTGATCGTGCCGCGCTCCAGGCCGAGCGCGTGCTCGGCGATCAGGAAGGCGTCGCGCCAGAGCGCCGCCTCGCGCGCCGACTCGAGCTTCGGGATGTAGAAGTAGGGCCCGAGGCCGCGCTCGAGCAGCACCTCGGCGTTGCGGTGCACATAGAGGCCGAAGTCCATGAACGCCCCCGCCACGTGCTCGCCGTTGACCTGCAGGTGGCGCTCGGGCAGGTGCAGCCCGCGCGGCCGCACGAGCAGCACGGCGGGGTCCTCCTCGAGGCGGTAGCGCTTGCCCTTCTCCTCGTGCTCCATGGAGCCGCGGGCGGCGTCGGCGAGGTTCACCTGGCCGCCGACCATGTTGGCCCAGTAGGGCGAGTTCGAGTCCTCGAAGTCCGCCATGAACCCGCGCGCGCCCGAATTCAGCGCGTTGATGACCATCTTGCGCGAGGTGGGCCCCGTGATCTCGACGCGCCGGTCGGCCAGAGCGGCCGGCACCGGCGCGATCGTGAAGTCCTCCGGCGCCCGGACGAACTCGAGCGTGCCGCCGGCGTCCAGCTCGGCCTGGCGCCGCTCGCGGGCACCCAACAGCTCGCGGCGGCGGCCATCGAGCTGCTCGTGCAGCTGCCCCACCAGCGCCAGCCCGTCGTCGGTGAGCACCTCGTCCCAGCGGTCCTCGACGTTTGCCCTGATCTCGATCATCACGCCCTCGTCAGCTTCTTGTAGGTGATCCGGTGCGGCCGATCGGCCTCAGCGCCCAACGTTCCCCGGCGATGCTCTTCGTACGCCTCGAAGTTGCCCTCGAACCAGGCGACCTGGGAATCGCCCTCGAATGCGAGCACGTGGGTGGCGACGCGATCGAGGAACCAGCGGTCGTGCGAGATGATCACGGCGCACCCCGCAAACGCGAGCAATGCCTCCTCGAGCGCCCGCAGGGTGTCGACGTCGAGGTCGTTGGTCGGCTCGTCGAGCAGCAGCAGGTTGCCGCCGCGGCGCAGCAGCTTCGCGAGGTGCACGCGGTTGCGCTCGCCGCCCGAGAGCACCCCGACCTTGCGCTGCTGGTCCGAGCCGCGGAAGTTGAACCCGGCGACGTAGGCGCGCGAGTTCAGCTCGCGCTCGCCGACCTTGATGTTGTCGTAGCCGTCCGAGATCTCCTCCCAGACGGTCTTCTCGGGATCGAGCGCGTCGCGGCTCTGGTCCACGTACGCCAGCTCGACCGACTCGCCGAGGCGCAGCGCCCCGGCGTCGGCCTCCTCGTCGCCGACGATCATCCGGAACAGCGTCGTCTTGCCCGCGCCGTTCGGCCCGATCACCCCGACGATGCCGGCCGGCGGAAGCGTGAAGGAGAGGTCCTCGATCAGCAGGCGGTCGCCGTAGCCCTTCCGGACGCCATCCGCCTCCAGGACCACGTCGCCCAGGCGCGGGCCGGCCGGGATGTGGATCTGCACCTGATCGAGCTTGACCGTCGACTCCTCGGCGAGCAGCGCCTCGTAGCGGTTCAGCCGGGCGCGCGACTTGGTGCGCCTCGCCCTGGGCGACTCGCGCACCCACTCCAGCTCGCGCGCGATCGTGCGCTGTCGCGCCGACTCCTGGCGCTCCTCCTGCAACAGGCGCGCCTGCTTCTGCTCCAGCCACGCGGAGTAGTTGCCCTTGAAGGGGATGCCGCGGCCCCGGTCGAGCTCGAGGATCCAGCCGGCCACGTTGTCGAGGAAGTAGCGGTCGTGGGTGACCGCGACGACGGTGCCGTTGTAGTGCTCCAGGTGCTTCTCGTGCCAGGCGACCGACTCCGCGTCGAGTGGGTTGGTGGGCTCGTCCAGCAGCAGCAGGTCCGGTGCCGTGAGCAGCAGCCGGCAGAGCGCCACGCGGCGACGCTCGCCGCCGGAGAGGGTGGACACGTCCGCGTCACCGGGCGGCAGGCGCAGGGCGTCCATGGCGATCTCGACCATGGTGTCCAGCTGCCAGGCGTCGGCCGCCTCGATGCGGTCCTGCAGTCGGCCGAACTCGTCGGCGTTCTCCTCCGAGTAGGCGGCGGCGAGCTCGTTGAAGCGGTCGAGCATGTCGCGCACCTCGCGGACGCCGTCCTCGACGTTGCCCCGCACGTCCTTGTCGGGGTCGAGCTGCGGCTCCTGCTCGAGCAGGCCGACGGTCGCGCCTGGAGCCAGCTGCGCCTCGCCCTGGTACCCGGGGTCCTGCCCGGCCATGATCCGCAGCAGCGTCGACTTGCCCGCGCCGTTGGCGCCGAGCACGCCGATCTTGGCGCCCGGCAGGAACGACAGCGAGATGTCCTCCAGCACCCGCTTGTCGGGCGGGTGGACGCGGGACAGCTTGTACATCGTGAAGATGTATTGAGTCGACATGGACCGTCGAGGATAGAGTCCGGCCGTGGGGCGGGACGTGTCATCCGAGGTCTTCTCGCGCGAGGACCGGCAGCGCTATCGGCAGAAGGTGCGGGCCTGCCTCGACGTGTTCGCGCGGATGCTGGGCGAGGCCCGCTTCGATCCGGAGCGGCGCTCGGTCGGCCTCGAGATCGAGCTCAACCTGACCGACGAGCAGGGCGACCCGGCGATGCTGAACGCCGAGGCGCTCGAGGCGATCGCCGACCCGGACTTCCAGACCGAGCTGGGCCGCTTCAACCTCGAGATCAACGTGCCGCCGCGGCTGCTCGAGGGGTCCTCCTTCGCCGAGCTGGAGGAGGAGATGCGCCGCGACCTCAACCACGCCGAGGAGCGGGCGCGGACGGTGGGGGCGCACATGATGCTGATCGGCATCCTGCCGACCGTCACCGAGCAGCACCTCACGCGGGACAGCTTCAGCGACAACCCGCGCTACGAGTTGCTCAACGAGCAGATCTTCGCGGCTCGCGGCGAGGACCTCGAGATCTCGATCAACGGCGTGGAGCGCCTCCAGACGTTCGCCGACACGATCGCCCCCGAGGCGGCCTGCACCAGCGTGCAGCTGCACCAGCAGGTCGAGCCGGAGGCGTTCGCCGACTTCTGGAACGCGGCCCAGGCGATCGCGGGGGCGCAGGTGGCGGTGGCGGCCAACTCGCCCTTCTTCTTCGGCAAGGAGCTCTGGCGCGAGACGCGCATCGCGCTATTCGAGCAGGCGACCGACACGCGCCCCGAGGAGCTGAAGGCACAGGGAGTGCGCCCGCGCGTGTGGTTCGGCGAGCGCTGGGTGACCTCGATCTTCGACCTGTTCGAGGAGAACGTGCGCTACTTCCCGGCGCTGCTGCCGGTGTGCGAGGACGAGGACCCGGCCGAGATGCTCGAGCGCGGCGACACCCCGAGCCTGGCCGAGCTGCGCCTGCACAACGGGACGATCTACCGCTGGAACCGGCCCATCTACGACGCCGTGCGGGGGCGGCCGCACCTGCGCGTGGAGAACAGGCTGCTGCCGTCGGGGCCGACCGTGGTGGACATCTGCGCCAACGCCGCGTTCTACTACGGCCTGGTGCGGGCGCTCGTGGCAGAGGAGCGGCCCCTGTGGACGCGCATGTCCTTCTCGGCCGCCGAGGAGAACTTCCACGCCGCCGCGCGCGACGGCCTCGAGGCGCGCCTCTACTGGCCCGGCATCGGGGAGGTGCCGGTGAGCGAGCTGGTCCTGCGGCGGCTGCTGCCGGCGGCCCACGAGGGCCTCGAGCAGGCCGGCATCGCGGCGTCGGACCGCGAGCGGCTGCTCGGCGTGATCGAGCGCCGCTGCGTGACGATGCAGAACGGCGCGGCGTGGCAGGCCGCGGCCTTCCACCGGCTCTACGAGGGCGGAAGGCTGGAGCGGCTCGACGCGCTGCGACAGATGACGGTCCGCTACCGCGAGCACATGCACGCGAACGAGCCCGTGCACACCTGGCCGCTGCCGGGCTAGGGTGCCGGCACTCCCGTGCCCTGGAAGTGGGCGCGCATGCCGTCGGCCAGCGCCAGTGCGCCGGTGAGCGGGCGCACCATCACGACGAACTCGTCGATCTGGCCGTCGGCGTTCTCGTGGAGGAAGTCGGCTCCCTGCAGCTCCCGGTCGCCCACGCGGGCGGCGAAGACGAGCGCGTGGTCGGATGCGTCGGGTGCGCCGATGACGCGCTCGTAGCGGAAGTCCTCGAAGACCGCCAGCACGCCCTCGAGCAGGGCCCGGACGGCCTCCGGGCCGTGGTAGGGCTTGTGGACGATCGGGCTACGGAAGACCACGTCCGGAGCCATCGTGGCGACGGCGGCGTCGAGGTCGCGGGCCTCGAGGGCGGTGCGCAGGCGATCGGCAGCCGACATGAGGCGGGGAAGTGTGGCACGTAACGGTCCCGCGCCGAGGTCGTCACGCTCGCGTCTTGTCGAGCAACGGAGCGATCGCGATCCTGGAGCCGTGGACGACGACGAGCTCCTGCGACGGCTCGACGCGCACACGGAGCGCGGCAACGAGATCATGGCGCGCAGCGACGAGACGATGCGGCGCAGCAACGAAGTGATGGCCGGCTACGAGCGCGCGGTCGCGAAGAACGAGGCTGCCTTCCAGGACGTGCGCGGCTTCCTGCGGGAGTTGACGCGCCGTCAGGAGCTCATTTTCGCCGACCTGCACCGTCGATCGGTCGCCCACACGGAGGCCCTGGAGCGGAGCACTCGGGAGTTCGTCGAGGAGCTGCGCGCCCAGCGTCAAGCGCTGTTCCGCGTCCTCGACCGCATGGATGGAAACGGCGAGACAGGCGCGGCGGGCGCCTGAGGCGCCCTAGACGATCGACCGGGCCAGCAGCTCCATCGGATGCAGCACCGGCAGCGCCTTGCCCAGCTGTTCGGTGTGCGCCGTGATCTGCAGCGCGCAGCCGGGGTTCGCCGCGGCGACTGCCTCGGCGCCGGTGTCGAGCAGGTTGCGCGCCTTGCGCGCGCCCAGCTCGGCGGCCGGCTCTGGCTTGACCAGGTTGTAGATCCCGGCCGAGCCACAGCAGAGCTCCCACTCGCGCGGCTCGACCAGCTCCAGCTCCGGGATCGAGCGCAGCAGCTCGCGCGGCTGGTCGCGCACCTTCTGGGCGTGCGCAAGGTGGCAGGCGTCGTGGTAGGCGACCTTCATCGGCACCGGCCGGCGTTCCGCGCGGGGGCCGACCTCGACGAGGAATTCGTTGGCGTCGCGCACCTTGGCCGCGAAGCGCTGGGCGCGCTCCGCCCACTCCGGCTCGTCGCGCAGCACGTGCCCGTAGTCCTTCATCGCCGAGCCGCAGCCGGCCGCGTTCACAACCACGGTTTCGAAGCCCTCGAGCGCCTCGATCGTCGTCTTGGCCAGGTCGCGCGCCTGAGGGTCGGCGCCGGCGTGCATCGGCAGCGCCCCGCAGCAGCGCGGCAGGCGCGGCACGTGCACGTCGAAGCCCTCGGCCGCGAGCACGAGCGCGGTGTCGCGGTTCACGTGGCCGAAGAAGACGCGCTGCACGCAGCCTTGGAGCAGGGCCACCTCGCCGCGCTTCTCGCCGCGTGCCTCGAACCGCGCGGGCAGCCGGGCGAGCGAGTGCCTGACCGTCGCCTGCGGGGTCATCCCGATGACCGCCGCCAGCCGCGGAAACAGTCGCCTGGCGGCCGGCCTGCGGGCCAGCCGCGGCAGGCCGAGCCGGTGCGCCAGCGCCGCGCCGGGCGCCAGCGCGCGCAGCCGGCCCGGACGCGTGAACAGCTCGAACACCAAACGACGGTGCGCGCCGTCGGACGGTGGGCGATCGAAGTTGCGCTCGACCTGCGCCCGCGCGTCCTCGAGCAGCTTGTCGTACTGGACCCCGGAGGGGCACGCGGTCACGCACGCCATGCAGCCGAGGCAGTTGTCGAGGTGCTCCACGAGCGGCGCGGAGATCGCGTCGTGGCCCTGCTTCATCAGCACGATGCGCCCGCGTGGCGAGTCCATCTCCTCGCCCCAGAGCACGTACGTCGGGCAGGTCGGCAGGCAGAAGCCGCAGTGAACGCAGTCGTCGATCAGCTCCAGCTGCGGCGGGCGAGTGTCGTCCCAGGACGCCGGCTGTGCGCGAGGATGCGGGCTTTGCTCGTGCCGGAGCGACGCCGGCTGTGCGCGAGGGTGCGGGCTTTGCCCGCGCCGGAGCGACGCCATCAGACCAGCGTTCCGGTCGGGTCGAAGCGCTCCTTGACTCGACGCAGCAGCACGGCGGCGCCGGGGTCGAGCGGCTCTCGCGGATTGGCCGACATGCCCGCCGGGCGGTCGAGCACCACGGCCAGGTGGCGCTGCCGCAGCTCGTTCAGCAGCGGCTCGCCGTCGCCGTCGTCCAGGCGCAGCCAGGACAGGCCGAGGCCCGCGCGGCCGACAAGCGTGGCGCGGTGGCGCTCCGCCGTGGCGGCCAGCTCCGCCAGGTCGGTTTGCAGGCCCGACACGCGCACCACGAGCCCCTCCGGAGAGCGCTGGCCGTCGCGCTGAGCGTTCCAGAGCGACTCGTCGTCCGCGACCAGCTCGGCCTCGAGGCCCGCTTCGCGCAGCAGGCGCTCGGCCGTCTCGGCCTGCGGGTGCGCCGCCACGCCCCCGAAGCGCGCCAGCACCATGCCCGCCCCGGCCGCCCAGCGCACGTCCAGGCCGAGTTGCTCGAGGCGGGCGTGCGAGAGCGCCGCCGCGCCGCGGGCCAGCACTCCCGTGTCGTGCGTGTGGCCGACCGCGGTGGCGGTTTGCGGCGGCAGCGGGTGCAGGCGCACCGAAACGTCGAGGATCGCCCCCAGCGATCCGTACGAACCCGTGAACAGCTTCGCCAGGTCGTAGCCGGCGACGTTCTTGATCACCTTGCCGCCGCTCTTCGCCACCGTGCCGTCGGCGAGCGCCACGCGCATGCCGACGACCAGGTCGCGCGCGCTGCCGTAGCGGGCGCGCAGCGGACCGGAGTCGTTGGTCGCGACGATCCCGCCGATAGTGGCGCCGCCCGCGTCGGGTGGATCCAGGGCGAGCATCTGGCCGGCTTCGCGGAACCGCTCCTGGGCCCGGCCGAGTGGCACGCCCGCCTCCAGCACGGCCGTGAGGTCGCCCGCGTTGTGCTCGACGATGCGGTCGAGCCCGGCGGTGGACAGCTCGAGCGCGGGGCGGGCGTCCGGGGCCCAGCGCAGCTTGGTGCCCGCGCCGGTCACGCGCACGCTCGCGCCCGCCTCGGCGGCCGTGGCCAGCTCGGCGGCGAGCTCGGCCGCCGACGCCGGTGCGCTGCGTCTGGCCTCGGCGGTGGCCATCAGAAGCGCTCCGCCAGCCCCATCTGCTCGAGCGGGTGCTGTCTGTAGGGGCCGGGGACCTCGCCGCACAGGCGCGGGGTGGGCATCACCTTGCCGGGGTTGGCGAGCTGGTCGGGGTCGAAGGCGCAGCGCAGCCGCTGGAAGGTGCCGAGGTCCGCGTCGGTGAACATCTGGGGCATGTAGCGCTTCTTGTCGATGCCCACACCGTGCTCGCCCGTGATCGAGCCGCCGGCATCGACGCAGGCCGCCACGATCAGCCCCGCGCACTCCTCGGCCCGCTCGGCCTCGCCGGGCACCGAGCCGTCGTAGCAAACCAGCGGGTGCAGGTTGCCGTCGCCGGCGTGGAAGACGTTCGCGACCCTGAGGTCGTACTCGCGGCCGAGCTCGGCGATGCGACCCAGCACCTCGGCCAGCCGGGTGCGCGGGATGACGCTGTCCTGCACGTAGTAGTTGGGAGCGATCCGGCCCATCGCGGCGAAGGCGGCCTTGCGCGCTCTCCAGATCAGCTCGCGCTCCGCCTCGTCCTGCGCCACCCGGATCGAGTCCGCGTCGGCCTGCTCGCAGATCGCCACGACCTCCTCGAAGCGCATCTCGCACTCGGCGTCCGAGCCGTCCAGCTCCACGACCAGCGCGGCGCCGGCGTCGGTGGGAAAGCCGGCGCCGGTGTAGCCCTCGGCGGCCGCGATCGAGAGGTTGTCCATCATCTCGATCGCGCCCGGCACCATGCCGGCCGCGACGATCTCCGACACCACGTCGGCGGCCTGCGTCGGGGAGCCGAAGAACGCCACCAGCGTGCGCACCGCCTCGGGCTTCGGCACGACCCGCAGCCAGATCTTGGTGGCCACGCCGAGGGTGCCCTCCGAGCCCACGAACGCGCCCAGCAGGTCGGGCCCCGGTTGGTCCACCTCCTTGCCGCCGAGCTGGACGAGCTCGCCGTCTGGCAGCACCACCTCGAGCCCGGTCACGTAGGTGGTCGTGAAGCCGTACTTGAAGCAGTGCGCGCCGCCCGAGTTCTCGGCCACGTTGCCGCCGATCGTGCACACGATCTGCGACGACGGGTCGGGCGGGTAGAAGTGATCCGGGGCGACGGCCTGGGACACGGCGATGTTGGTCACGCCCGGCTCCACGACGACGCGCTGGTTCGGCAGGTCGACCTCGAGGATGCGCCGCATCCTGCTGAGCGAGATCAGGAGCCCGTCCGCCACGGGCGTGGCTCCGCCCGAGAGCCCCGACCCGGCGCCGCGGGCGACCCACGGCACGCCGGCACGGTGGCAGGCACGCACGACCGCCTGCACCTCCTCCGCGGAGCCGGGCAGCACCACGGCGCCCGGGGTCACCGCGTACTGGAGCAGCCCGTCCGACTCGTAGGTGCGCAGCTGGTGGTCGTGCGTGACGACGTGCTCGGCGCCCACCGCCTCCCTCAGGTCCGCGACCAGCGGGCCGAGGTCGGCGGATGCGCCGGCATTCACTTCACGACCATCCAGTCCAGCACCGCCGTCGATTGCAGGTAGACGAGCACGGCCATTACCAATACCAGCAGAATGCTCCACTTGACCACCCTACGGAACAGGTTGCCCTCCTGCCCCGCCATGCCGACCGCCGCGGCGCCGATGGCGAGGTTCTGGGGCGAAATCATCTTGCCCAGGACACCGCCAGAGCTGTTGGCCGCGGCCAGTAGGGTCGGCGAGATGCCAGCGTCCTTGGCGGCCGCCACCTGCAGCCCGCCGAAGAGGGCGTTCGAGGAGGTGTCCGACCCCGTCACGGCCACCCCCAGCCAGCCGATCAGCCCGGAGAGGAAGGCGAAGACGCCACCTGCGCCGGCCGCCCACAGACCGAGCGTGATCGTCTGACCCGACTGGTTCATCACGTAGGCGAGGGCCAGCACGGACGCCACCGTGAGAATGGCCCACTTGAGCTGGTCGACGGATCCGCCGAACACCTTCAAGGCCCGCCCCGGCGAGACGCGCAGAACGGCCATCGTGATCAGGCCGGAGATGAGCAGCAGCGTGCCCGCCGCGGGCAGCCAGTTGACGTTGTAGGTCAGCGAGGTGATCGCATCGCCGTCCGGGTTCACCACGTCGAGTCCCGGCCACTGGAGGGTCGTCGTCCAGGGCTTCTCCACCAGCTTGTCCTTGATCGCCGGGATCTGGGCGATCGACAAGACCGCGATCACGATCAGGTAGGGGGCGTAGGCGCGGACGACATCCGCGGGCGGGTCCTTCTGGGTGTCGTCGCGCCGGTTGACCTCGGCCTCCAGGCCAGGGTCGTGCGCCTCTGCGCCGGCTACCGCGGGTCGGGTGGCGCCCCCGCCGATCTCCCCGATCAGCGGCTCCGACGGCTGCCAGACCCGCAGCAGGAGCACGAGGGCTGCGGTCGAGGAAAGCGAGGCGACGATGTCGGTGAGCTCCACCGAGATGAAGTTCGAGCAGGCGTACTGGGCGACCGCGAAGACGAATCCGCCAACGGCCGCGGCGGGCCAGGCCTGGCGCACGCCGCGAGCGCCATCGACCATGCCGATCAGGATCAGGGGGACTAGCAGCGCCAGGAACGGCGTCTGGCGGCCAACCATCGCCCCGAGGTCGTCCTTGGGCAGGCCGGTGATGTCGGCGAGCGTGACGATTGGGATGGCGATGGCGCCAAACGCCACGGGCGCTGTGTTCGCCACGAGCGCGACCGACGCCGCCTTGATGGGCTTGAAGCCCAGCCCGATCAGGAATACCGAGGTGATGGCCACCGGGGTACCGAACCCCGCCAACGCCTCGAGCAGCGCCCCGAAGCAGAACGCGATGATCACGGCCTGCACGCGCTGGTCGTCCGAGATCGCGGCAAACGATCGACGCAGCACCGCGAAGTACCCGGTTTCCACCGTCATGTTGTAGATCCAGATCGCCGTGACGACGATCCACATGATCGGGAACAGGCCGAAGGCCGCTCCCTCGCTTGCCGACAGCGCGGTCTGGTCGACCGGCATGTCGTAGACGATGATCGCGACGAGCATGGCGATGCCAAGTGCGCTCAGAGCCGCCCACTGCGCCGCCACGCGCACGCCGCCCAGCAGCACGAACAGCGCGAGGATCGGCAGTGCCGCGAAGATCGAACTCAGCCCAAGCGAGTTCGATACCGGGTCGAAGTGCTGCGTGTACACGGGTTTCTCCCCTCGTTGCTCCCCTTCGCTGGCGGTTTCCCCATTCGGCCTGAGGGGAAACCGCAAGAGTTAACGGGCGTGCGCGTATCCCTCTTCGTCACCTGCTTCAACGACACCCTCTTCCCTCAGACCGGGCGGGCGGTGGTCCGCCTGCTGGAACGGCTCGGCTGCGACGTCGACTTCCCGCTCGAGCAGACATGCTGCGGGCAGATGCACGTGAACTCCGGCTACGCCCGCGAGGGCACCGCGCTGGCGCGGCGCTTCGCGCGCGTGTTCGCGGACGCCGAGGTGGTCGTGACGCCGTCGGCGTCCTGCGCCGGCATGCTGCGCCACCAGCTCGCGCCCGACGACGGGCCGCCGGTGTACGAGCTGTCGGAGCTGCTGGTGGACCGGCTGGGGGTGGAGGACGTGGGCGCGTACTTCCCCCACCGCGTGACCTTCCACCCGACCTGTCATTCGCTGCGCGAGCTGGGGGTGGGCGACCGCCCGCTGCGGCTGCTCAGGGCGGTGCGCGGGATCGAGCTGGTGGAGCTGCCGCAGGCGGATGAGTGCTGCGGCTTCGGCGGCACGTTCGCGGTCAAGAACGCGGAGGTGTCGTCGGCGATGGTCGCCGACAAGGTGCGCGCCGTGCTCGACACGGGGGCGGAGGTGGTGTGCGCGGCCGACAACTCGTGCCTGATGCAGATCGGGGGCGCGCTGTCGCGGCAGCGCACCGGTGTGCGGACCGCGCACCTGGCCGAGGTGCTGGCCTCGTGAGCTTCCCGGCGGCGGCTTCGGTGGCCCTGCGCGATTCGCAGCTGCGCCGCAACCTGGCGAAGGCGACGGGGACGATCCGCGAGAAGCGGGCCGCGGTAGTCGGGGAGCTGCCGGACTGGCAGGAGCTGCGGAGCGCTGGCCGCTCCATCAAGGACGCCTCTCTCTTTGCCCTCGACCGCCACCTCGAGGCTCTCGAATCCGCCGTGGTCGGCGCGGGCGGCGTAGTGCACTGGGCCAGCGACGGCACTGAGGCTTGCTCGATCGTGGCTTCGATCGCCCGCTCCGCCGGTGTCGACGAGGTCGTGAAGGTCAAGTCGATCGCCACGGACGAGATTCGGTTGAACGAGGCACTGGCGGAAGCCGGCGTACGCGCGGTGGAGACGGATCTGGCCGAGCTCATCATCCAGATGGCCGGCGAGGTTTCGTCGCACATCCTGGTGCCGGCGATCCACAAGAACCGCGCGGAGATCCGCGACCTGTTCGCGCGCGAGCTCGGCCTACCGGACCTAAGCGACGCTCCCGAGGCGCTTGCCGAGGCCGCGCGGCTGCACCTCCGGCGCAAGTTCCTGTCCGCGCGGATGGGGGTGTCGGGCGCGAACTTCGCCGTGGCGGAAACCGGCACGGTGTGCGTCTTCGAGTCCGAGGGCAACGGGCGCATGTGCACGACGCTGCCCGAGGTGCTGGTGACGGTGATGGGGGTGGAGAAGCTGGTGCCGGCGTGGCAGGACATGGAGGTCTTCCTGGCGCTGCTGCCGCGCTCGTCCACCGGGGAGCGGATGAACCCGTACACGTCGTTCTGGACCGGCGTGCGCCCGGGGGACGGGCCGCGGGAGTTCCACCTGGTGGTGCTGGACAACGGCCGTACCGGCGTGCTGGCCGACGAGGTCGGCCGCCAGGCGCTGCGGTGCATCCGCTGCTCGGCGTGCCTGAACGTCTGCCCGGTGTACTCGCGCGTGGGCGGCCACGCGTACGAGTCCGTCTACCCCGGGCCGATCGGGGCGATCCTGACGCCGCAGCTGCACGGCCTCGAGTCCGGGCGGTCGCTGCCGTACGCCTCCAGCCTGTGCGGCGCCTGCTACGAGGTGTGCCCTGTGGAGATCGACATACCCAAGGTGCTGGTGCACCTGCGCGGTCGGGTGGTCGATTCGGAGCCGGGTTGGAAGCCCGAGAAAGCGGCGATGAAGGCCTTGTATCGCGCGTTTGCGTCGCGGCGCTCCTTCGAGGCCGCCCAGCGCGCTGCGCGGCTCGGCTCCCGGCCGCTGGCGCGCCGCGGGCGCGTCCCGCGGTTGCCGTGGCCGCTCTCCGGCTGGACCGAGACCCGCGACCTCCCCGAACCGCCCGCGCAGACCTTCCGGGACTGGTGGCGCAGCGAGCGGGGGGAGGGGGCTCAGGCTCCGGCGGGCCCGCGAACCCAACGTTTCCCATGCATGTCAAGGTCAACGTCAGATTCGCGGCAACGAGACGCCTCCGCGGAGAGCGGCGACGCCCGGGCGGCCATCCTTGGCCGCATCCGTTCAGCGCTGGCGGACGGGCCGCCCCCGGTCGAGATCCCACGCCAGTACCGCAGGCGGAGCCAGCGCTCACGTGCCGAGATCGTCGATCTCTTCGCCGACCGCGTGGGCGAGTACCGGGCGACCGTGCGGCGTGCCGCTCCAGCAGAGCTCCCCCGGGTGCTCGCCGAGCTCTGCGCAGAGGCGGGCGCCCGCCGGCTCGCCGTCCCGCCCGACCTCCCGGCCGAGTGGCGCCCGGACCACGTCGAGCTGATCCCGGACGCGACCCTGTCCCCGCAGGAGCTGGACGAGGTCGACGGCGCGCTCACCGGCTGCGCGCTCGCCATCGCGGAAACCGGCACGATCGTGCTCGACGGCGGCGCCGCCCAGGGCCGGCGCGCGCTCACACTCGTGCCCGACTATCACCTCTGCGTGGTTGCCGCGGACGCCATCTCGGACCTCATCCCCGAGGCCGTGGAAGAACTGGCAGGCGCCGTCGGAGAGGGGCGGCCGCTCACGTTCGTCTCCGGCCCCTCCGCCACCTCCGACATCGAGCTCAGCCGCGTCGAGGGCGTCCACGGCCCGCGCACGCTGCACGTCGTGATCCTGGGCTCGGCGTAGGCTCGCGGCCATGCGGACCGTCTACCTGGGCACGTCCGAGTTCGCGGTCGAGGTGCTCGAGCGCCTCGCGGCCACCCCCCACCGGCCGGTGCTCGCGGTCACGCGTCCCGACCGCCCGCGCGGGCGCGGGCGGTCGCTGCAGTCGCCGCCCGTTGCCGCCCGGGCGGCTCTGCTCGGCGTCGAGACGATCCAGCCGGAGGACGTCAATAGCGAGCAGGCGCGTCAGGCGATCGCCGCCGCCGAGCCCGAGGCGGTTGTGATCTGCGCCTACGGCGCGCTCGTGAAGGAGCCGCTGCTGTCCGCTCACGACATGCTGAACGTGCATCCATCGCTGCTGCCGCGCTGGCGCGGGGCGGCTCCGATAGAGCGGGCCATCGAGGCCGGTGACGAGGAGACGGGCGTCACGATCATGCGTCCGATCGCCGAGCTCGACGCCGGCCCGACCTGCCTTCAGCGCTCCGAGCCGATCGCCCCCGACGACAACTACGGCAGCCTCGCGGGGCGGCTGGCCGCGCTCGGAGGCGAGCTGCTGGTCGAGGCACTGGACACCCAGCCGGCCTTCCGCGAGCAGCCCGATCAGGGCGTGACCTACGCGGACAAGATCGAGCCCGAGGACCGCCTGCTCGACCCGGCCCGCCCGGCCGACCAGCTGGAGCGCCGCGCGCGCGCGCTGACGCCGCACATCGGCGCCTACGTGCCGCTCGACGGTGGTGAGCGCCTCGGCGTGCGCCGGGTCGCGCTCGCGGCAGGAGTCGACGACATCGCTCCGGGCGAGCTGGTCGAGCGCGAGTCGGGCCTCCTCTACGGTGCGGCCCAGGGGGCGCTGCAGCTGATCGAGGTGCAGCCGCCGGGCAAGCGCCCGATGGAGGCGTCGGCCTGGCTGCGCGGCCGCGCAGGGCGCGGCCAAACACTGGACGGCCGCTGAGTTGGCGCGCTCGCGGGGGGACCGAGTACGGTACGCCCAGCGCTTGGCAAGCGAGGAGAAGACCAACTTGGGACCCGAATGCCCGTCCTGCGGGGAGGCGTGGCTGCGCGGGACGAACCTGCCCGGACGCTACCGCTGCGTCTACTGCCTGCGCCGCTTCGAGCTGCGCTCCGCATGCCCGAACTGCGGCGCCCATTCCACGATCGCCCGCATGTCGGACACCGCCAACGTGACCTGCCGCAATTGCGGCGGTTCGATGCTCTCGCCGATCTAGGCGCGACTGCAACGCGCCCGAACGGCAGCAACCAGGGGAAACCCGCACCGCCGGTCGAAGCCGATAGTCAGACCGGGATCGGCTCTGGCACCGCGGCCCGCACCTCGACCGGAATGCCGTTCAGGACGGCGTTGCCGGACAGCGGGTCCACCTGCGACTCGTCGGCGAGCACGTTGCTGTTGACGCCGGCGTGGCGGCTGGCCACGCCCATCTTCACTCCCGGCGCGCCGTGTCCCCATCCGTGCGGTATCGACACGACCCCGGGCATGATCCCGTCGGTCAGCTCCACCGGCGCCTCGATCCGGCCCGTCGCCGAGCTGATCACCGCGCGCCCCCCGTCCTCGAGGCCGAGCCGCTCGGCATCGTCGGGGTGGACGTGCATCGTGCACCGGTCCTTGCCCTTCACGAGCGCGGGCAGGTTGTGCATCCACGAGTTGTTCGAGCGCAGCTGGCGCCTGCCGATCAGCACCAGGCCGCCGTTCAGTTCGCGCGCCAGCGCCCCGTACAGCCGCTCGACGTCCGCCACGATCGCCTCCGGCGCCAGCTCGATCCTCCCGGACGGCGTGCGCAGCACCTCGGGCACGCGCTCACGGTGCGGGCCGAGGTCCACGCCGTGCGGGCTGCGCTCCAGGACATCGAGGGTGAGCCCCTCCGGCTCTGCCCCGAACCCGTCGCCGTAGGGCCCCGCGCGCAGCATGAGGTCGAGCACCCGCTCGGGGCCGCGCCGAGGCTCCAGCGCCTCGAGCAGCTCGGCCGGCTCGCGACCGGCCACGCGCGAGCCCGGGTCCCCGACCTCGCGCTGGACGAGCGTGGCGATCACCAGGTCGTCGAATGCCGCGCGGTCGGCGTCCGGGCCCTGCCCGGCGAGGACGCCGGCCAGGCGCAGGAACACCTCCCACTCGGCCGGGCCCGACGGCTCGAGCACCGGCGGCGAGTAGTTGGCCACATTGCGCACGGCGAGCTGGTAGAGCGCCAGGTCGTAGTGGGACTTCTCGAGCGGCTCGGGTCCGGGCAGGACCACGTCGGCGTGGCGAGTCGTCTCATTCACGTAGATGTCGACCGCCAGCATGAAGTCGAGGCCCTCGATCGCGCCCTCGAGCCGCTCGGCGTTGGGCGTGGACACCACCGGGTTGCCGGCCACGGTCACGAGCGCCCGCACCTGTCCCTCGCCGGGCGTCTCGATCTCCTCCGCGAGGCACGCCACCGGCAGCTCGCCATAGGTTTCGGGCAGCCCGCGCACGCGGCTGTGCCAGCGCCCGAAGCGGACGCCCTTGCCCCCGCCGGGGGTGCCGGACGCGTTGCGCTGACCCGCGGCGGCCAGCGGGAACATGGCACCGCCCTCGCGATCCAGGTTGCCGGTGAGCACGTTCAGCACGTCGACCAGCCAGCTGGCCAGCGTGCCGAACTCCTGCGTGCACGTGCCGATGCGGGCGTACACGGCGGCCCGCGGCGCCGCGGCCAGCTCGCGCGCCATGCGCCGGATCTCCTCCGCGGGGATCCCGCAGGCGCCGGCCACCAGCTCGGGCGTGAAGTCGCGCACCAGCGCGGTGACCTGCTCGAGCCCGTCGAGGTGCTCGAGCAGGCGGCCGGGATCCACCAGGTCCTCCTCCACCAGCGTGCAGGCCATCGCGGCAAGCAGCAGAGCGTCGGTCCCGGGCCTGATGAAGTGGTGCTCGTCGGCCTCGTCGGCCGTCCGCGTGCGGCGCGGGTCCACTACCACGACCTTGCCGCCGCGCTCGCGGATGCGCCGCAGCCTTCCGCGCATGTCCGGCGCCGTGAGCAGGCTGCCGTTCGATACCAGCGGGTTGGCACCCAGGATCAGCAGGTGGTCGGTGCGGTCCACGTCGGGCACCGGCACCGACAGCATCGTGCCGAACATGAGGCCGGCGCTGACCTGCTTCGGCATCTGGTCGACCGTGGACGCCGAGTAGATGTTCTGCGTGCCCAGCGCCCGCAGCCAGACCGGCCCGTACGCGAGCGAGGAGAGGTTGTGCGCGTTCGGGTTGCCGATGTACACGGCCACCGCGTTGCGGCCGTGCTCGGCGAGCAGCGGCGTCAGCCGCCGGTCGATCTCCTCGAACGCCTCGTCCCAGGTCGCCTCGACCAGCTCGCCGCTGCGGCGGACAAGCGGCGTGGTCAGGCGGTCCGGGTCCTCGTGCAGCTGCTTGAGCCCGAACGCCTTGGGGCAGATGAAGCCGTGGCTGAGCACGTCCTGCTCGTCCCCGCGAACGGATACCACCTCCCTTCCCTCCGTCTCCACCTCGAGTCCGCAGGTGGCCTCGCAGAAGGGACAGGTCCGGTAGTGGAGCGCCATCCGTGCAGCCTACTCCTGGCGTAGCTCGATCCAGAGCGCCTGCGAGGCGCACAGCAGCCGTCCGGCGGAGTCGAACAGCGCGCACGCGGCGTGGCGCTTGCGCCCGTCCTCGGCGAGCGGCCAGGAGAGGATCGCGTGCCGCTCGCCGACCTTCACCGAGCAGCCGAGGCGAGCCGTCAGCCGGGCCAGGACCATCGGCGGCCCGGCGGCGAAGTTCGCCACCGGCGCGCTCGTGGGGCAGTCGAGCGCCGCCCACAGGCACTCGGTCCGCACGTGGCCCGAGCCGTCGTCGAGCGACTCGTCGGGCGTCCAGTCGGCGGCGAACGTGCCGTCGCGCAACGCGCCCGGGAACAGCCGCAGGCCGTCGCCCTGGTCGCGCTCGGGGCCGCACGTGAAGCAGGTGGGGAAGGGGTGGTGCGCGCACCAGTGCTCGCTGCCCGCGCGCGACGCGGCGGCCGCCTCGTCCGGCGAGATCGCATCGGGCACGTCCAGCAGCAGCTCGGCCGGCGCGCCGTCCGCGACGAGCGCGGCGTCGTCGCGCAGCTCAACGCGCTCGCCGTCTCGAACCACGCTCAGCGGCTCCCGGACCGGAGGCGGTTGGCGGAGGGAGACGGTGACCTCCTCGGCGCCGACCAGCCCCGCCACCACGCCGCACGCGTAGCCGCCGTTGGCGGACGCCGGCGGGCCGTTGAAGCGGGCCGGGATCGTGACCGTCTCGGGCACCGGATCAGGTGCGGGGACCAGGCATCGACTCGAGCGCGTCGCGCAGGTCGTCGACGCTCTGGAAGTCGAGCCCGAGCCGGTGGTCGTGGCGGTGACCGACCAGGCCGTCCTCGTCGACGATCACCACAGCCCGGGTGGTCCCGCCCAGGGTTCGGTGAGCGCCGTACGCCTTTGCGACCTTGCTGCGCGGGTCGGCGAGCAGCGGCACGGTCAGACCGTGCTTGGCGGTCCAGTCGCGATGGGACTCGACGCTTTGCGTGGAGATCCCGACGACGGTTGCCTCCAGCGCATCGAAGCTTTCCGCCTCGTCGCGATAGGAGCAGAACTGGCGAGTGCACACGGCGGTGTTGTCCTCGGGGTAGAAGAGGAGCACCACGCGCTCGCCGCGATGCTCCGAGAGGCGAAACGCGCCGTCGGTGCCGTCGAGCTCGAAGTCCGGTGCGGGATCCCCGACTTTGGGAGCGGCCATGTTGGAAGGATGTCAGGCACGCCGGTAGAGCAACCAGAGCAGCGAGCTGAGCCCCGCGGCGGCGCCCACGAAGGCGATCTCGACCTGCAGCACCCGGTCCTCGAAGTCGGCTATCAGCAGGAACAGGGTGAAGGCGATCGCGCAGGCGATCCACGCGCCGCAGGCCTGCGGCGCCCGGCCGTGCGCGAGCAGCGCCTGGTTGAGGGTGGCCGCCGACAGGTAGAGGCCCATGCCGATCGACACCAGCACCAGGCCGCCGCGCTCGTAGTCGAAGGCGCCGCCGAACAGGATGTCCATGACCCACGGCCCGACCGCCAGCATCACCAGCGCCACGCACCCCGCGAAGGCCGCGATGGCGATCAGGGTCAGGTTGACGCTGCGCCGGAACGGGTCGGTTTCGCCGCTCGCGCGCAGGCGGGTGAGGTGGGGGAGGATCGAGGTCTGAACGGCCTGGAACAGCTGCAGCGGCGCGCGGGCGATCAGCAAAACGTTGAAGGTGAACCCGGCGAGGGCGGCGCCGTTGGAGCCCTCGCTCGCCTTGACGAGCAGCGGGCCCGCGTTGAGGAAGGTCTGCTCGCTGAGCATGATCAGCAGCACGGCGACGGCGAAGCCGCTGCCGCGCGCGAGCGTAAACGCCGATTCGTCGCCGGCGTCCGCCTCCACCGGCGGCTGCGCCCGCAGCCGCCGCCCGAGCGCCCACGGCACCACCGCAAGCGACACGATCGGGGCCGCCGCGATGCCGAGCGCCACCGCGGTCTGGCCCTCTGCGATGCCCACCGCCACCATCAGCGCGAACACCAGCCGCGAGCTCGCCTCCATCAGCACCAGGCCGCCGTACAGGCCGAAGCGGCGGTGTCCGGCCAGGAACCCGCGTGCGAAGTAGCTCGCCGCGTAGGCGAGCACCGCCACGATCATGATCGTGTAGAGCGACCCCGAGCCGCCCAGCAGCTCGTCCTCGATCGGGCCGCGCAGCGCGAGCGCCACCACCACGAACAGCACGCCCAGCGCCAGCTGGATCGTGGCGGCCACGCGCAGGTGCTCCGCGCCGGCTATGCCGCGCGCGTCGCGGTCGGCGATCGTGCGCGACAGCAGCTGCTCGACCGGCCTGTAGAGCACCGACACCGTGATGAAGACGGCCGACCACAGCAGCGTGATGCGCCCGTACTGGGCCTCCGGCAGGGTGTGGCTGGCGAGCGCGAAGTAGCCGAAGGTGATCAGGCCGGTGAGGCCGATCCCGACCGACAGGATCGCCGCGCCGCGCCCGAAGCTTCGTGGCTCAGCTGACGCGGACAAGCACCATGGTCCAAGGGAAGGGCGAGCGCGCCTCCTCGACCGTCCCGTACCGGGACAGGAGGGCCACGAACGCCCGCTTCGACCAGTGGTTCACGTGACCCGGGGTGTTGCCGAGGTCCCGCAGGTAAGAGCCGCGGGCCACGTTCAGGCCGCGCCAGAGCGGCTCGCGCGGAACGCTCACGAGCAGGTGACGCGAAGCCACGCGGGCCATCTCGGCCAGCGTCGCCTCCGGCTCCGGTACGTGCTCGAGCACCTCGATCGCGCACGCCATGTCGAACTCGCCGTCGGCGAACGAGAGCGAGGTGGCCTCCTCGACGCGGAACTCCAGGTTGGGGCGCGAGCGGCGTTCCCAGTCGGCGCGCAGCTTCGGGTCGTCGAGGTCGATGCCGACGATGCGGCCGTCCCCGAGGCGCTCGGCCCACTCGGCCGTGAGCACGCCCTCGCCGCAGCCCACGTCGAGGATCGATCGCGGCGCGGCCTGGGCCCACAGCTCGTCGAGCGTGGAGTGGAAGCCGGCCATGAGCCGCTTCACGACCGGGTTCGACGAGCCGTACTTGTCGAACGTGTTACCGGTGGGGACCTCGGCCGTGGCGCTCACAGCGTCGCCGACCGGGCGAGCGGGAGGAAGGTGGCGCTCACAGCTTCAGGGCCTCTCGGTCCTCGGTCTTGCCGGTCGCGCGGCCGGCCCGGGCGCCCGTGGTGGCCTCCTGGCCGGTTTCGCGGGCGCCGGGCTCGTAGTGCGAGGGCTCCACGCCCAGGTGCAGCTCCACGCGCCGCACGCGCTCGAGGATGCGCTGCTGGAGCACTCGGGAGCCGGCCAGGATGTCGCCCACCACGCCGAGCGCGGCCAGCTGCACCGCGACTATGAACAAGGTCGAGCCGAGGATCAGCGACTGGATGTGGCCACCCCCGTCGCCGGTGACCAGGAACCACAGGAACCGCGCCCAGGGCACCAGGCCGATCAGGGCCACGACCGCGGCCGCGGCCAGGAACAGGCGCAGCGGCTCATAGAGCGCGTAGATGCGGAAGATCGACACCCCGTTGCGCCGCACGTAGGCCGCCGTGGACGGGAACAGGCGCGACTCGCGCGTCTTCGGGTTCGTGCTGACCGGGACGTGGTCGACCGCCACCAGCATCTTGCCCGCCTGGATGATCGACTCCAGGGTGTAGGTGAACTTCGACACCACCTGGATCTGCAGCGCCGCCTCGCGGTTGTAGGCGCGGAAGCCGGAGGTGGTGTCCGGCACGCCGGTGTCCGAGGCCCGCCGCACGACCGCGCTGCCCCACCGCTGGAGCAGCTTCTTCACCGGCGAGAAGTGCTCGATCTGATCGGTCTTGCGGTCGCCGATCACCATGTCGGCGTGCCCGTCGAGGATCGGGGCGAGCAGCTTCGGGATGTCGCTACCGAGGTACTGGTTGTCCGCGTCGGTGTTGACGATCACGTCGGCGCCGAGCTTGAGGCACGCGTCGAGCCCCGCCTGGAAGCCGGCAGCGAGCCCGCGGTTGTTGGTCAGGCGCACGACGTGGTCGACGCCGCCCGCACGCGCCACCTCGACCGTGCGGTCGGTCGAGCCGTCGTCGATCACGAGCCACTCCACCTCGTCGACCCCTGGGATCTCGCGCGGAAGGTCCGCGAGCGTGCCGGGGAGGGTCTGCTCCTCGTTGAAGCAGGGGATCTGGATGATCAGCTTCATGCGGCTCGCCCCGTAGCGTAAAGGCCGGGTAAGCGGCTCGGTTTCATATGGCGTTCACGCCTCCGTTACGCCGGCTTCACATCGAGAGGCCGGCGCGCGCCTAGCGTGCCGGCGGGCCATGTGGAAGCCGATCGCCGCGTGCCTGGGCTTGGCCGGAGCGTCGCTGGTGCTGCCGTCCGAGCCGAGCTACGACCCGCTCGCGTGGCTGATCTGGGGCCGCGAGCTCGCGCACCTCCACCTCGACACCAACGGCGGTCCGTCGTGGAAGCCACTGCCGGTGGCGTTGACCACGCTGTTCGCGCCGCTGGGCGAGGTCGACCGGGGGCTGCCGCCGGAACTCTGGATGGTGGTCGCCCGCGCGGGCGCGCTGCTGGCGCTCGCGCTCGCGTTCCGCCTGGCGCGGCGGCTCGCGGGCGGTGGGCCGGCGGGCCTCCTGGGCGGGGCGGTGGCGGCCGTCGCGCTGTTCCTCACGCCCGACTGGTTCCAGTTCTCCGCGCACGGCAGCGAGGCGCCGATCGCGGTCGCCCTGATGCTGTGGGCGATCGAGCGCCACCTCGACGGCCGCACCGGTCACACGGTGGTGCTGGGCACGCTGGCGTGCCTGCTGCGGCCCGAGCTGTTCGGCTTCCTGGGCCTCTACGGACTCTGGGCGTGGCGCGCCGAGCCGCGCCTGCGCCCGCTGGTGGCCGGCGCGCTCCTGCTGCTGCCGCTGGCCTGGATCGGCCCGGAGTGGATCGGCTCGGGCAGTCCGCTGGACGGCGGCGCGCAGGCGCGCAGCCAGCCGGCCTGGAGCCTGTCGCTGGCCGAGCGGCCCTGGCTGCGAGCACTCGAGCGGGTGCACAACCACGCGGGGCTGCCGCTGGAGCTGCTCGCCCTCGTCGCGGTCGCCGTGGCCTTCGCGCGGCGGCAGCGCGCGGTGCTCGGGCTCGCGGCGGCCGCGCTCGCCGAAGTGGTGCTGTTCGCCGGCATGACGCAGGCGGGCTTCAGCGGCAACCCGCGCTACGTGCTGCCGGCGCTGGCGGTGGGCTCGGTCCTGGCCGGGGTCGGCGCGGCCCGCCTGGCGGAGGTGCTGCCGGCGCTGGCCCCGGCGCGGACCGGTCCCTGGCGCCTGGCCGGGGCGACCGCTGCCCTGGCCGTTCTGGCGATCGCCGGCCAGGGCTTCCTCGCCGCGCGCGTGACGCGCCTCGAGGGCGAGGCCCGGGAGGTGGGCGCGCGCATGCAGTTGCACCGGGACGTCGCGCAAGCCGTGCGGGAGGCGGGTGGTGCGCGCGCCGTTAGGGCGTTCGGCTCTGCCACCTCGAATCGTGCCCTTCAGACGCGCCTCGCCTGGGAGCTCGGGGTCCCCATGGAGCTCGTCGAGAGCCTCACCGCCCACCGGGTGGTCTTCCGCTCCTCACGCGTGCCGATCGCCGGCGGCGTCTACATGCGCGGGCGTGCGAAGTTCCGCCAGACGCTGGCCCGCGTGGGCAGTATCCGGGTCTACCGGCGAGAGCAGATCAGCTTCCCGCTGGCGGAGCGCGAATGGAACACGATCCGTTCGCCGTTTACAGGACCTTTGCAGGGAATTCACACTCGCGTGAGTCGTGGGAGGATTCCGGGGCCCCGGGTAGTAACGAGGTGACTACGAACCGTTCACGGGCTGGCAACACCTCTGCTAGCCTCCGACCTCTCTCGACCCCGGCTGTATGGAGTCCCGAACACGATGACCACCCTGCTCGCTTACCTGGATCCCGGCAGCGGGAGCATGATCCTGCAGATCCTCGCGGGTGGCGTCGCAGCGGTCGCCGTGACCGCCAAGCTGTACTGGAACCGCGTGCTGCGGTTCCTGCGCATCCGCAAGGACGAGCCGGAGGCCACCAAGGCCGAGCCGGCCGCAGGCGAGTAGCTCTCCGCCGGGGAGCACCCTCCCGGCCCCGCGTGGCGCGGCGGACCCTCTACTATGCCCCGCGCCGTGACCCCGCCCGCTGACGCAAGCACGGAGCCGGCCGGCCTCGAGCCGGGCTCGTTCCGCGACCCCGAGAGCCGCGTCTTCTACGAGGGCGACGAGGTCTACCGCGCGCTCTCGCCGGACGGGCTGAGCGACTTCGAGGCGCTCGGCGGCACCGGCCTGCTCGAAGACGAGCGCGTCGTGCGCACCGAGCTGGTCGCCGATGGCGCCGCCGGCGTGCGCGCCGCGCGCGAGGGGCTGCTCGTGCACGAGCCGGCCGGGGTGCTCCGCCACGAGCGCATCCCGTTCGTGTCGTACCCGTACGAGTGGACCTTCTCGATGCTCAAGGACGCGGCGCTCGTGCAGCTCGACCTGCTGCTCGCCTCGCTCGAGCACGACCTGGTCCTGAAGGACTCCACGCCGTACAACGTCCAGTTCAAGGGCGCCCGCCCGGTGTTCGTCGACGTCGGGTCGTTCGAGCGGATCCGCGACGGCGAGCCGTGGGTCGGCTACCGCCAGTTCTGCATGCTCTACCTGTACCCGCTCCTGCTCCAGGCGGTGAAGGACGTTCCCTTCCACCCGTGGCTGCGCGGCTCGATCGACGGCATCACGCCTTCGCAGATGCGCAACCTGCTCTCGTTTCGCGATCGCTTCCACAGGGGCGTGTTCACCAACGTGTTCCTGCACGCGCGGCTCGAGGCCCGCTACGCGGACCGGCCCGACCAGGTCAAGCGTGAGGTCAAGCAGGTCTTCAAGAAGGAGCTGTTCGTGGCCAACGTGCGCAAGATGCGCAAGCTGGTCGAGCGCCTGTCCTGGGAGCCGCCCCAGGGCGTGTGGACCGCCTACGGCGAGCGCAACAGCTACACGGACGACGACGCCCGCCGCAAGGACGAGTTCGTTCGCAGGGTGGCCACCGCCCAGCCGTGGGACCTCGTCTGGGACATCGGCGCGAACAACGGCCGCTACTCGCGCATCGCGGCCGAGGGCGCGAAGACGGTCGTGGCCGTGGACGCCGACCAGGGCCCGGTCGAGCTGCTCTACCGCGACCTCAAGCAGGAGGGCAACGAGCAGATCCTCACGCTCACCATGAACCTGGCCGATCCGTCGCCGGGCCTGGGCTGGCGCGGGCTCGAGCGCAAGGCGCTGCCCGACCGCGGCAAGCCCGACCTGGTGCTGGCCCTGGCGCTCGTGCACCACGTCGCGATCGGCGCGAACGTCCCGGTCAAGGAGTTCATCGACTGGCTCGCCTCGCTCGGGTCGGCGCTCGTGATCGAGTTCCCCACGCGCGAGGACCCGATGGTGAAGAAGCTGTTGGCGCCCAAGCGCGACGGCCTGCACCCCGACTACGAGCTCGGCTACTTCGAGCGTGCGCTGGGAGAGGCCTTCGAGGTCGAGCGGTCCGAACGCCTGGAGTCGGGCACGCGGGTGCTGTACTTCGCCCGCCCGAAGCGGGGATGAGCACGGCCGAAGCGGAGGCCGGGAGCGAGCCGGCCGGGCGGCTGCCGGCTGCGCGGGAGCTGCTCTGGGCCTACCTCGGGCTCGCGGTCCTGTGGACGTTCGCGGTGGCCCAGCCGCTGTTCGACCTGCTCAAGGACAACCCCGAGTTCTTCGCCGCACGCGGTTCTTCCGGGTTCGACGTGATCAGCTTCTCGGTGCTGCTGGTGGTGGTGCCGCCCGCGCTGGGGGTGGCGATCGAGGCGCTCGCGGGACTCGCGGGACCGCGCCCCCGCCAGGCCGGCCACCTGATCCTGATCGTGGGGCTGGTCGCCCTGATCGCCGTCCAGGCGCTCAAGAAGTCGATCGAGGCGTCCGACACCGTGCTGATCGTCCTCTCGATCGCCATCGGCGCGGGCGTGGCGGCGCTCTACGCGCGAACTGAGCCGGTGCGCTCCTTCCTGCGGGTGCTGTCGCCGGCGCCGATCGTGTTCCTGGCGCTGTTCCTGTTCACGGATCCGATCTCGAAGGTGGCGTTCCCGGACGAGGCGCACGCACGCACCATCGGCGGAGTGAGCCAGGCGCCGATCGTCGTCGTCCTGCTCGACGAGCTGCCGTCGAACACGCTGATCGGCGACAACGACCGCCTGGACACGAAGCGCTTCCCCGGTTTCGGGGAGCTGGCCCGCAACGCCACCTGGTTTCGGAACGCCTACACCGTCTACGACTCGACCGAGCGGGCGCAGCCGGCGATCATGGACGGCAACCTCCCGGCGAAGGACAAGCTGCCCACGTCCTCCGACCACCCGAACAGCATCTTCTCGCTGTTCGCGAAGACGCACCGGCTGAACGTGTCCGAGGAGGCCACCACGGTCTGCTCGCGGGACCTGTGCCAGGACCAGCGGCTCGACGAGTCATACGGCAACCGGCTGAAGTCGATGAGCGAGGACCTGGGGCTGGTGTGGCTGCACGTGGTGTCGCCGCCGAAGATGGAGGCCGACCTCGCGTCCGTGTCCGAGAACTGGGGGAACTTCGGCGGCGCCTCCGAGGACAAGCCGGACCTGGGCAGCACCGGCGCGGAGCGCAGCACGCGCGCGAACCTCAACGGCGGCCGCGAGGCGCGCTTCGAGGAATGGATCCAGCAGATCCACAACACGCGGCGCCCCTCGCTCAACTTCAAGCACACGCTGCTCCCGCACGTGCCATGGCAGTACCTGCCCGACGCGCGCCGCTATCGCCGTCAGGCCAACGACGCCATCCCGGGCCTGTCGAACCAGTCGTTCGAGTGGCAGTCGCAGCTGAACGTGCTCCTCGAGCGCCACTTCCTGCAGACGGGCTTCGCCGACCACGAGCTGCGGGACCTGTGGAAGCGCCTGAAGAGCGAGGGCATGTGGGACAAGTCGCTGATCGTCGTGGCCGCCGACCACGGGGTGGCGTTCCCGCAGGCGCGCGAGCGGCGGCGGCTGACGCGCAAGAACGCCGCCGAGATCGCGCCCGTGCCGCTGCTGATCAAGGCGCCCGGCCAGAAGCGCGCTAAGACCGACGACGCTTGGGTGTCGACGATCGACATCCTGCCGACGATCTTCGACCTGCTGCACCTGAACCCGAGGGTCAAGATGGACGGCCGCTCGGCCTTCTCCGACGAGGTGCAGAAGCGAGAGGCGCTGCACATCCTGCTGAGGGGCAGCTTCGAGAAGCTGGACATCCCGGCCGCCGACTTCGTCCGCGAGCGCCAGCTGATCATCGACCGCAACCACGCGCTGTTCGGCACCGGCAGTGACGGCCCGGCGCGCATCTACCGCGTGGGCTCGCATCAGGAGCTGCTGGGCAAGCGCGCGGACCAGGCGGGGCTGCAGCCGCTGGACGTGGACTTCGCCTACGGGCCGGATTACAAGAACGTCGACCCCAGCTCGCCGTTCGTGCCAGCCCACGTGGTCGGCCGCGTGCAGGGCGGCGGCGACGGCGGGCGCGACGTCGCCGTGGCGGTGAACGGCACGATCGTGGGCGTGGGGCAGACGTTCAAGCTCGCGACCGGCGACGCGGGCGAGCTGGTTTCGGTGATCGTGCCGCCGGAGTCGTTCAGCAGCGGGCGCAACGACGTGCGCGTGTACCTGGTGCCGTAGGGGCGGCCCGGGGCGTAAACAGCAGCGGTAAAGGGATTGAATCTGCGGGCGCCGGCGGCGCTTCGCCGGGGGGTTTGACGAGGTTTGCCTCGTATGTACTGATTTCTCGTCAAGCCCCCCCTTTTACCGCGGCCGTTTACGCCCGCGCCGTGAAGCGCTGCGGGGCCGCCGACTCACCGCGCGAGCTGCCGCGCCCGCTTCTGCACCGCCTTGAGCTTCGGATGCTGCGTCAGCAGCTGCTTCGCAGCCTGGCTCGTGGCTAGTCGCTCCAGCTGCCGTTCCGACGCCCGGGCCGCGGAGGCCGGCTGGCCGGCCGCGTGCGCCAGGTCGAGCGCCAGGTAGAGGAAGTAGTTCGACTGCTGCAGGTACAGCGTCCGGTACTCGCCCCACGGCACGTGGCCGGCGCCCTGCTGGGGCTCGAGCCACGCCGGCACGCCGGCCTGGAGCATCTTCATGACCGTGGCGTTTGACCAGTTCGACGAAACCACGGTGTCCGCGGTGCCGTGGAAGAACAGGCCGAAGGCGTCGCCCGGGCTGGCGAAGAGCCCGTCCGGCAGCCCGCCCGAAACGGACACGAACCCGCTGACCGTCGACGGGAAGCCCGGGTTGCCGCTGGTGCCGACGTCCTCGGAGTGCAGCCCCACGAGCGTGGCGGTGATCCCGCCCGCCGACTCGCCGCCGATGCCGATCCGGCTCGAGTCGATTCCGTAGGTGGAGGCGTTGGCGCGCAGCCACCGCACGGCGGCCTGCGCGTCGTGCTGGGCCTCGAGGGCTGCCAACGTGCAGGCGGATTGGCTGGGGTTGCTGGCGCAGTTGCTCGGAGCCAGCAGGCGATAGTTGATCGACACGACGACGTAGCCGAGCTTGGCGAAGGTGTTGGCCACGTCCACCGGCACTACGTTGGTCTTGTCACCGCCGCTGAAGCCGCCGCCATGGACCCACACGAGCGCGGGCCGGCTCGTCCGGGTGTCGCTCGCCGGCGGCCGGTAGAGGTCTAGCCGGAGCGCGACGGGCTGGTTGTTGGCGTCAGGGGCGGTGCCGTACTGGATGTTGCTCGTGACCGTGACGGTGTTGAACACCTGGTCGCGGTAGCGCAGCGGCTCGGCACCAGGAGGTCGCGGAAGGGTGCATCCCGTGGTCAGCCCGACCGCTACGACAACCAGCGCCGCCAGTGCCTTGCGCATACCGTTCACTCAGAGTCCTCCCTCGGCCCGGCGGCCGGGGCGGCCGCCAGTGGCGTCGATCCTACCCTTCGGCGGGAGGCGGGGCTACAGGTCCGCCAGGCACTTCTCGACCGGCTTGAGCTGGTCGTCGCTGCCGTCGCCGACGTAGAGGAGCGCTCCGCCGATCTGCTCCGCTCCCTCGCCCCTGCCCTGGAACTGGTCGGCCTCGGCCTGGCCCGCGGTCAGGGAGAACTTGATGTGCGGGGCGTTCGCGCCGTCGCCGACGACGATCTGCTGCTTGCCCTCGGGGCCCTCGAGATGCGCGTTCACTCCGGCGTCCTGGAGACACACCATCGTGGCCGCGCGGTCGTCCAGGTCGTCGCTCCCGCTCGCGTCGTCGGAGCCCAGGCCGCACGCCGGCAGGGCGATCGGCGCGAGTGCGAGCGTGAGGAGCAGGACCGAGGGCTTCAACGGCGGAGGAGGGTAGCGGGGCCCGTCAGCGCAGCACTCGCGTCTTGCGCCAGCGCTTGCGCAGGTCGAAGTACACCGGCTTGCGCTCGTTGAACTCCTCGATCAGGCTCTTGTTGTTCCAGGGCGGGGTGGACCAGTCCTTCGGCGCGCCGCCGGTCCAGGTGGGGTCCACGCGGAAGTCGCGCAGCGCCCAGTGGATCGACCCGGCCACGTACGCCTTGGACGCGTGGATGCGCAGGTGGTCGAGCACGTACCGGCGCTGGTACTGGCGGCTGCCCGGCTGGTTGGCCGGGCCGTCGCGTACCGACTCGGCCCCGAACTCCGTGATCATCAGCGGCAGGTTCGGGTTGGCCGCGTGGACCTGCTCGAGGTACGGGCTCAGCTCGTCGGTCGTGGTCGGCGGGCGGACCAGGTCCGCCTTGTAGGAGTCGTACCAGCCGAAGTACTCGTTCACGCCCAGCACGTCGAGCCAGCGGTAGACGGAGCTGGTGGGCGGCTCGCCCACGCGCGACTGGCGGTCGATCGAGACGAAGCGAGTGTCGTCGAGCTCGCGCACCGTGGCCGCTCCGTCCTCGATGAAGCGCGCCAGACCCGGGCCCACGATGCCGAGCTCCGAACGGTTGCCGGCCGGCTCGTTCGCCAGCGACCAGGTCATGATCGACGGGTGGTTGATGTTGTTGCGCACCGTCAGCGCGACGGAGCGCTTGGCGGCGGCGCGCACGCCGGTTTCGTTGAAGAAGCTGTTCGGGATCTGGTAGACGGGCGCGTCGACCCAGTAGAGGATCCCGTACTTGTCGAAGGCCTCGAGAAAGGCCGGGTGGAGCGGGTAGTGCGAGCGCGTGATCGTGGCACCGAGGTCGCGCAGCCGCGAGACGAGCAGCGAGCGCGTGCTCTGCGAGAGCGCGCCGCCCTCCTTGATGTCGTCCTCGTGGATGCTCGCGCCGCGGGCGCTCAGGCGCCGGCCGTTCAGCAGGATCACACCGCCGGGGGCCGTTTCGAGCTTGCGAACGCCGAAGCGCACCCGGTAGTCGGCGCGCGTCTTGTCGCCCTCCTCGGCGGACACCGTCATCGGGTAGAGCTCCGGGCGGCCGGGCTGCCACAGGCGCGGGCGCTTGATCGTGAAGGTCTTCGCGAGCATGCGCGGGGACCCCGCCGGCACCTTCTTGCCCTTCAGCACGATGCGCTGGCCGTCCACCGCCAGCACCACGTCCACCTCGCGGTCCTTGCCCGTCATGTTGCGCAGGTAGGCGCGCACCTCCACCTTGGCCGGCCCGCCCACCTTCGGCAGGCGCGGCAGCACGTGGACGTCCTCGATGTCGATCGTGTCGATCTTGCGCACGTAGACCTCGCGCAGCAGCCCGCCGAAGTTCCACCACCCACCGGTGCCGTAGCCGTTGAAGGCCGCCGGGCGCCAGTGCGTGAGGTCGCGGTTGCTGCGCAGCGACGACACCTTCACCACGAGCGTGTTGCGCCCCTTGCGCAGGCCGTCCAGGTCCGCCTCGAACGGGAAGTAGCCGGTGTAGCCGCCGATCGCCCGGCCGTTGAGCCAGACCTTCGTTCGGTAGTTGGCCCCCTCGAAGCGGACCTTCCAAAAGGTCCGCTTCAGCTCGTCCTTGGGCACCGCTGGCAGCGTGAACTCCTTGCGGTACCAACCCACCGACGCCCTGTCGAAGACGGTGTCCGTGGCGTTCCAGTTGTGCGGAACGCGGATCGCCGACCAGCCGCTGAGGTCGTCCTGGGCGTACCAGCGCTCCGTGTCTCCCTGGACGAGCGTGTCGTCCTGGCGGAAGTACCAGGTGCCGCCGAGCAGCTGCCGCGCGGTCTGGCCCTCGTAGATGAGCGGCTTGCCGCGGGGCGGCTCGACCACGAGCTCCGGCGGCGGCGCGGGCTGCGGCGGCGCGGGCTGGCCGCTGGGCGGGCCGGGCCCGCCGCCCTGGGCGAACGCGGCCGCCGGCGGCGCGGCCAGCGCAACCACCGCGACCAGAGATGTGAGTAGGAAACGCACGGTCCGAAGCGAGCGCAGCAGCGTAACGGCTGCACCGAACGGGTAAACCAGTACGACTGCTACCGTGCAGCGGCGACCGGCTCCCCGGGGCCGGTTTCCTTGCGCAGGAACGCTCGCCCACCGGCCGCGTCGCACGCGGGGGGCCGTTCGAGTCAGCCCATGAACCGACGCTTCGCGCTCATCCAAGCCCTGGTTTCCCTGGTCGCGCTCGCGGCTGTCGTGTGGTGGGCAGCGAAGCAGGACGCCCCCAAGTTCCCCACGGGCGGCGACGCGGTCGCCTGGCTCGTGGCCGCGGTCGTGCTCTACGGGATCGCGACGATCCTGCGCGGCGAGCGTTGGCACTGGATTCTCGCGGCCACCGGCGTGCGCACGCACCGCAGCGACTGCTACGCGCTCACCACCGTCGGGTACATGGGCAACAACGTGCTCCCAGCGCGTGCCGGAGAGGCGCTCAAGGTGGTGCTGCTGGCCGGCCGCTGCGACGCCAGCAAGCGCACGCTGCTGGGCTCCGTGGTCGCGGAGCGCATCCTCGACCTGCTGGCGCTGGCCACGATCTTCGTCGTCGTCGTCTACGGCGCCCTCAGCTCGAGCGTGCTGCCGACCGACCGGCCAGTGCTGGTCGGCGGCCTCGGTGTGCTGCTGCTCGTGCTCGCCGCCGTCGCGCTCTGGTTCCTGCGCCGCCACCACGTCTTCGAGCGCGCGCGCGACTGGCTGCGACCGCTCGCCGACGCGCCGCGCGCGCTGCTGGGCCGCCAGGGCGCCGTGCTGCTGGCCGGCACGTTCGTGCTCTGGGCATTCGAGGCGGCGGTGTACCTGGCCGTGGCGCGCTCGGTCAGCCTCGACTTCAGCATCACCGGCGCCCTCTACCTGGTGGCGCTCACCAACTTCGTCGCCGCGCTGCCCGCCGCACCCGGATCGATCGGCACCTTCGACGCGGCTGTCGCGTTCGGCGCCCGCCGGCTCGGCGCCAGCGGCTCGATGGCGGTCACCTACATGCTGCTGCTGCGCTTCGTGCTCTACATCCCGATCACCGTGGTTGGACTCGTGATCCTGGTCACCCGCTACGGCGGCTGGTCGCGACTGCGGTCGGCCGTCCGGCTGAGCGCGGAGGCCGAAGCCGAGGCGACTCGCGCTTAGCCCGCGTCGATGCGGGAGGCCGTGGCACAGCTCCGCACACCCGCCCGCGTCGGCGACGCGCGCCGCGCGGGCGCGCGGCAGATGACGGGATTCGCAGCCTGGTCGCACGGCAGGCAGATGGGCGCCATCATCGCGGGCTGCCTTGCCGTAGCGGGCGTGACGCTGCTGTTGCCGTCCACGCCCACCTACGACCCGTGGGCCTGGATCCTCTGGGGGCGCGAGATCGTGCACCTCGACCTGGTGACCGAGGGCGGTCCGTCGTGGAAGCCGTTCCCGATCCTGTTCACGACCCCGTTCTCGCTCCTCGGCCAGGACGTCGCGCCCTACCTGTGGATCTGGCTCGCGCGCGCGGGCGGCCTGTTCGCCTGCGTGATGGCCTACCGCATGGCGGCCCGCCTGGTCGGAGGGCGCCTGTACGGGGCGATCGCCGGGGTATGCGCGTTCGCGGCGCTCCTGTCCAGCAACAAGTTCGTGCGCGACGCCGCCCTCGGCAACTCCGACCCGATGCTGGGCGGCATCGTCCTGTGGGCCTTCGAGCGCCACCTCGACGGGCGCCGCGACCACGCGCTCTACCTCGGCGTGGCGGCGGCCTTCATGCGTCCGGAGGCGTGGCCCTTCCTCGCGCTCTACGGCCTGTGGCTGTGGTTTTCCGATCCGCACCTGCGCAGGCGCCTCGTCGTGTTCGCCGTGCTCGTGCCGGCGGTGTGGTTCCTGCCCGAGTGGTGGGGGTCGGGTGACCCGCTGCGCGCCGGCTCGCGCGCCAACGCGCCCAACCCCGGCAGCGCGGCCTTCGACGACATTCCCGCCGTGGCGGTGCTGCGGCGCTTCGTGCAGGTGACGATCGCCCCCGTCGAGCTCGGCACGATCGCGGCGGTCGGCTACGCGCTGGTCATGTGGCGCCGCCGCCGCGCCGAGGGACAGACGCTCGCGCTCGCCATCGGGGGCCTCGCGTGGTTCGTGGTCGTGGCCGCCATGACGCAGGCGGGCTTCGCCGGCAACCAGCGCTACCTGATCGTCACCACCTCGATCGTCTGCGTACTCGGCGGCATGGGGGCCGTGCGCCTGCTGCAAGGCGTGGAGTGGGCCGCCCGCAGGTGGTTCGGCCCGCGCCGCGCGCCCGCGATCACGGCGGCCGCGCTGCTCTTGGGGCTGCTGGCCGGCTCGCCGACGATCGTCGCCAAGGCCAACAACGAGGCGCGCGTGCGCGGCGGCCTCGAGCACGAGGCCTATCTCTGGCACGACCTCAAGGGCCTGATCGACGAGGCCGGCGGCAAGCAGAGGCTGCTCGCCTGCGGCGGCGTCTTCAGCGGGCCCTTCCAGACGCAGATGGTCGCGTACGAGCTCGGCATCCACGGCATCCAGGTGGGCTGGAAGACCACACCGCCGCCGGGGTTGGTGTTCCGCACGCGCACGGTTCCCGACGGGCCGCTGGTGACGAAGCCGACCGACGACAGGTACCGCCTGGTGGCCACCAACGGGAAGTGGCGGCTGCTCACCGTCCCGCCCGTCGGGCGCACGGACTGTCCCAAGGCGAGCCCCTATGCGCCGACGTCCGGCACGGCGGGCAATGTCGCGACGAAGGACGCACCGCTCGAGGTGATCGGGGACCCGCAGCGACCGCAGGGTGGCGACAAATGAGTGTCGCGGCCACCCACTAGGATCGCCGGGTTGGCCTCCGTCGCTTCACGCCTACGTCCACTGTCGGGCGCCCGCTCGCTGCCGTCGAGCTTCGTGCTGCCCGCCCTCGTGCTGCTGGGGTTGCTCGCCGTCTCGTTCTACCTGCGCACGCACTCGCTGGGGAAGTCGCTCTGGATGGACGAGGGGCTGTCGATCGGGATCGCCTCGCAGCCGCTGTTCGACATCCCGAGCGTGCTGCGCGTGGACGGCTCGCCGCCGCTCTACTACATGCTCCTGTCCGCCTGGATGGACGTGACCGGCAACGGGCCCGCGGAGACGCAGGGCCTGTCGGTCGCGATCGCGCTGCTCGCGGTGCCGGGCGGGCTGTGGGCCGGCTGGAGCCTGTTCGGCCGGCGCGCCGGGCTGATCTGCGCCGCGCTCTGCGCGGTCAACCCGTTCCTCACCGCGTACGCGCAGGAGACGCGCATGTACGCGCTGATGCTGGTGCTCTCGCTGCTCGCGACCGCCGCCTTCCTGCACGTGTTCGCCTTCGGCCGGCGCCGGTACCTGCCGCTCTTCTCGATCCTGCTCGCGCTGATGCTGTACACGCACAACTGGGGGCTGTTCCTCGCGGCCGGGCTGGCGTGCGCGCTGGTCCCGTGCTGGTACGTGTCGGAGGTGCGCTCGAGCTTCTGGAGGGACGCGCTGATCGGCTTCGGCTTCGCGGGCCTGCTCTACGTGCCGTGGCTGCCGACGCTGCTCCACCAGGTCCAGCACACCGGCGCGCCCTGGCTCAACCCGCCGAACTTCGGCGCTCCGGTCCAGATCACCAGGTCGCTGCTGGGCGGGGGCACGCCCACCGTGGCGCTGCTGCTGGCGGGCGGGTCGGGCATCGCCGCCGTGATCGCCCGGCGCGTGGAGGACCGCGAGCGCACCGCCGTGCTGGCGGGTGCTCTGACGGTGCTGGCCACCCTCGCCGTGGCATGGCTGGTGTCGCAGGTGTCGCCGGCGTGGACGACGCGCTACCTCGGCGTGCTGCTCGGGCCGATGCTGCTGATCGCCGCCCTCGGCCTGGCCCGGGCCGGGGCGCTCGGCCTCGTCGCGCTCGTGATCATCCTCGGGATCTGGGCGATCCCGCGCTCCTACGGACTGGACAACAAGTCGAACGCCTCGGACCTGCGCAAGGCCGTCGTCCCGCAGCTGCAGGAGGGCGACCTGGTCGTCTCCATGCAGCCCGAGCAGGGGCCGCTGCTCGCCTACCACCTGGAGGACCTCGGCGGGGCGCCCAAGCTGCGCTTCGCCAGCCCGATCGGACAGGTCAAGAACGACCGCGTGATGGATTGGACCGACGCCTACGACAAGCTCAAGGCCGCGACGCCCGCCACGAACCTGAAACCCCTGCTTGCTAACCTGCCGCCCGGAGGCCGGGTCCTTTTCGTCTACCCGGTCACGGCACGCGCAGACGACTGGGACGCCCCCTGGACGGAGCTCGTGAGGCGCCGAGGGGCGCAGTGGGGCGCGGCGCTCGCCGCCGACAAGGACTTCAAGAAGGTGGCGGCGGTGCCGCCCAACTACCGGCGAGCCACCCGGATCGGCGTGCGCGGCGTGGTCTACGAGAAAAAGACGACGGGAACGGGATGACGAACGAGAAGACCGACATTCAGCTGGCGCGCCCGGAGATGCGCCAGAAGCCGACCGTGATCCTGGGCGGGGGGCCGGCCGGCCTGACCGCCGGCTACCTGCTCGCCAAGCACGGGCTGCCCGTGGTGATCCTCGAGGCGGAGGACCAGGTGGGCGGCATCGCCAAGACGGCGGTGCGCGACGGCTACCGCTTCGACCTCGGCGGCCACCGCTTCTTCACCAAGGCCAAGGAGGTCGACGACCTCTGGCACGAGATCATGCGCGAGGACTTCCTCAAGCGCCCGCGCATGTCGCGCATCTTCTGGAACGGCAAGTTCCTCGACTACCCGCTGCGCGGCCCCGACGTGATCAAGAAGCTCGGCCCGGTCGAGCTGACGCGCGCGTTCCTCTCCTACCTGTGGGCGCAGATGAAGCCGAAGGGCAAGGAGGACACCTTCGAGCAGTGGGTGTCGAACCGCTTCGGCAAGCGGCTCTTCAACCTCTTCTTCAAGTCGTACACCGAGAAGGTCTGGGGCGTCCCGACGTCGGAGATCCGCGCCGAGTGGGCGGCTCAGCGGATCAAGGGGCTGTCCTTCTTCAGCGCCGCCAAGGCCGCCTTCTTCGGCAACAGGGGCGACAAGATCAAGTCGCTCATCTCCGAGTTCAACTACCCCCGCTACGGCCCCGGCCAGATGTGGGAGACGATGACCGACGACATCCAGAGCCTCGGCGGCCAGGTGCTCCTCAACAAGCGCGTGACCAAGCTCGAGTTCGACGGCGAGCGCTGCGTGCGCGTATGGGCCGGCGAGGAGAGCTGGGAGCCGTCCGCGGTGATCTCGTCGCTCGCGCTGCGCAACACCGTCGGCATCGCCGAGCCGCACCCGCGCCCCGAGGTGATCGCGGCGGCGCGCGGCCTGCGCTACCGCGACTTCCTGACCGTGGCCGTGGTGCTCAACGGAGACGACATCTTCCCGGACAACTGGATCTACATCCACGTGCCCGAGGTGAAGGTGGGGCGGATCCAGAACTTCCGGTCCTGGAGCCCCTGGATGGTGCCCGACCCGAGCAAGGCGTGTGTCGGCCTCGAGTACTTCTGCTTCCAGGGCGACGAGCTCTGGGAGATGGACGACGACAAGCTCGTCAAGCTCGGCATGCGCGAGCTCGAGAAGCTCGGCCTCGCGCGGGCCAACCAGCTCGAGTTCGGGTTCGTCGAGCGGGTGCCGAAGGCTTACCCGATGTACGACGCCGACTACTCCGACCGCGTTCACGCGATCCGATCGTGGCTCGACGGCCTGGACAACTTCATCCAGGTCGGCCGCAACGGGCTGCACCGCTACAACAACTCGGACCACTCCATGCTCACCGCCATGCGGGCGGTGGACAACCTCGTGAAGGGCACGGACCACGACATCTGGGCCGTGAACGCCGAGTCGGCGTACCACGAGGAGGGCGAGCAGGAGGAGCAGCAGCCCTACATCGAGGCTCCGGAGACGGACGCGATGAAGGAGCCTCTGCACCAGTAGCGGCCGCGTGCCGCTCTCGGCCTTCTGCCTGGCGCTCGGCGCCGCCTTTCTCCACGCGAGCTGGAACGTCGTGCTCGCGGGGGCGCGCGACAGCGAGGCCGCCACGGCTGTCGCCACGCTCGCCGGCGTCGCGCTGCTCGCGCCGGTCGCGCTGCTGACCGGCGGCGTCGAGGACGCCGCTCTGCCGTTCGCGGGCGCCTCGGCCGCCCTGCACGTCGCATACCTGGCGCTGCTGGCGCGGGCCTACCAGGGCGGCGAGGTGAGCGTGGTGTATCCGGTGTCGCGCGGCACCGCGCCCGTGCTGGTGCTCGCGTTCGGGGGGATCTTCCTGAGCGAGGGCGCGTCGGCCGCGCAGGTCGCAGGCGTCGTGGCGGTCTCGGCCGGCGTCTTCTTGGTGGGGGCTCGTCGAGAAACTCGCGCTATCCGAGAGAAACTCGACAAGCCCCCGGCGCGCGACCTGCTGTTCGGCTTCGCGATCGCCCTCACGATCGCGGCCTACACGCTGGTCGACGCCAAGGGCGTGGACCATGCGCAGCCGCCCGCCTACCTGTTCCTGCTGCTGGCGCCCTCGGCGATCGTGTATTCCGCGGCGCTGGCGCTGAGCGGCCGCGGGCCACAGCTGCGCGCCGAGCTGCGGCCGCGCGCGGTGGTCGTCGGCGCGTTGATGGTGGGCGCCTACGGGTCGGTGCTGGCGGCGCTGCGGCTGGCCGACGCGGCCCCCGTGGCCGCCGTGCGTGAATCCAGCGTCGTGATCGCCGCCCTCCTGGCCGCTGTCTTCCTGCACGAGAAGGTCGACCGCCGGCGTATGAGCGGAGCGCTGCTCGTCGTGGCCGGCGTGGCCGCGATCGCCTACTCGTAGTACGGCAGCGGCCCGCCGGCCGCCTCGAGGACCCGCTCGTACAGCGCGGCGCTCACGTCGGGGTGCTTGCCGAGCACGTCGAAGAACTCGTGGGGGTCGGTGCGCAGGTCGTAGAGCGTGCGCTCCTGGCCGCGGTTGTCACCGATCAGCACCCAGTCGTCGGTGCGGATGAAGAAGCGGTTGTACATGCCGCCGTAGTGGAAGTCGCGGGCCTGGGTCGGCTGCTCGCCGTCGAGCACGGGGGAGAGGTCGGCCCCCTCCATCCAGCTCGGCGGCTTGATCCCGACCAGCGACAGCAGGGTGGGGCCCACGTCGTGGGTCGAGGTGAAGTAGGTGTTGGTCTTCCCGGCGGCCTTGTCGTCCGGGTGCACGATCACGAACGGCACCTGCGCCAGCTCGGGGTG
>JAXDIG010000008.1:0-21088 GCA_034664125.1 Thermoleophilaceae bacterium | reverse complement strand
CGGCACGTTGGAGGGCGGGCCGATGGCCACGCTGTTCGCGGCCACGCACCCGGACCGGGTGAGCGCGCTGATCCTCTACGCGGCCTTCGCCCGGGCGACCTGGGCGCCGGGCTACGAGTGGGCCTGGCCGGCGGAGGAACGCCAGGTGCAGATGGACCAGGCGGTCGAGCACTGGGGGGAAGGCCTGGTGGCCGCCAGCGTCGCGCCCAGCATGACGAGCGACCCCGACTTCATGGAATGGGCGGGCCGGCTGGAGCGGCTGGCGGCGAGCCCCTCGACGATCAAGCGCATCTTCGACCTGATCGGCGAGTTCGACGTCCGCGACGTGCTGCCCTCGATCCGCGTGCCGACGCTGGTGATGCACCGCCGCGAGGACAGCTTCATCAAGATCGAGCACTCGCGCTACCTGGCCGAGCACATCCCCGGCGCCAGGTTCGTGGAGCTCGAGGGCGGCGACAACATGTTCTCGATCGGCGACAGCGAGGCCCTGCTCGGCGAGATCGAGGAGTTCCTCACCGGCGAGCGCCACGACCGCGAGCCCGACCGGATGCTCGCCACGGTGCTGTTCACTGACATCTGCGGGTCGACCGAGCACGTGGCGCAGATGGGCGACCGCTCCTGGCGCTTCATGCTGGAGCGCCACGACACGCTCTTCCGGCGCGCGCTCGAGCGCCACCGCGGGCGCGAGGTCAAGCGCACCGGGGACGGCTTCCTGGCGACCTTCGACGGGCCCGCGCGCGCGATCCGCTGCGCGGCCGACGTGACCGACGCGGTCGCCTCGATCGGGCTCCAGGTGCGCGCCGGGCTGCACACCGGCGAACTGGAGGTGATGGACGGCGACCTCGGCGGGATGGCGGTGCACATCGCCGCGCGCGTGATGGACCGCGCCGCGCCCAGCGAGGTGCTGGTGTCGAGCACGGTCAAGGACCTGGTGGTCGGCTCGGGGATCGACTTCCAGGAGCGCGGGGCGCACGAGCTGCGCGGCATTCCGGGGGAGTGGCGGCTCTTTTCCGTTAGTTGAGTCCCGCTACCTTCCGCCGATACAAGCGTTGTAGGGGATTCATGCGCCGAACGCTCGCCGTCACAGCCTCACTGATCGTTCTTGCCGCCGCGCCAGCCGCGGCCGACGCTGCCGTGCGTCACGTGATCAAGGGCGCCGGCTTCGGCCACGGCATCGGCATGAGCCAGTACGGCGCCTACGGCTACGCGCTGAAAGGCGCCAAGTTCGAGGGCATCCTCGCCCACTACTACAAGGGCACCCGGCTGGCCACGGCTCCGACGCGGCCCGTGCGGGTGCTGCTGCAGCCGGAGGACCCCTACATCCGGGTGCGCGGCGCCACCCGCATCGGCGGGCGCGCGCTCAAGGCGGACCGCACCTACGTGGCGCGCGAGTCCGGCGGCGCCATCCTGATCAAGACAGAGTCCGGCAAGCGCGTGGCGCGCGTGGGCAACGGCGCCCGCTTCGAGGGCGCCGAGCCGCTGCGGCTGCTCGGCCCGGCGCTCAACTTCGTGACCAGCGGGCTCTACCGCGGCGCGATCGAGGTGCGCACCGAGGGCTCGGGCGTCACCGCCGTCAACGTGCTCGACCTGGACACCTACGTGCGCGGAGTGGTGGCCGGCGAGATGCCCAGCTCGTGGCCGCTCGAGGCGCTCAAGACCCAGGCCGTGGCGGCGCGCACCTACGCGCTCGCCACGCGCAAGACGAGCGGCCTGTTCGACCAGTACCCCGACACGCGCTCGCAGGTCTACCGCGGCGTGACCGGCGAGAGCGTGCGTAGCGACGCCGCCGTGCGCGACACCGCCGGGCGGATCGTCACCTACGGCGGAGTCCCGGCCGTGACCTACTACTTCTCCACCTCCGGCGGGCACACCGAGAACGTGGAGTTCTCGTTCGTGGGCTCGCTGTCGAAGCCGTGGCTGGTCGGCGTGCCGGACCCCTACGACACGCAGTCGCCGTATCACCGCTGGCAGGTGAAGACGTCCGCCGCCGCGCTCGACCGTGCGCTGGGCGCGCCCGGGTCGTTCAAGCGCGTGGAGGTGCTGGAGCGCGGCGTCTCGCCACGAGTGGTGCGCGCCAGGGTGATCGGCAGCACGGGCTCCACCGTCCTGACCGGCCCCACGATCCGCTCGCGCCTCGGACTGCGCGACACGTGGTTCACGTTCGTCCGCGTCGCGAGCAGCGCTCGCTATCCCCGCTCGGCGCGCCCGGCCAGCTGGGGCGCCCGCCTGACACCGGCCGCGCTGGCCGGTGAGTTCTCGCCCGCGCCCAAGCGGCACGTGCTGGTGCTCGAGCGGCGCGCCGGCAAGCGCTGGCAGGCGGTGCGGCGCATCGGCACGACCGCGTCGGGCCGCTATCGAGTCGACATCGGGCGCGCGGGCGCCTACCGCGTGCGCGCCGGCGGGGTCGCCGGCCCGGCCGTACGCGTGCGGTGAGACGCGCGGCCGCGCTCCCGCTGGCGCTCGGCCTGCTCCTCCTACTCTCCCCTGCCGCAAGCGCCCTCACCGTGCGCGCCAGCACTCACGAGCGGGGTCGCATCGCGCTGCGCATACAGGCCCGCCCCGGCGTCGAGCTGACCGTGCGCGACGAGGTGACCGGCACGCAGCGCACGCTCACCCCGAGCGCCGAGCAGACGGTGCTGAGGCGCTTCGCCACCTGGAGCTGCCAGAGCAGGACGCGGCCCTTCACGGCGACGCAGGCGGCAGCAGACGGCTCGCTCGCCACCGCCACGGCGGAGGTGGACACGCCCTCGTGCGCCCACCGCCTGACGATGGCCGGGCCGCGCGTGACGCGGGCGCCGCACGGCGGCGCCATGCAGCTGCGCGACCGCTGGCGCCTCGCGGACTTCGCCGTTCGCTTCTGCGTGCGCCCGCCCGGAGCGCGAGAGCGCTGCCGCTCGGTGCAGCTGCGGCCCGGGCCGCGCGCCCGCACGGTTCGCTTCCGCGCGGTGCGGCCCGGCGGCTACGTGGTCACCGCCGCGATGCCGTACCAGCGCCTGCGCCGGACGATGCGCGCCAAGCCGCCCGGCGGGCGCCTGCGCATCCTCGCCACGGGCGACTCGATGGTCCAGATCGTCGACTCCTTCATTCGCGAGCGGGTGCGCTCGCGACACGCCCTGGTGCACAGCGAGGCGCACGTCTCCACCGGGATCTCGAAGCCGTCGCTGCTCGACTGGCGGGCGCACGCGCGCGAGCAGGCCGTGGGGATCCGGCCAGACGTGACGGTGGTGTTCCTCGGCGCCAACGACGGCTTCCCGATGGCCGGCGCGGATTGCTGCGGGGCGCCCTGGATCGCCGAGTACGCCCGGCGCGCCACCGAGATGATGCGCTCCTACGCCCGCGGCGGCCGCGGTCGCGTGTACTGGCTGCTGCTGCCAGCGCCGCGCGACGGCTTCTTCCGGGAGACGTTCCCCGCCGTCAACGCCGCCCTGCGCCTGGCGGCGACAGGCCTCTCCGACGACGTGCGCCTGATCGAGCTGGACGAGGTGTTCACGCCCGGCGGCCGCTATCGCAGCTCGATGAAGGTCGGCGGCAAACGGGTGCGCGTGCGCCAAGCGGACGGCATCCACCTCAACACGACCGGCGCCGCGCTGGCCGCCCTCCTCGTGACCGAGGCGCTCCAGCGCGACCGCATGCTGCCGTGAGGCACCTGGACTGGGATGGCTGCGGACGTAGGGGCGCCACCGAGCGCGACCTGGCCGCCGTGCGCGCCCGGCTGCTCGCCTAGGGGCCCGCTGCAATACTGGCGAGGTTCCTCGACCGCGCTACGGCGGTACGGCCGCACCCAAGAGTTGAGCGACAACGCGCAGCCCACTCAGCCTGTAGACCGGGAGCGGCTCCGCGACTACCTCTTGAACGACCCCGCGGCGGAGGCTCCGGCGTTGCCGAGGCCGAAGAGCCGGCCCAGGCAGCTCATGTCGGTCGTGGGTGTCGGCCGCCTGCGCGAGCTCTCCACGGCGGTGCTCAAGCCGGCGGCGCGGCGACGGCTGGCGAAGCTCCGCGACAGCCCCGAGCTGCGCCTCCACCTCGGTTCGGGCTTCGTGCCCAAGGAGGGCTGGATCGACATCGATCTGGCGGGCGCGCCGACAGATCTGGTGTGGAATCTCAAGAGCGGCATTCCCTTCCCGGACGACACGGTCGACGCCGTCTTCCACGAGCATCTGCTCGAGCACCTGACTCTGCACGCGGGCTTCCAGCTGACCGCGGAGTGCCATCGCGCGCTCAAGCCGGGTGGGGTGCTACGCGTGGCGGTGCCCGATGCGGGCGCCTGCCTGCGCTCCTACGCGGGCATCGACGACCCCGACTGGGCACTGTCGCGGCCGACCCCCATGCTCGCCGTCGCGGCCCTCTTCTACGAGCACGGGCACCATGCGATGTACGACGAGCAGCTCTTGGTCGCCGTGCTCGCGGCCGCGGGCTTCGTGGAGGTCGCCTCGCGTGAGTTCGGGGACAGCCGGCTCTCCCCATGCCCGGACACCGAGATGCGGCGCGACGGCACACTGTACGTGGAGGGCGTGAAGCCCTCCTAGGCGCTCAAGCGCTCCGGCGGCTCAGGCGCAGCCACGCGCTGTAGGCTCATCTCGATGCTGGGGATCGGCCACGTGAAGGCCCGGCTCAGCAGGCGCGCGTAAGCCGTCGCGCCCTCGGGCCTGAGGTGCATTCCGTCCCAGGTCCACGGCTTGCCGGCGCTGCGGGCCACCCAGTCGAGCACCTTCACTCGCAGCTTCCAGCGGCGGCCCGCCGCGCGGATCGCCGCCTGGTCCGAGCTGGCGCCGCCGCCCGCCTCGGGCGGGGTGACCAGGCCGAGCACCCGGTCCGGGCCCAGGATGCGCAGCGCCGAGCGGATCTGGTCGGTCGTGACGGTCCAGTTGGTGCCGAGCGCGACCACCACCACGTCGGGCAGCGAGCCGGACCGTTTGCGCGCCGAGAGCACGCCCAGGCCCTCGCTCATCTGGCGGCAGCCGCGCACGTCGATCTCGAAGCCCTTGCTCCGCAGCTGCGGCGCCGCTCCCAGCATCACGGAGTCCCCGATGGCCAGCGGAGGAGCGCCGGGACGGCGCAGCTTCGTGGGCTGGAAGTGCTGCACCCCACCGCACGCGGCGTCGGCCGCGGGGGCCGTGGCCGCCACGGCCGCCGCCAGCGCGCCTACTATCGCCGCGCCAAGTGGTCTTCCCATCGTTCGAATTCGCATTCTTCTTTCCGGTGGTGCTGGCCCTGTCCTGGGCGCTCATGCCCCATCCCCGCGCCTGGAAGCCCTTCGTCCTGGCGGCGAGCTACCTCTTCTACGCGGCCGCCAGCCCTCGCTATTGCATCCTGCTCGCCGGACTGACCCTGGCGAACCAGGCCGGCGCCGTGCTGGTCCACCGCACGTCGGAGGAGCGACGGCGCAAGTGGATCGTCGGCGCGACGGTAGCGATCGACCTCGGCGTGCTCGGGGTCTTCAAGTACTACGGCTTCTTCGTCGACGAGGTCGGCGCCTTCCTCGACGCGCTCGGACTCGGCATGCCGCTGCCGCTGCTCACGCTGGCGCTGCCGATCGGGCTCTCCTTCATCACGTTCCAGGCGATCTCCTACGTGGTGGACGTCGAGCGCCGGCTGCTGCCGCCCGCCTCGCTGATCGACTTCGGCCTCTACCTGAGCTTCTTCCCGCACGTGGTGGCCGGGCCGATCGTGCGGGCGCGCGAGTTCATCCCGCAGCTGTCGAAGCCGCGCGACCCACGCGACGTCGCGGTCGGCGCCGCCGTGGTGCTGATCGCGCTCGGCCTGATCAAGAAGGTGGCGCTGGCGGACTACCTGGCCCGCGAGGTGGTCGACCCGGTGTTCGGCGTCCCGGAGGCCTACTCGGCACCGGACGTCGCGCTCGCGGCTTACGCCTACGCCGCCCAGATCTACTGCGACTTCTCCGGCTACACCGACATCGCGATCGGCGTGGCGCTTCTGATGGGCTTCGTGTTCCCGCAGAACTTCAACAGCCCCTACCGCGCCACCAGCTTCCGCGACTTCTGGCGCCGCTGGCACATGACGCTGTCGCGCTTCCTGCGCGACTTCCTCTACATCCCGCTGGGCGGGAACCGGGGCGGCAAGTGGAGGACGGCGCGCAACCTGATGATCACGATGGTGCTGGGCGGGCTGTGGCACGGCGCGGCATGGGGGTTCGTCTTGTGGGGCACCCTGCACGGCCTGGGCCTCGTGGTCGAGCGCCTCCTGCGCGGCCGCATCGACGCGCCGGCGTGGCTGCGCTGGGCGATCGTCTTCAACCTCGTGGTGTTCGGCTGGATCCTGTTCCGCTCCGAGAACCTCGACGTGGCCGGCACGTTCATCTCGCGCCTGGTCGTCCCCGGCGACGCCACCCTCTGGACGCCCGTCACGCTCGCGGTCGTGATCGGCGTGATCGCCTTCCAGCTGCTGCCGCCCGATCCGCTCGAGCGCCTGCGCCTGCGCGCGACCCGGCTGCCCGACTACGCGCTCGGCTTCGGGCTCGGCGCGGTGGTGGCCATCGTCGGCGCTACGGTGCCCAGCCAGGGCGTGCCGCCCTTCATCTACTTCCAGTTTTGACGACCGGCGACGACCCATCCCTCCCCCAGCCGCCGCGCGGGCCGCGCACCCGGTCGCGCGACGCGCTCGTGGTCGTGTTCCTCGCCGTGGTGGTGCTCGTGCTGTTCGAGGGCTCCTCGGTGCGCACCGCGGGCGACCAGATGCAGCCGGGCTTCGAACGCGACGTCGTGGTCGCGGTCGGCAAGCCCTCCGGCTGGGTGGCAGACCGGCTGCCGTTCGACGAGTGGGGCGACGACGCGCTCGCGTTCCTCGAGGACGGGGGTGTCGGGGACGAGGGGGGCTTCGGCTCAGCGCCGGCCGCGGCCAGAGGCGGCGTCCCCCCGGTGTCGCCCGACTCGTTCGACCCGGCCGAGCTGGGCGCCAAGCCGGACCCGCCCCGGCCGCTCGACACGCTGCTCGTGACCGGCGACTCGCTCGCGATGCCGCTCGACGTGCAGACGGCGCGGCGGATGGCAGAGCGCGACAAGGGCGTGGAGGTGCAGCGCGACCCGCACGTGGGCACCGGGATCTCCAAGACCGGGCTGGTCGACTGGGGCAAGCTGTCGACCCAGCACGTGCGCGAGCGCGAGCCCGACGCCGTGGTGGTCTTCATCGGCGCCAACGAGGGCTTTCCGCTGCCGGGGCCGGGCGGCGCGAACGTCGACTGCTGCGGGCCCGAGTGGGCGGCCGCGTACGCCAACCGCGTGCGCCGCATGATGAACACGTACCGGCAGGGCGGCAGCGCGCGCGTGTACTGGCTGACCCTGCCGATCCCGCGCGACGGCGACCTGGCCGAGGTGGCGCGCACGGTGAACGCCGCGATCGAGGTGGCGGCGCAACCGTTCCGGGCACAGGTGCGGGTGCTCGACATGACCGAGCTGTTCACGCCCGGCGGGCGCTACCGCGACGCGATGACGGTCGACGGCCGGCGCCGGATCGTGCGCGACCCGGACGGGATCCACCTGAACGACACCGGCGCCGGGATCGCGGCCGACGTCGTGCTCGAGGCGGTCCGCCGCGACTTCGGCGGCTAGATGAACTGCGTGTAGGTGTGCTTGACCGTCTTGTCGCCCTTGTGGCAGGTGACCTTTGAGTCGTAGGACGTCCTGCTCTTGTTGAAGCGCTTCTCCGAGCAGGAGTAGCCCTTCACGCTCCCGCACTTGCCGGAGTCGCCCGGGCGGCAGGCGTGGAACGCGCGGATCACCTTCCGGCCGGCGCGGCAGCTGGTGTTGCTCACGCTGATGGCGAGCACGTAGGTGGTGCCGTAGCTGCGCGAGTCGCCGACGCTGCAGGTCTTCGAGGCGGTCGCAACGGGTCCGGCGGCGCTCGCGCCCGGTGCGGCTACTGCGACGACGGCGGCGAGGAGAGCGAGAGCGGAGATGAAGCGCATCCGCGGCATCCTAGCCCGCGAGGCGCGGATCGCCGCCGCCTCGGCGTCCTAGGTCTGGGCAGCCGCCAGGTTGCGCAGCAGCTCCACGATCTCGGGCGGCGCCTTCTCGGACGAGCCGGCGTCGAAGGGGGGCTGGGGGTCGTACTCGATGGCGAGCTGGATCGCCTGGGCCACCTCGGGCCCGGCGATCCTGCCCGCGAGCACGAGGCCCATGTCGATGCCCGACGACACGCCGGCGGCCGTGATCACCTTGCCCTGCTCGACGACGCGGCGACCGGTCGGCCGCGCGCCGTAGCGCCGCAGCCCTTCCAGGTCGAGCCAGTGGCATGTCGCGTCCAGGCCGGCCAGCACGCCGGCGGCGCCGAGCAGCAGCGAGCCGGTGCAGACCGACGTCGTCCACTGCGACGTCTCGTGGGCGCGCCGTATCCAGCCGACCAGCCGCTCGTCGTCCAGCACGTCGTAGGTGCCGGTGCCGCCCGGCACGATCAGGACGTCCGGGTCCGGCAGGTCCTCGAACGCCGCGTCCGCGTGCAGGTGGAGCTGGCCGGTGTCGGTGCCCACGGGACCCGGCTCAGCGGCCAGCCAGGTGATCTCGGCGCCTGGCAGGCGCTGGACCACCTCATACGGCCCGACGGCGTCGAGGGCGGTGAAGCGGTCGTAGAGCGGGATGGCGATCTTAATGGTGAGCCTCCTCCTTGGGAACGGGCCGTCTCGAGCGACGGGTGTCAGGCCGCCTCCGAGCTGAAGCGGCCGCGGTAGCCGGCCGGGCTGACGCCGACGCGCCGCCGGAACGCCCGGCGCATCGTCTCGACCGTGCCGAAGCCGGCCTGGCCGGCGATCGTCTCCACGGGGAGGTCGCCCGTCTCGAGCGCGATGCGGGCGCTCTCCACGCGCGCCGTCTCGACGTAGGCCGCCGGGGTCATGCCGGTTTCGTCGCGGAAGGCACGCGCGAAGTTGCGCTCGCTCATGCAGGCGCGGCGGGCCAGGGCCGGCACAGACAGGTTCTCGCCCAGGTGGTCCGGCAGCCACTGCTGGAGCTCCCGCAGCGGCTCGCGCTCGGCCATCTGGGCCGCCAGCTGGGCGCTGAACTGCGCCTGGCCGCCGGGCCGCTTGACGAACATCACCAGCCAGCGCGCCGTCTGCAGGGCGACCTCGCGGCCGAGGTCCTCCTCGACCAGCGCCAGCGCCAGGTCCATGCCGGCGGTCACGCCCGCCGACGTGATCACGTTGCCGTCGCGCACGAAGATCGGGTCGGCCTCCACCTGGACCTCGGGGTGGCGCCGGGCGAGCTCGCGGCACGATGCCCAGTGCGTGGTCGCGCGGCGCCCGTGGAGAAGGCCCGCGCGAGCGAGCAGGAAGGCGCCGGTGCAAACCGAGGTCACGCGCCGCGAGCGCTTGGCGGCGGCCGCCAGCCAGGCGACCAGCCGCTCGTCACGGCCCGCGTCGTGCACGCCACGCCCGCCAGCAACCAGCAGCGTGTCGATGCGGCCGCGGCACTGCTCGATCGTGCGGTCGGGATGGAGCGCGACGCTGGAGGTGCGCAGCGGGCCGGCCGCAGTAGCCACGACCTCGACCTCGTAGCCGTCCTTGCCGCCCGCCAGCCGCGTCGCGGTCGCGAAGACCTCGGCAGGGCCGAGCACGTCCAGGGTCTGCACGCGGGGAAAAGCAACGATGACGACGCGGCGCATTTGCACATCGTGGCCGCTTCGCGCTGTGGCCGCAAGGACACGTACCGGACGATTTCTGCCACGAGGACGGCCGTCGTAGGGGGGTGGGCCCCGAACGTCAGACATAGCCCCCACCTCGGGGCCCACCCCGCGTTCGGGCCGGACCTGGTCGCTGCAGTTTTTGCGGGCGCGAGGCCCGCCGCGGCGCGCCGGGCGGCCCGGCGCTCAGCTAGGCGTGAACCGGAACGTGACCACGTCGCCGTCGCGGATCTCGTAGTCGCGGCCCTCCACGCGCGACAGGGCCTGCTCTCGCGCAGGCGTGTAGCCGCCGGCGCGCACGAGGTCCTCCCAGAAAGTCACCTCCGCCGCCACGAAGCCGCGCTCCATGTCGGTGTGGACCTCACCGGCCGCCCGCCGGGCACGGGTGCCGCGCTCGATCGCCCACGCCCTCGCCTCCTTGCCCTGCCCGGCCGTGAAGAACGAGATCAGGTGCAGCAGCTCGAAGGCCTCGCGGATCACGGTGGCGAGGCCCGACTCGTGCACGCCCAGCTCCTCGCGCATCGTCCCCGCCTCGTCCTCGTCCAGCTCGGCGAGCTCCGCCTCCAGGCGCGCGCTCACCGCCGTGGCGCGGGCGCCGCGTGCCTGCGCGTGGTCCACCAGGGCCGGCGGCGGCTCGAGCGCCTCGCCCTCGGCCACGTTCGCCACGTACAGGACCGGCTTCGAGGTCAGCGCCGACAGGCGCGTGGCGGCCCCCGGGGCGCCGGCGGGCGGCGGCACCGTGCGCACGGCGCGTCCCTCGCGCAGAGCCTCCACCACCTCGGCCAGCCAGCGCTCCTCGGCCATCAGCTCCTTGTCGCCCGACTTGGCCTGCTTGGCCACCCGCTCGAGCCGGCGCTCGGCCTGCTCCAGGTCCGCGTACAGCAGCTCGGTCTCGATCGTCTCGACGTCGGCCAGCGGGTCCACCCTGCCCTCCGGGTGCACGACCTGAGCGTCGTCGTGGACGCGGACCACGTGCAGGATCGCGTCGGTTTCGCGGATGTTCCCGAGGAACTTGTTGCCCAGCCCCTCGCCCTCGTGCGCCCCGCGCACCAGGCCGGCGATGTCGTGAAACTGGATCACCTCGTGCACGATTGGCGTGGCGCCCACGGTCTGCGCCACGCGCTCCAGCCGCTCGTCGGGCACCCCCACCACCGCCACGTTCGGCTCCAGCGTGGTGAACGGGTAGTTGGCGGCCGGAGCCCCGGCGCGCGTGAGCGCGTTGAAGAGCGACGACTTGCCCGCGTTGGGCAGGCCGACGATGCCGATCTTCACGTGTTCCCTCCGAGGAAGGGAACACTCACAGCAGGCGCTCCAGCGCGCGGCCGAGCAGGGCACCGGCCACCACGTCGCTCGGGTAGTGGACGCCGAGGTACGGCCGCGTGAGGGCCATCGCCCCGGCCGCGGCGTACAGCGGCAACGAGGGGAGCGCGGGCTGAAGCGCGCCGGCGGCGGCGAATGACGTGGCGGCGTGCGCGGAGGGATAGGAGCGCCCGGAGATGGTCGGCGCGAGCGACGGTAGGCCGGGGCCCAGATCAGGGCGCGATCGGCGCACCACCTGCTTCACCGCTGTATTTGCGATCAGTGCCGCCAGTACCATTCGGACAGCGCGCCGGTCGCGCAAGAGCGCCGCGATCGCGAACCACAGCAGCCCGTTCTCGCCGGCCCGCGCGTACAGCTGCGCCGCTCGCTCCAGGGGCGGCCAGTGGCCGCGCGTGCGCAGCAGTCGAAGGAGCGCAAGGTCCACGGGCGGGCTAGAAGCCGACCCGCTGCTCTTCGGTGTCGATGCGGACGTACACGACCTGCGACAGGTCGATCGAGATCTTCGAGTCGAGCGTCTCCAGCTCGAACCAGCGATCCGAGCTGCCCTTCGAGAGCGCCTTGTGCAGCTCGTCGTACGAGCCCTGCTTCACACGCGTGGGCAGCACCGGGCCGCCCTGGAAGCCGATGTCGATTCGTCTGGTGTCGTCAGCCATCAATGCCCTTCCGCAGCTTCAACAAGTTCGGTAAGTACGCCGCCCATCGACTTCGGATGCACGAACGCCACCCGACTGCCCCGGATGCCGGTGCGCGGCCGGTCGTCGATCAGCGCCAGTCCGGCGGCGCGCGCCTGCTCCAGAGCCGAGTCGATGTCGTCGATCCCGTAGGCCACGTGGTGCATGCCCGGCCCGTTTCGCTCGAGGAACCTGCCGACGGCGGTGTCCGGGCTGAGCGGCCGCAGCAGCTCCACGTGGCTCTCGCCCACGCCGAGCAGCACGGCCTCCACGCCCTGCTGCTCCACCGTCTCGCGGTGCTGCACCGGCATGCCCAACCGCTCCGAGTAGAGCGAGACGGCCTCGTCGAGGTCGTCCACGGCCACGCCGATGTGATCGATCCGCCCGAACACGGCGCGGAGTCTAGTTGCGGCGTTCGGGCTGCTCGCCCTCGACGGCGGCGACCGCGGCCGGGCCCGGCTCGGACTCGTGCACCGCCGGCGCGCCGTTGCGCGAAGCGCCCTGGCCCTTGTGGGCCGACACCAGCCGCTCGATGTCCTCGCGCTCCAGCACCTCGTTCTCGAGCAGGGTGTGCGCGAACGCCTCGAGCAGCGGCCGGTTCTCGGCCACGAGCTTGGCCGCCCGCCGGTACGCGAGGTCGGTCAGGTACTGCTGCTCCTCGTCGACCATGCGCCGCGTGTGGTCGGACATCGAGTAGTCGTCTGACGGCAGCTGCTTCGAGGCCAGCTCGGTGCCCATGCCGTACATCGTGACCATCCCGCGGCTGATGTCGTGGACCTTGCGCAGGTCGTCCGAAGCCCCGGTGGTGATGGAGCCGAACACGAGCTGCTCGGTCGCGCGCCCGCCGAGCAGCACGACGAGGTAGTCGAGCAGCTCCTCCTTGGTCTTCAGGTAGCGGTCCTCTTCGGGGAGGTTGAGCGTGTAGCCGAGCGCCTTGCCGCGCGGGATGATCGAGATCCGGTGCACCTTCTCCACAGAGGGGAGCAGCTCAGAGCAGAGCGCGTGACCGGCCTCGTGGTAGGCCACGACGCGCTTCTCGTGCTCGGTGATCACGCGGCGCGACTGCACACCGGCGATCACCCGCTCCAGCGCGCCCTGGAAGTCGCTCGTAAGCAGTTCCGAGCGGCGCTCGCGGCCCGCGAGGATCGCGGCCTCGTTGCAGAGGTTGGCCAGGTCCGCGCCGGTCAGGCCGCTCGTCTGCCGCGCGACGATGTCGAGGTCGATCTCGTCGACGAGCGGCTTGTCGCGCGTGTGCACGTCGAGGATCGCGCGGCGCCCCTTGAGGTCGGGCGGCGAGACGAAGATCTGGCGGTCGAAGCGGCCCGGGCGCAGCAGCGCGGTGTCGAGCTTGTCCAGGAGGTTCGACGCCGCGATCACGACGACCTCGTCGCGGTCGGAGAACCCGTCCAGCTCGACCAGCAGCTGGTTCAGCGTCTGGTCCTTCTCGCCTGAGATGTCCTTGCCGCGCGTGGCCCCCACGGCGTCGAGCTCGTCGATGAAGATGATCGCGGGGGTTTCCTTGCGCGCCTGGCGGAACAGCCGCCGGATCCGGGCCGCCCCGAGTCCGGCGAACATCTCCACGAACGAGGAGGCGGACTGGGCGAAGAAGGTCGCGTTCGACTCGTGCGCCACCGCCTTGGCGAGCATCGTCTTGCCGGTGCCCGGAGGCCCGTGCAGCAGGATGCCGCGCGGCACGCGCGCACCGAGCTTGCGGAACCGCTTGGGGTCCTGCAGGAACTCCACGACCTCGCGCAGCTCGTCCTTCGATTCCTCCACACCGGCCACGTCCTCCCAGTTCACCGCTCCGGCCGAGGAGGGCTTGATCTCCTGCGGCTTGGTGCGCGGCATGAAGCGCAGCATCCAGAGGATCGCGAACGCGACGACGCCGAGGAAGATGATCGGCAGCCAGATGACCGCCCAGTTCTGGATGTCCTCCCAGGAGAAGCCGCCGCCGCCCGCGCCGGCCGGCGGCGGGACCCGGGTGAGGCTGAAGGCGTCGCTGCCGTCCTTGCGGGCGAACGTCTGGCTGGCCAGGTCCACCTGCCAGCCGGCGGGCACGGTGCTGCCGGGCGCGGCCAGGATCTCGCGGAGGTACTGGCGGCCCTGGTCGCAGGTGATCTCGCCCGTCTCCTGCACGGTCACCTGATAGCTGCCCTTGGCCAGCGTGAGGCTGGAGAGACGCTGCTTCGCCGCGAGCTTGACCGGCTGCTTGCACTGCGCGGCCCCGCCCTGGGCGAATGCGCTCGGAGCGGCGCAGAGCAGCACCGCGAACGCACAGACGAGGGTCGTTCGCTTCATCTAGTAACCCATCGGACGCTTCTGCGAAATATTGAATTCCTACTCAACATGTTCTAGCCGCGGATTCGGGTTGAAGCGCCGGCCCGCCTTGGCGGAGTGACGTCCATCGAGGCGTACCACGTCGGCGGTGAAGTCGTTTTCGCCGCGCACCAGGGACGAGCCGACACCGTACGCGTCCACGGGTGCGCCGAGCTGCTCGAACCGGCGGATCTTGGCGGCGTCGAACCCTCCCGACACCACGATCTGGACCCGCTCATGGCCGGCCTGGTCGAGCGCGTCGCGCACCAGCCTGACCAGCTCCGGGTTGACCCCGGTGGGGTTGAACTCGCCCATCCTGTCCAGCAGGGCCTTGTCGACCATGCGCTCCGAGGTGTCCAGGCGCACGCCCCAGAGGCGGTCCCCCAGCGCCTCGGCCACCTCGAGCGCGGTCTTGACCGAGTCGTTCTCGAAATCGACCAGCACGGTCACGTTCATCTCGTCCGCGAAGCGCTCGGCGAAGGCTCGCGACGCCACGACCGTGTCTCCACCGAACGCCGCGATCAGGCCGTGCGGCACGGTACCCACGCCGCGACCTCCCCACCAGGAGGCCTGGGCGTCGGTGGACACCCCGATCGCCCCGGCCACGTGGGCAGCCCAGCCGTCGCCCGTCTGCACCAGCCAGTGGTCGTGCCGAGCCGGGAAGAACAGGATCGGCTTGCCGTGCGCCGCGTCGACGACCTCGCGGACGTTGCGCATGATCAGGCTGCGGCGCGCCAGGCAGCCGACGTAGACGGTTTCGAGGTGGGCGAACAGCGAGTAGTCGCCCTCGATCGTCATGACGGTTTCCATCGGGGCGATCTCGTCGCCCTCGTAGAGCGCGCGCACCTCGAGCTGCTCCCAGTCGTCGCTGCAGTGTTTGAGCACGGCGATCGCCTCGTCGATGCCCCCGAGGATCGACTCGCGCTTCTGGAACACCTGCATGGTCACGCGCGGGTGGTAGTCGAGCTCCTGGAGCAGCTGGCGCGTGAAGTTGAAATAGGCGTCCGAGTAGTAGCCCGAGCGGATCCGCTCGACCGGCAGCCGGAAGACGCTCGGGTTCAGGCGCGTGCGGCGACCGGCCTGCGTGGCCATCGTCAGGTGGTGGGCCGGGCCTCGACCCTGAGGATCTCCGCCAGCGCCGCGCCTCCGACCTCGAGCTGCTCGGCCGTCGGCTCGCGCGTGCCCACCGCGCGCTGGATCTCGTGACCGGGGCGCCTCAGCAGGCGCGTGAGCGTGCTTCTCGGATGGCGCTCGGACCAGGCGAACACCTCCACGGCCACGGCGGCGCTGCCCAGCCCGACCACGGCCTCGGCGGCGGGGCCGCGCAGGCCTGCCCGGCGCACGGCCACGTTGCCGAGCGCCGCGGCGGTGAGCATCGGGGCCACCAGGTGCGACCCGCAGCGGTCGTGCTCCTTGACGGCGTCGGCGGCGTCGCCGTCCTGCTCGTAGGCGGCTATCGACTTGTGCTCCACGCCGTGGTAGGCGGCAAGGTCCCCGCTGCGCAGCGCCATCAGCGCCGGGGTGAGGCTGATCACGGCAACGGCCGCCTCGCGCGCCGCGACCGAGCGGGCGACGGTCCGCACTGCCTGGCCGGCGAGAGCGGCGGCGCCCATGGCGCCGAGCGTCTTCACGTCCTGCATCGGCAGGCGCGCCTCCGGCAGCGCCCGCTTGACGAGCGGGATCACCGCCATCGCCTCGGCCAGCTTGACCACGCCGCGCACGCCGGGCACGCGCTCGGCCGCCGACCCGCCGAGGTCCGGCTTGCGGCCGGAGGCGACCGCGATCTCGCCGCCGCGCGTGCGCACCGCCGCGGCCCAGTGTGTCGGGCCGTGCACGAGCAGCCCGTTGCGCAGCGCCATGCCTCCGAGGCGCAGCTTCTCGTCGGTCATCGCAGCGTCTCCATCACAAGCTCAGAGTAGAAGCTGGCCGCAAGGCCGAGGTCCTCCACGGGCACCCGCTCGTCGGCCGCGTGGATGAGCGAGTACTCCTCCACCGCGCCCATGGCGCGCTGCGGGAAGAAGCCGTAGGCCACGCAGTCCGGGAAGGCCGCCCGCCACCAGTGCGAATCGGAGAATCCGGGCATCGCCATCGGCGCCACGGCCGCGCCCGGGTCCTCGCGCTCGACGAAGCGGCGGATCGAGTCCATCAGCGGCGTCTCGATCGGCGAGCGGTTGCCGACGACGTCGTAGTCGAACTCCAGCCCGTAGCCGTCCTCGCCGAGCACCTCGGCCACGGCTTTCAGGACATGCTCCCTGCCCTGGTCAGGCGGCACGCGGCAGTCGACCTGGAGCTCCGCGCGCGAGGGGATCACGTTGATCTTCTCGCCGGCCCTCATGATCGTGGGGGTCATGCTCACGCCCAGCATCGGCTCCAGCAGGGTGGCCAGCCCCGCGTCCTGGGCCTCCACCCGCTCCAGCGCCGCTTCCGGGTCGGAGGGGTCCAGGCCGAGCGCCCGCAGCAGCGCCTCGGGCTCGGGCGTGAGGTCGAAGGAGGGCCGCCGCTCGCGCAGGGCGGTGAGCAGCGGGGCCATCTTCGTCAGCGCGTTGTCGCCGATGCGCGGCACGGACGCGTGACCCGCCCGTCCCTCGGTCGTGACCGTGAAGCGAAACACGCCCTTCTCCGCCACGCAGACCGGGTAGACGCTGCGGCCGTCGTAGCGGATCACCGGCCCGGCGCCCTCGTTGACGACGAGGTCGCAGCGCACGCGGTCGGGATGCTCGCGGCAGAGCCACTGCGCCCCCTCCGCCGCGCCGGTTTCCTCGTCGGCGGTGAAGACGAGCATCAGCTCGCCGGCCTCCGGGCGCCAGCCGTCCCCGACGAGCGCCAGCGCCGCTGCCGTCTCGGCGGCCACCTGGCTCTTCATGTCGAGCGCGCCGCGACCCCAGACGAAGCCGTCGCGCAGCTCGCCCGACCAGGGATCCACGCTCCACTCGGCCGGGTCGGCGAGCACGGTGTCCACGTGGCCGAGCAGGCAGAGAGCCGGGCCGTCCGATCCGGAGCCCAGGCGAGCGATCAGGTTGGGCCGTCCGGGCACGGAGGCAAGCAGCTCGCACTCGAACCCGGCCGGCTCGAGCAGGCCGCACAGCCACTCCTGCGCCGGTGCCTCGTTACCCGGCGGATTGACCGTGTCGAAGCGGATCAGCCGCTGCAGCAACTCGGTGGTGCGGCGCTCGAGATCGCTGCGCTCAGGCACGCGGCGCAGACTATCGCCGGGCAGGGGTGGGCCCCCAAGGTCAGACATACCCCCCGATCGGGGGCCCACCCCCGGCTCGAGCCGCCCTGGTTGCTGCCGTTGGCCCGGTGTAACGCGAGGCCTACGAGGGGAACATCCGCCGCGCCCGCCACAGCCAGCGCAGGTCGCCCTTGGGGCGCAGGCGCCGCAGCGCGGCCAGCTTGAGCGGGTGCTCGCGGCCGCCGAGCAGGTCGGTCCAGTCCTCGTAGCGGCACTCGATCGTCACCGTCGGCGCCTCCGCGCGTCCCGGCGCCACGCGCGTGTCGCCGTTCGCGACGACGAGGTGCCAGGGGTCGGCGTCCGCGAACTCCCACTGGATCGTGCCCGGGTCGCTCGGGACGCCGCGCTTGTCGAGCCCGCCCAGCAGCATCTGGAAGATCGCGTCCATCGTGTCGGCGTCGCGCCGCGGCGGGCCGGTCTTCTCCCCCAGGATCCCGCCGTAGACGAGCCGCTGGCCCAGCGTCGCCCGCTCCATGGGCTCCATGCCGGGCGAGAAGATCGGCGGGCCGGGCAGCTCCTCCATCGGCAGGCCGGCGCTGCGCAGCTTGGTGTCGAGCGATGCCGCTCCCTCCGCGCCGATCTCCTCGAGCGTGAAGCCGAACACCTCGGTGTAGCGGCGATCCCACCCGGGCGGCACGAGCACCGCGGCGGTGAAGGGGATCACCTCGCGCAGCATGTCGGCCACCGCGTGCTTGCACTCGGGGTCGTCGCGGCAGAGGTCGGCCAGCAGCTTCACCCCGAAGCCGATGTGGCGCTGCTCGTCCAGCGCCACGTTCTCCATGCCGGCGCGGAAGCCCGGCAGCCGGTCACTCCGCTCGAGGTAGCTCGCGATGAAGTGCTGCCCAGGCTGGGCGAGCGTGGCCTCGATCACCAGGTGGTAGAGCGTGATCGCGGCGGCGAGGTTGGTGCGCGTGGGCTTGCGGCGCAGCTCGTCGGACATCGTCTCGAGCCGCTCGAAGGTCTTTCGAAAGCCCCAGGTCAGGCGCGGCTCGATCGCGGCGAGCCGCTCGCCGATGTCCTTGCCGTCGACGCCGGCGACCTCCGACATGAAGCGCGAGAAGAACACCGCGTGACGCGCCTCGTCCACCTGCTGGGTGGCGAGGAAGTACTTCTGCTCCTCGAGCGGCGCCGCGTCGATGTAGGGCGAGAGGCCGTCGGTCACCGCGTCCTCGCCCCAGAAGAAGAGCGCGTAGTTCCAGAGCGCCGCCTCGCGCTCGAAGTCGGTGAACACCTCCTCCCACTGGCGCGCGTCCTCTGAGAAGTCGATCGCCGTGGCGCTCCAGTTGCCCTTCTCCCAGCGGGCGTAGAGGTCCGCGTAGGAGATTGCGTCGGCAGCCGTCCGGACCGGTACATTTGTGCTCATGGTCGGAACAAATGTACCGAAAGGTCCGGCTCGGCGCGAGCACATACTGCGCGCGACGCTCGAGCTGATCGGCGAGCACGGCTCGGATGCGGTCACGCACCGCGCCGTGGCCGAGCGCGCCGGGCTGCCGCTGTCGGCCACGACCTACTGGTTCGCCTCCAAGGAGGAGCTGCTGCAGGAGACGCTGCTGCTCGTCGTGCGCGAGGAGGTCGAGCGCCTCGAGCGGCTCGTGCTCGATCTCGCCCCGCGCAAGCTCGACGTGCGCGAGTGGGCGCGCGCCGTGTCCGCGGTGCTCGCGGCCGACCTCGAGTCCGACCCGATCCGCCACGTGGCATTCACCGAGCTGGTGCTGGAGGGCACGCGCCGCCCGTGGCTGGCCGAAGAGGTGGCCCGCTGGCACGCCGCGCAGCTGCGCCTGGCCGAGCTCGGGCTGCGCGCAACGGGAGCGCCGGACCCGCGCGCGGACGCCCCGCTGCTCGTGGCCGCCATCACCGGTTTCATGCTGGGCCAGCTGGTGACCCCCGTGGACGACTTCGAGGAGCGCATCTTCCGGCCGGCCCTCGAGCGGCTGTTCACGAAGCTGACCGAGCCGGCGGCGGTGCGGGCGTGACCCTGGCCTACCGCGAGGCCGGCCCGAGTGACGGGCCCGTGGCCCTACTGGTCCACGGCTTCCCGCAGTCGTCCTACATGTGGCGCGACGTCACCCCGGCGCTCGCCGAGGCCGGCTGGCGCGCGATCGCGCCGGACCTCGCCGGCTTCGGCGACTCGCCGCTCGACCCGCCCGGCACCTGGGAGCGCCACGTGGAGGCGCTCGAGCGCTTCCGCCTCGAACTGGGGATCGAGCGCTGCGTGCCCGTGATGCACGACTGGGGCGCGCTGATAGGACTGCGCTGGGCCTGCGAGCACCCGGGCGCCGTGCGCGCGCTCGTGATCAGCTCCAGCGGCTTCTTCAGTGACGGCAAGTGGCATGGCATGGCGAAGGCGCTGCGCACGCCCGATGTGGGCGAGCAGGCGCTGGCGGGACTCGACCGCGACGGCTTCGGAGTCGGCCTGCGCGCCTCCAGCCGGGCCTTCGACGACGAGGCGATCGGCGAGTACTGGAAGGCGCTGGCCGACGAGCCTCACCGGCGCAACGCACTGGAGCTCTACCGCTCGGGCGACTTCGAGAAGCTCGCCGGCTACCGGCTGGCCGAGCTCGGCGTCCCGGCGTTGCTGGTGTGGGGCGAGAGCGACGAGTTCGCGCCGCTGGCCGGCGCCCACCGCTTCGAGCGCGAGCTGCCCGACACCGATCTGGTGGTGGTCGAGGGCGCCCGGCACTTCGTCTGGGACGAGGCGCCCGAGCGCTGCGCCGCGGCGCTCACCGCCTTCCTTGCCAGAATCCCACCATCGAGAGGCTCTTCGACCTAGAGGACTCGCCCGGCGGCCGCTCGGGGGCGCCGTCGGGCGACCTGCCCCTTGCAGCGCGCATGCGCCCGGCGTCTCTGGGCGAGTTCGTCGGCCAGGACCACCTGCTCGGGCGCGGCTCGGCGCTGCGCACGGCGATCGAGGAGGGCCGGCCGCACTCGATGATCCTGTATGGGCCGCCGGGTACGGGCAAGACCACGCTCGCGCGCCTGCTCGCGGTGAACTCGCGCGCCGCCTTCGAGGAGGCCTCCGCCGTCAACGCCGGCCGCGCCGAGGTGCGCGAGGTCCTGGCGCGCGCACAACACCGGCGCGACACCAGCGGCGAGCGCACGATCTTCTTCCTCGACGAGATCCACCGCTTCAATAAGGCCCAGCAGGACACGCTGCTGCCGGCGGTCGAGGAGGCCCTGGTGGTGCTGGTCGGCGCCACCACCGAGAACCCCTACTTCGAGGTCAACTCGGCCCTGCTGTCGCGCTGCCGCGTGTACGAGCTGCGCGCGCTCGACGACGAGCACGTGCTGGCCCTGCTGCGGCGCTCGCTCGGTGACGAGCGCGGCATCCCCGGAGCACCGCGCGTGGACGACGACGCGCTCGAGTTCCTCGCCGCGCGCTCGGCCGGCGACGCCCGCACGGCGCTGTCCGCGCTCGAGCTGGCGTGCGAAACGATCGGCGAGGGCGGAGCGGTCACGCTGCGGGTGGCCGAGGACGCGCTGCAGCGCAGCGCGATCCTCTACGACAAGGGCGGCGACCTGCACTACGACCTGATCTCGGCGTGGATCAAGTCAACGCGCGGCTCGGACCCGGACGCGTCGCTGCTCTACCTGGCCGCCATGCTCGAGGGCGGCGAGGACCCGCGCTTCATCGCCCGCCGGATGGTCATCCTCGCCAGCGAGGACATCGGCAACGCCGACCCGCGCGCGCTCGAGGTGGCGGTCAACGTGGCGCACGCCGTGGAGCACGTGGGGCTGCCCGAGTGCGCCCTCAACCTCGCCCAGGCCGCCGTCTACCTCGCGCTCGCGCCGAAGTCGCCGGCCTCCTACAAGGCGCTCGGCCGGGCTCGGGAGTGGGTGCGTGAGCACGGCACTCCGGAGCCGCCGGCGGCGCTGGGCAGCGCCGCCGTCCCGGGTGCGAAGACGCTCGGCCGCGGGCGCGACT
>JAXDIG010000058.1:0-146186 GCA_034664125.1 Thermoleophilaceae bacterium | reverse complement strand
CGGCGCGCCGGCGCCGCCTCGCGCGTGGAGAGCACCTCGAGCGGCCAGAAGCAGGTGACCACCAGAGGCTGCCCGGTGGACCGCGGCTCGAACATCCGCGTCAACCAGGAGTGCCTCAACCAGGCGGACCCGGACCTGCAGGGGCGCGGCCAGGCCCAGAACGAAACCGGCGTGGCGCAGGACCCGAGCAACCCCCAGCACCTGGTGGCGTCGTCGAACGACTACCGCCGCGGCGACGGCAACTGCTACGCCTACTACTCCACCGACGACGGGAAGACCTGGCGCGACTCGACGGTGCCGATGAGCTTCACGCGCGGAGACGCCTTCGGCGGCACGGCGCGCCAGTACTGGCAGGCGGGCGGCGACACGTCCGTCGCCTGGGACACCAAGGGCAACGCCTACCTGTCCTGCCTCACGTTCCAGCGCGGCGCCGGCACGACCCAGGATCCCGACGCGTCGAGCGCGTTCTACGTGTTCCGCTCGACCGGCACGAACGGCTCGTCGTGGAACTTCCCGGCCCGCCCGGTCGACGAGTTCAACGACCCGAACGGCGAGGGGACGACGTTCCTCGACAAGCAGTACCTGACCGTCGACAACCACCGCGGCAGCCGCTTCCAGGATCGCGTGTACGTGACCTGGACGCGCTTCGACCCCGACGGCACCGCCTACATCTACGCGGCCAACTCGCGCGACTACGGCGAGTCCTTCAGCTCACCGAAGCTGGTCAGCCGCACGAGCGCGCTGTGCTCGAACACCCAAGGCGCTCCGACGCCGCAGGGCACGTGCAACGTGAACCAGTTCTCGCAGCCGTTCACGGCCCCCGACGGCACGCTGTACGTCGTGTGGGACAACTACAACCTGACCGGCGTGCGGCCGGGCGAGGAGGAGCGCTCCACGGCGGCCGCGGTCGACAACCGCGGCCAGGTGCTGCTGGCGAAGTCCACCGACGGCGGCAACACCTTCTCGGCCCCCGTCAAGGTCGCCGACTACTACGACCTGCCCGACTGCGAGACGTACCAGGAGGCGAGCGAGGGCGTGGCGTGCGTGCCCGAGAAGGGCGAGACGCAGAACTCGATCTTCCGAGCGGCCAACTACCCCGTCGGGTCGGTGAACCCGCGTGACTCGCACGAGGTCGACGTCACGTTCGGCTCGTACATCAACGCCCATTCGAAGGCGAGCAACGGCTGCGTGCCGCAGGGCTACAACCCGGACACGTTCCAGCCGCTCTACACGGGCGTGAAGACAGCCGGCGCCTGCAACAACGACATCGTCGTCAGCCGGTCGACCAACAGCGGCCAGACCTTCACAGGCGGCACGGCCAACGTGCGCGCGCTGCCCACGGTGCGCAACGACGACCACCGCACCGACCAGTTCTGGCAGTGGGCGACCTTCGACCCGCAGGGCCGCCTGGCGGTGTCCTACTACGACCGCAACTACGGCAATGCCGAGACGACCGGCTTCTCGGACGTGAGCCTGTCGGGCAGCCGCAACGGGCGGGACTTCGCCACGACGCGCGTGACGACGGCGTCGATGCCGCCCGCGACGCAGTTCGAGGGCGGGTTCTTCGGCGACTACAGCGCCCTGAGCGCGGACGACACCGCGCACCCGACGTGGATGGACACGCGCGACCCGAACCTGATCGTGTGCCGCGACTCCGCCGGGCAGGTCGTCAAGCCGCCGCGCCTGTGCACCGCGTCGGCGCCGAACGCCGCCGTGGCGAACGACCAGAACGTCTACACCCGGTCGCTCGCGATCCCGTTGCCATGACCGCGCGTGCCTGCGTCGTCGCGGCGGCCATCGCGGCCATCGCGGCGACGCCGGGCGGCGCGGCCGCGCCGGGGCCGACGCTGACGTTGGTGAGCATGCGCCCGGTCACGGTGCAGGGCACCGGGTTCCACGCGCGCGAGCGCATCCGCGTGGTGCTGCACGCGCCGTCGGGTGAGTACCGGCGTCGCGCGCGGGCCGGCGCCTCAGGCGCGTTCTCGACCCAGTTCACGCACGCGCAGATCGGCCACTGCGAGCGCTTCTCGATCTCCGCGACCGGACGCCGCGGAAGCCACGCGAGCGCCGGCCGCCGCGCTCCGGTCGGGTGCCCGCCGCCCTAGTGCTTCGGCGGATTGGGGAAGTCGGACTCCTCGTCGCCCTCTGAGATCTCGCGGCGCTGCGACTCCTCGGGGTCGCCGGACTTCAGCTTGTCGACGTCCCCCTCCACGTCCTCCTCGCGGTCGTCGCCGTAGGCGTGCAGCGGCGTGTCCGGAAGGGTTTCCTCGTCTGCGCGCTTCTCGTCGTCGTCGACGTGCATCTCACCTCTCCCTTGCTAGTGCGACGGGCTATGGACGGCGATGCCCGATTACCGGCGCCGGAAACCCCCGTTCGGCGAGTCAGGCCGTTCGCGCTCGCTTCTTCGGCTTCGGCTCCGACCGGTGATCGAGCTGGATCTCCCGCTCGGCGCCCGGCACGCCTTCTTCGAGCTCGCGGCTGCGCTCGTGCTCGGCGTTGAGCTCAGCGCCCAGCAGGATGGCCACATTGGTCAGCCAGAGCCACACGAGGAACACGATCACTCCCCCGAGTGCGCCGTAGGTCTTGCTGTAGGACCCGAAGTTCGAGACGTAGAACGCGAAGGCGGCCGAGGCGATCAGCCAGACGACGATCGCCAGGACGCTGCCCGGCGTGACCCACTTGAAGCCCGGCAGCTTGGCATTGGGAGAGGCGTAGTAGAGCAGCGCGAACATGAAGAGCACCACCACGAACAGCACCGGCCACTTGGCGATGTCCCAGATCGTCACCGCAGTGTCTCCGACCCCGATCGCGGAGCCCACCTGCTGGGCGACCGGGCCGGTGAGCACCAGCGCGGCGAGCACCAGGGCGAGCATCAGGATCAGCACAAGCGTCACGAGCATCTGCAGAGGCCGCAACTTCAAGGGAGAGCGGCCCTCCTCGACCTCGTAGATCACGTTCGACGCGCGCATGAAGGCGCCGACGTACCCCGACGCCGTCCACAGCGCCGCCACGATGCCGACGATCAGCAGGATGCCGGCTGAGCCCTTCGAGCTCGTGATCTCCGTGATCGGCCCCTTGAACGTCTGGACCGCCGATGCCGGCCCGATCGAGCCGACGATGTCGCTGAGGGCGTTCGTCACCGTCTTCGGATCGCCCACGAGGCCGACGATCGAAACCAGCGCGATCAGCGCCGGGAAGATCGACAGCACCGCGTAGTACGTCAGCGCCGCCGCGGAGTCGGTGAGGTTGTCCTCCCTGAACTCCGCGATCGTGCGCTTGACGGTCTGCACGATCCCACCCTTGCGCGGGTGGGCCGGGCCCTCCGGCCGGCGGCCGGAGCGCTTCTCCTCGGTCCGTGTCTCGCCGGACTCAGGCACGCGCGCCGTCCTTCAGCTCCTCCGCCTGCTCGCGCCCGGCCTCCTTCGCGGTTTCGGCGGCCTGCTCGGCGACGTGCTTGCCGCGCTCCAGTGCCTCCTGGCCGGTTTCCTTCGCCTTCTCCTTGACCTGGTCGGCAAGCGGCCCGATCTTCTCGTCCTCCACCTTCGTGCTGGGGACGAGCAGGCCGGCGAGGAAGCCGGCCGCCGCGGCGGCGATGCCGAGGCCCAGCGGATTCTCCTGGGCGACGCCCGCGGCACGGCGGGCTCCCTGCTTCACTTCCCCGCCGTCGGGGGTCGCCCCCGACACCTTCGAGCGGAGCGTGTCCACCTTGTCGGACACCGCCTCCTTGGCACGGCCGGTCACGTCGGTCTTGTGACCGAGCGCCTCCACCGTGTCGCCCATCTGCTCGCGGGTGTTCTCTATGTCCTGCCTGATCTGGCTCGGGTCTTGGCCCATTCCATGTCCTCCTTCACGCTGTCTTTGGCCTGCTCGGGCACCGGCGGTACGGCTTCCTTCACCTTTCGTTTTCCGGTCATCGCCAACACGCCGGCGACGGCCGCATAGGCCACGGCCACGATCAGCGCGGCCAGCCATGTCTCCATGGCGTGGTCCAGCGCCGCGATCAGGCAAGCCGTCAATGCCGCGAAGGCGCCCAGGCCGAACAGCCCGGCGCCGCCGAACATGCCGGCGCCGAGGCCGGCCTGCTTGCCCTTCTCCTGAAGCTCTGCCTTGGCCAGCTCCATCTCCTGCTTGACCAGAGTGGTCGTGTGGTCCGACAGCTCCTTTAGGAGCTCGCCGGTGGGCCGGTCGCGCAACTCGTTGTCCCTCGGAGCAGTCATCACTCAGAGATCGGCGTCGAAGCGAGACGGCGTCTCAACCGGCGCCTGGCTGGAGCGATAGCGCTCGCTGCTGGAGGCCTTGAGCAACCGCGAAGCCATGAAGCCGAGGGCCATTCCACCGGCCACCACAGCCCATGGGTTGCGCCGACCGAAGTCCTCGACGTCCCGCAGGATGCGGTCGCCGTCGGCATCGTGCAGGTAGCCGCCCAGGCGCTCGGCCCGCTCGGCGGCCTGCTCCGCGTACCGTGCCGGCTTGTCCTTGCCCTGGCGGCGCAGCTCATCGACCACCGATCGAACGTCTCCCGCCGCGGACTGGACACGTTCGCCGGCCTCGGTCGAGCGCTGGTTCACCTGATCGCGTACCTGCTCGCGCGCCCGGCCGGTTGCCTGGCCCACCTGCTCTTGCGCCTTCTCCGCGACCTCGGCCGCCTTGCCCTGCGCCTGTTCCTTCGCGTCGGGCGCATCGGCGGGTGATGTGCCGCGCGTCCGGACGCTCGCGCTCTGCTCCATTGCTTTCTCCTCTATTGGACGAGTGGTCATCCCGTCGACTCCTCCCCGGTGGGAGTCCCGCCAATCCGGCGCGCGGGCAGATGTGACGCAAGTGCGACACCTATTCGCGACCCCGTGTTCCACTTAGGCCTCGAAGGGGGAAGATGGACGCGCGAGAGAAGGCCGCAACGCGATGAGCCCCACCCAGCCGATAGACCTCAAACGCGCGGACGCGCTCCGAAACCGGGAGCGCATCCTCGACGCGGCCGACCGCATCTTGGAGCGGTCGCCCTCCGCCACTCTCGCCGACATCGCGGCAGCCGCCGGGGTGGCGCGCTCGACGCTTCATCGTCGCTTCTCCAACCGGGCGGCCCTGCTCGCCGCACTCGCCGAGCGGCCGCAGGACACCAGGTTCGAGGGCCCTACCGGCACACTGCCGGCCGGGCGCCTGGGCAGGGAACGACCGATCAGCCTCGATGCCATCCAAGTCTTCGACGTCGTGCCGCCGGCCGTGTTGCCCGAGCAGCTGGTGGCCGAGGCGCAGCGCATCGCACAGGTGCCGGTGGCGTTGTACGTGCTCGACATCGACGGTTCCCACCTGCTGCACATGGCCGGGCCCGAGCGCCTCGGGACCAAGCTCGAAACCCCTCTGGCGGTCGGCCCGGAGCTGGACGCCGACGGCCTCTCCGAGCTGCGCCGGCAACTGGCGGCGTTCCCAGGAGCCGAGGTGTACCCCCTGTGGCTGCGCGGGCGCGCGACCGGAGTGATGATCACGTTCGGGCGGCCGGCCGAGCCGCTCAGCGAGCTGGCGCGGCAAGCCGCGGCCGCCATCACCCTCGCGGACCGCTATACCGACGTGTTCGCTCGCGCCCAGCGCCGCAAGCAGCCCATGGCGGCGGCGGAGATCCAGCAGAGTCTGCTACCGCCGCGCATCTCACGGGTGACCGGTGGAGAGGTGGCCGGGAACGTGCTGCCGAGCTACGAGGTCGCGGGGGACTGGTATGACGTCATCGAGAACGTCGATGGGGTTTGGATCACCCTGGCCGACGGGCTCGGAGGCTCGACGCGCGCCGCGGCCAGCAGCGCCGTCGCCCTTGGTGCCCTGCGTGCCAGCCGGCGCAGCGGCGGCGGCATCAGCGAAGCGCTCGTCGTAATGCACCAGACGCTGCGGGAGATGCCGGGCCCGCGCGCGGAGATGACGGCGGTCGTCGCGCGCTGGGAGCCCGCGAGCGCCGAGCTGCGCGTGGCCAACTGCGGCCACGTCGCGCCGGTGATCCTGCGTGACGGCGGAGAGGTGGAAGCGATGCGGTTCCCCAAGACACACGGCCTGGGAGGCCGGGCCAGCGCGAAGCCGGCTGAGAAGGCGAGCTTCCTCGGCTCCGGCGATCGGCTCGTCATGGTGTCCGACGGCGTGACGGCGGCCGGGGACGGCAAAGCCGGCCTGGGCGAGGCCGGCCTGGTCGAAGCGGCGCTGCGGTCCCGGCGGGCAACCGCCGCCGACACCGTCCGGGAGATCCACAAAGCGGTTCTCGCGGCGGCCGCAGGAGAGCTCTCCGACGACGCCACGGTCGTGTGCCTCTCCGTGGGGTGACCTGTGCGGTGCCTCAGCGCCGCTCGACGGCGACCCGCAGCCCGAACGCGATCAGCACCACGCCTGTGGTCCGCTCGAGCCATGCCTTGACGCGCGGCGCGCTGAGCACTCCGCGCGTGCGCTGGACGAGGCGGGCGTACGCGGAGAGCCAGATCAGCCCGACGATCACGTGGATGCCGGTCAGGGTGAGCGTCTGCGGCAGGACAGCCGCGTCGCGGTTGACGAACTGCGGCAGGAACGTGAGGAAGAAGAGCGCGGGCTTCGGGTTGAGGACGGTGCTGATCAGCCCTGCCAGGAAGGCGCGGCGTGGCGCGGCCATGGCGGCCGGCGGAGCGTCGGCCGGCGGCTGCCTCGAGGCCAGCAGCGCCTGGACGCCCAGGTAGACGAGGTACGCGGCGCCGGCGAGCTTGACGACGGTGTAGGCGGTCGCCGACGCCACGAGCAGCGCCGACAGCCCGGCGGCGAGCGCGACGCCGTGGACGAGTATCCCGGTGAGGTTCCCGAAGATCGTCTTCTGCGCGAGCGCCGGCCCGCCGACGAGGACCTGCCGGGTCACGAGCGCCATGTCCGCGCCCGGGATCACCGTCACGAGCACCGACGCGACGAGGAACGGGAGCAGGAGATCGAGCGGGACGGTCACCATTCGATCGTGCCACAGCGGCCAGCTGCAGCGCCATTCGGCGCCGCGGCTTGACATATTCCTATATGGGAATGTATGTTGCTCCCATGGCACGGGCGGCGACCACAGCGGATGCGTTCAACGCGGTGGCCGAGCCCCGGCGGCGCCAGATCCTGGACGCCCTCGCCGGCGGCGAGCGCCCCGTGAACGACCTGGTGCGCCTGCTCGGCGTGGCCCAGCCGCAGGTGTCCAAGCACCTGCGGGTGCTCAGGGAGGTGGGAGCCGTCGACGTGCGTGACGAAGGACGGCAGCGGCTGTACCGGCTCAACGGCCACGCGCTCAAGCCCATCCATGACTGGGTGAAGAGCTACGAGCGCTCCTGGTCGGAGCGGTTCGAGGCGCTGGATGTCGTGTTGGAGGAGCTCAAGCAAAGCGACGAAGGAGATGGTGGCGGTGACGAGTAGCGGAACGGCGACGGTGGCTCTCCCCACGGACGAGCAGATCCTCATCACGCGGGAGTTCGACGCGCCCAGGCACCTGGTCTACAGGGCGTGGACCACGCCCGAGCTGGTCAGGCTGGTGGACCGCGAAGCGCGGCGAGATGACGGTCGCAGAGATCGACCTGCGGGTCGGCGGCAAGTGGCGCTACGTGATGGTGGCGGAAGGCGGATTCGAAGTCGCCTTCCACGGCGAGTACCGCGAGATCGTCCCGAACGAGCGGCTCGTGTCGACCGAGGTCTACGAGGGCATGCCCGACGGGGAGGCGCTCGACACCCTGACGTTCACCGAAGCGGAAGGACGCACGACCGTCACGCTGCTCGTGGAGCACACGAGCAAGGAGCACCGCGACGCGCACATCGAATCCGGGATGGAGGACGGCATGCAGGACGCGATGGACCTCTTGGAGGAGGTCGCGGTCTCGCTGCGCTGAGCTAGAGCTCGTCGCGCACCAGCTCGAGGTAGCGAGTCCGCGGGTCGCGCCGCCCCGGCTCGCCCACCTCAGCGACCACGACGGCCTCCCCCTCCGCGCCCGCCTCGACCAGCACGCGCGCGTCGGGGTCCAGTGCCATCGAGCCCCCGCTGAACGGCAGTCCGTCCTCCTCGCCGGCGCGGTTGACGTAGACGTGCGGCAGCCCGTTCTCGAGCGCGCGGGCCCGCGCGAAGACGTCGTGGTCGAGCTCGAAGGGCGGTGAGTTCGCGGAGATCGTGACGAGCAGGTCGGCCCCGCGCCGCGCGAGCGTGCGGGCGACCTCGGGGAACTCCATGTCGAAGCAGATCATCACACCGAGCACCCGCTCGCCGAGCCTGACCGGCACCAGCTCGTCGCCCGCGACGTAGGCGTCGCGCTCGGCGCCGAAGAGGTGCGTCTTGCGGTAGACCCCGGCGAGCTCGCCCGCGGCGTCTATGCAGAGCGCGCTGTTGGCGACCGCACCGCCGGACCGCTCGGCGGCCCCCACCACCACCGCGACGCCGGCGTTCCGGGCCGCCTCGCGCAGCTCGTGCACCTCGGGCCCGTCCAGCTCCACTGCCAGCGGCTCGACGTCGCTCAGCTGGTAGCCCGAGAGGAACAGCTCGGGCAGCACCAGCAGATCGGTCGGCGCCCTCCCCGAGATCAGCTCACAAGCACGAGTCAGATTCGCTCTCACGTCGCGGGAGCGCGGCGCGAGCTGAGCCAGCGTCACGTGCATGGGCGCAATCGTAGGCCGGTGCGCCGGCTCCTCAGCCGTCGAGCGCGCCCGCGTGCGCGGCGAGCGCGTCCATCAACACCCGACCGGCTATGGCCGCGGTGGCGGAGGTCGACTCGAGGCTCGGGGCCGTCTCGACCACGTCCACGCCCACGAGCCCGTGGCGCGAGATGCCGCGCACGAGCTCGAGCATCTCCCTGGTGGTCAGCCCGCCCGGAGTCGGCACGCAGGTGCCCGGCGCGTATGCGGCATCGAGCGCGTCGACGTCGACGCTCAAGTAGATCCCGTCGGTTCCGTTCGCGGCCACCTCGAGCGCCTGCTCGATCACGGCCGGGACGCCCCGCTCCCAGATCTCCTCGAGCCAGACGACCGTTATTCCGCGCTCGCGGCAGTAGCGCAGCTCCGTGCGCGGGTTCATCCAGCCGCTGATGGCGAGCAGCGCGATCCGCTTCGGGTCGAAGCCGGCGTCGACCGCGCGCGTGATCGGACAGCAGTGGTTCAGCTCTTCGCCGCCGACGTCCTGTGCGGTGTCGAGGTGGGTGTCGATCAGGACGAGCCCCGGGTTGGCCACGTGCTTTCGCACAGCCCGGACCGCCGGGATCGTAACGGAGTGGTCGCCGCCGAGGGTGGCCGGGATCGCGCCGGCGTCGAGGATCTGGCCGATGTCGCGCTCGGCGTGGGCGAAGGTCTTCTCGGCGTTGGCGAGGACGACGTCGCAGTCGCCGCAGTCGACCGGGCTCAGCGCGTCGACGATGTCGAAGTCCCAGGTGGCGTTGTAGGTCAGGAACTGGCCGGAGATCTCGCGAATGCCGCGCGGCCCGTAGTTCGCCCCGGTGCGGCTGATCGACGTCGAGTCCCAGGGGATGCCGTAGATCGCCGCGCCCGCGCCGTGGCTGCGAAGGGCGTCGGCGTCGGCCGGCACGTGCGGCAGCTTGAGGAACGACCCGGCCAGCCCCGCGTGAAGCAGGGAGGTCCACATCGTGGGATCGATTGGGGGCTGTCCCTGCTCTTGCGTGGCCATTGCTCTCCTCCCGCGGCTGCTCAGGAATCGAGCAGCTCGACGGCGATGGACGTGGGGTTGCGGTCGTTGATGGGGACGATGTCCTGCGGGCAGGCCGAAACCACGACGATGCAGTCCATCTCCGCCCGCAGCGTGATCGAGTCGCCGGGGGCGGTCGGAGCCGGGTCCCAGCCCAGGCCGCCGTCGCCGGCGACCGGGATGTTCATGAACAGGTTGATCGAGGCGGGATGGCAGATCCCGTCGTGGCCGAGATCGCGCATGGCGATCTCGAGGTTCTCGCGACAGGAGGCGTGCCACCCCTCCACGCCGAGCCCGGCGTAGCGCTCGGGATCGCACGGGGCGATCAGCATGTCGTGCACCGCGGGAGTGTCGTCGCGCTCGAGCGTCATGATCGGGCGCCGGCGATTCGTCATGAACGCCTCGCCCACCTCGGGAAAGAGGCGGCTGACTCCCGCGCGAGTGTGCATGGCGCTGTGGTACTCGCTCACGTCTGCGGCGTTGAAGGCGAACAGGTCGGCCACCTGCTTTCCCTCGACGTCGACGATGCGAAATGCCGTGCCGGCGGACACCTGCACCGCGCGGCCTTCCCTAGCCGGGACCTGAATGCGCTCGCTGGTTCTCACTCTCTGGAAGCGAGTGTCCGCCCTGCGGCGCCCGCTTGGCAATGGGACGATGGGTCCGAGTGCCGCCGGCCGCTCATACGATCGTCTGACGAAATGACTTAGGGTGGAGGCGTGGCCATCACGGTCGCCGAGCTGGTCGCGGTCCCCTTCGTGAAGATGCGCTTTCACGCGGGCGGGGACGGGGGCGACCGGCTCATCACCTGGGCGCACGCCTCGGACCTCCCCAACGCGACGGACTGGCTCGCCCCCGGCGAGCTGCTGATGGCCAACGGGCTGAGCCTGCCCGCCGATGCCGAAGAGCAGGTGTCGCTCCTCATGAAGCTCGTCGCGGCCGACCTCAGCGGCTTCGCGATCGGCGACGACATGCAGGCGCCGCCGCTCACGCCGCCCTTCCTGGCGCGCGCCGGGGAGCTCGGCTTCCCTGTGCTGCACATCCCCCACGAGGTGCCGTTCGTGGCGATCTCCCGGGCGGTGGTCAACGCCAACTCGGGCGAGGAGCACGGCCGGCTCGTTCGCACGGCGCAGCTCTACGAGAGCCTGCGCGGCGGCGTCTCGACCGGACGCCTCGGCGCGGCGCTCCTGTCGGAACTGAGCCGCCAGCTCGATTGCCGCCTTCTGCTGCTGGACCTGGCCACGGCGCTGCCGGTGCTCCAGGTGGACGACGACTTCCCGGCGGAGCTCCGGGGCCGGCTGGTCGACGAGCTGCGCGACCGCAACGGCGCCTTCCCCGGCGTCCTGCGCATGAAGCACGCCGATGCCGTGGCCCTCGCGATCCGGGTTCCGGCCGACCGGCCGACGGCGCTGCTCGCGCTGCCCGACGCGGAGCACCTGCCGGACCTGGCGCTGCTCCAGCACGTCGCCAACATCGCCGCCCTCGAGGTGGAGCGTGTCCACGCCGAACGCGAGCAGGAGCGCCGCGCCGGTCGCGAGCTGTTCGCCCACCTGCTCGAGCGCAGCCTCGAGCCTGCCTCCGCTCTGCGCTCGCTCGGAGAGCACGGGATCGTGCCCGAGGAGGTCGTCCTGGTCGCCTTCCAGCCGCGGGGCGGCGGGAACGAGGCCGACCTTCACCACGAGCTGGCTCAGCGCCAGCTCGCGCATCTCGTGCTGTGGGACAGTCAGCGCGGCCTGGCCGCCGTGTCGGAAAACGAGGGCTCGCTGGCAGCGCTGCGCAGCGCCCTGGGCGCCGAGGTCGCGCTGGGCGTCAGCGACCGGCTCGGCCGGGCCGACCGCGCTCCCGACGCGGCGCGCGAGGCGCGCTGGGCGCAGACCGCGGCGCACAACCTCGGCCGGGAGATGGTGCGCTACGGCGAGGGCACACCGCTCTTCCTGCCGCGCACGCTCGGGGAGGCGGCGACGGCGGCCGAGCGCATCCTCGGGCCGCTGATCGTCTACGACGCCGACCACGCCACCGAGCTGGTTCACTCGCTCGCGGTGTTCCTCGAGCACAACCGCTCGTGGCAGCGCGCGGCCGAGGCGCTGCACGTGCACAAGCAGACGCTCGTGTACCGCATGCACCGGGTCGAGGACCTGACCGGTCGCGACCTCCGCGAAACCGCGGACGTCGTGCAGTTCTGGCTGGCGCTGCGAGCCCAGGAGTTCGCCCACGGCGCGGTCACGGCCAACGGCTCCGGCTCCGGCGACTAGAGCCGCCCCAACGCTTCCGGGTGAGACAAACGTGGCTGAACGGCAGGCAAAGAGGTGCCATGGGCCGTCGACGGGTGGACGACGTCGGTGCAATGTCGCGTTCGCGGCAGCTGCGGCGAGCGTGGGCCGCGTTTGCCATCCCTGCGCGTCTCAAAGCAGCCCGCCCCGCGGCCGGAGCGCAGGGCCGGGCGGATCCGAGCGCGTATCCCATCGAAAGCCGACCCACCCGCCGCGCAGCCGGGGGGTTGGGTGGATTGTGCATCCCCGCCCTTCCCTCCGGCAGCTACAGCTCCTCGGACCAGGTCGAGCCCGGCCGCTCGGTGTCCAACCGGTAGTCGGTGCTGCGCAGCTCGGCGAGCCGGCGACCCAGGTCGCGCGCTCGGACGAGTGGTTCGCCGGGGTCGACGAGCACGTCCCGCCGCTTGTTGCCGACTCCCTGCACCACGCCGACGAACGTGGAGTGGGTGTAGCGGGCGTACTCCTGTATCTCGTGTATGACGCCCAGCGACGCGCCGGGATAGCTCTCCTCGGAGGCGATCAGCAGCGCCAGCCGCTTGCCGAGCAGTCCGCGCACGAACATGTCGGCCTCCGGCTCAGAGGCGGCGATGTAGCAGAAGAGCCGGTCCAGGAAGGTCTTGAGCTGCCCCGAGACGCCGTACCAGTACAGCGGCGTCGCGAAGATGATGGCGTCCGCCGGCAGCACGAGATCGCGCAGGAGCGCCTCGAACCCGTCGTCGATCGTGCAGCGGCCGCGAGCGTCCCGGCAGCGGCGGCAATCGCGCAGGAAGTGCCGCACGTGATCGTCCACGTGCACGAGCTGCGCGCGGTGCCCGGCCTCCCGCGCTCCCTCGACTGCTGCCTCGGCCAGCAGGAAGGAGTTGCCGTCGCGGCGCGGGCTCGAGCTCAGGGCAAGAACGTCCACCGGTGCCTGCCCCTCTTCCCGTCTTCGATCGAAGGAACCCTACGGCCTAACTCGGCGACTGCGGGTTGGGCTCACTCCAGTCGACGGCGGTCGGGTCCTCCGCCAGGCGATCCTCGGCCGCTCGTATCTTGTGACGACCGGGGATGTAGGCCAGCACGCCAAGGGCCGCGACGATACCGGTCATCACGAACACCGCCCAGTCCTGGTACCAGGGCACGCCCTCCGAGCGCGGCCAGGCGATGTTGACGTACTCGAATACCGACCACACCGAAGCGGCCGCCACCACCAGCAGGCCCCACCGGCCGAGGCTGAACTGGCCCGGCTCCCACTTGCCCTTCAGCCGCACCCACAGCGCGGCGGCGACGGGCAGCGCGAAGGAGATATAGAAGCCGCCGGTGGCCATGGAGACCAGCGTCAGGTACAGGTTCTCGGACTGCGTCGCGACCAGCAGCACCGAGGCGATCACGCAGGTCGTGACGACCGTCCCGCGCGGGAGCCGCGCGCCCGGCGACAGCGTCTTGAGATAGCCGGATCCGGGCAGCACGTCCGCGCGCGCGAACGCCCACATGATCCGCGAGCAGTTCGTCTGGATCGCGATCAGGCTTGCCGTGAAGCCGACGATGAACAGCACGAACAGCGGCTTCGTGATCCCCGAGCCGAGCTGGTAGCTGATCGTGTCCGCGACGGGGTCGGCCACCTTGCCGCTGATCACCGCGCCGTAGTCGGGAATCGCGAGGATCAGCGCCAGCGACGAGTAGCTGACCACGAGCGCGACGGTGACGAGCGAGAGGATGATGGCCTTCGGTACGTCGCGCGTGGGCTCGTTGACCTCCTCGGCCACGGACGCGGCGGTGTCGAAGCCGACGTAGGCCCAGCCGATGAAGGCGACGGCGCCAAAGAACCCGGCCCACAGGTAGCCGCCGGGCCCGACGCCCGCCCCGGCACTCTCGAAGAGCACCCCCGGTCCGTGCTCGTTGTGGAAGAAGAGCAGCACCGTGCCGATCCCGAGCGACCCGATCACCTCGGCGATGATGCTCGCCCCCATGAAGATCTTCAGCGTGGTGCGGCTGACGACGTTCATGAGCGTCCCGAACAGGACGAAGCCGATGGCGACCACGAGCTGCGTGCCGGGCGTGAAGGGATCCGTCCCCAGCACCACCGGTATGAAGCCGGCCGCGCCGTAGGACACCGCGGTCATCGTGATCATCAGCGTCCACATGTACGCCCAGCCCGTGAACCAGCCGAAGCCCTCGTGGATGAGCCGTCGCGCCCACTGGTAGAGGCTGCCCTCGAACGGCCAGCGCGACGCCAGCTCGGCGAACACCAGCGCCACCAGCAACTGCCCGGCCAGGACGACGAAGAAGCCCCACCAGGCGGCCGGCCCCGCCGTGGTGATCGAGAACGTGAAGATCCCGTACAGCGCCACGATCGGCGAGATGAAGGCGAACGCGAGCGCGAAGATCGACCAGAGCGAGAACTCGCGCTTGAGCCCCTCCCCTTCGTTCTTGACGGCTGGCCTGTCAGCGTCGTCAGGCGCGACCGCTCCGGGCTGGGTCACAGCTCTCCCCCTAGTCAGGCTGACCATCGCGCCACCGGCGGCGGCGCGTCGCCATTCTCCGCAACCTTGGCGAAGCCCAGCAAGGCGACGATCGTACGAAGACCACACGCCGGTTTGATGCTTCGTCGGAGTCTCCTTGACTGCCCCGCCCCCGCTCTGTATCACCACCACGCCATGGGCATGTTCCACCATCACGGCAAGGGCGGCGGCGGCTTCGACCGCGGGAAGCTGCGTGGGATGCAGGCGCTGCGGCGCTTGAAGGACATCACCGATCGCAGGACGCGGGAGCAGCTGGAGCGCGGGCTGGATCTGGGGTTGGAGGCGGCGCCGTCGGTGCAGGACCGGACGATCTCGTTGTTCTCGCGCGGCGCGCAGCCGGCCTTCGCGGGCATCAACACGTTCATCAAGTCGCCCTATTGCGAGAACATCCGCGACGTCGGCAAGTACGACGTGGCGGTCGTGGGCGCGCCCTTCGACATGGGCACCACGTATCGCGCGGGCTGTCGCTTCGGCCCGCAGGCCGTGCGGCGCATCTCGGCGCTGTACGACTCCTACAACGCCGACATGGGCGTCGACCTCTACGAAGAGCTGAACCTCTGTGACGCGGGCGACATCTTCGTGATCCCGTCGAACCTCGAGAAGTCGTTCGACCAGATCGACATGGCGGTGTCGTACATCCACGGCCAGGGCGTCTTCCCCGTCGTGATCGGCGGGGACCACTCGATCGGCTACCCCGACGTGCGCGCGATCGCCCCGCACATCGACGGCAAGGTCGGGATCATCCACCTGGACCGCCACATCGACATGCAGGAGCGCGACATGGACGAGCGCATGCACACCACTCCGTGGTTCCATGCGACGGACATCCCGAACGCTCCGCCGGCGAACCTGGTTCAGATGGGGATCGGCGGCTGGTACGGGTCGAGGCCGGGGATGAAGGTCGCGCGTGAGCGGGGGTCGACGGTGATCACGATCTCCGACGTCGAGGAGCTGGGCGTGGAGAAGGCGGTCGAGGTCGCGCTCGAGTGCGCCTGGAAGGACGCCGAGGCGGTCTTCCTGTCCTTCGACATCGACTCGATCGACGCGGGGTTCGTGCCCGGCACGGGCTCGCCCGAGCCGGGCGGGCTGCTCCCGCGCGAGGCGCTGAAGGCGCTCCGCATGGTCGCCCGCGAGGGCATCTGCGGCATGGAGGTCGTCGAGATCGCGCCGCCCTACGACGTCTCAGACATGACCGCGCAGCTCGGCGCCAGGGCGATCATGGACGTGCTCGGCACGCTCGTCGAGGAAGGACACCTCGGCAGCCGCCCCTCGCGCCAGGAGCGGGACCGCAAGGAGCAGGAGCGCCACGAGCGCGAGGCGGCGGAAGGCGCCTGAGGTAACGCCGTCGTGAGCTGGCTCGGTGAGAGCAAGGCGGTGGCCGTGCTCTCGTTCGACGTCGACGCCGAGTCGCCCATCCTCGCGATGGGCCGGCGCTACGCCGAGCACGCGATGGTCATGACGCACCAGGCCTACGGGCCGCTGGTGGGCGTCCCGCGGCTGCTCGACCTGCTCGCCGAGTACAGCCTGCCCGCGACGTTCTTCGTGCCGGGGCTCACGGCCGAGCGCTATCCCGAGGTCGTCGAGCGCATCGCCGCCGCCGGGCACGAGGTGGGGCACCACTCCTACAGCCATCACAGCCCGGTCGACCTGTCCGAGTCCGGGGAGCGGGCGGACTTCGAGCGCGCCCTGTCCGCGCTCGAGCGGGTCGGGGTGCGGCCGACCGGCCACCGGGCCGCCATGTGGGAGGCGAGCTGGCATACCGCGGGCCTCGTGGCCGAGTACGGCCTGAGTTACGACTCGAGCCTCATGGACGCCGACCGCCCCTACCGCCTGCGCACCGCGAAGGGGACGATCGCGGAGCTCCCGCCCCACTGGAGCCTCGACGACTGGGAGCAGTACGCGTTCCTCCCGCGGCCCGCGATCGGCAGCGTCATCGAGTCGCCGCTCAAGGTGCTGGAGCTGTGGCGCGCCGAGCTGGACGCGATGCGCCGCCACGGCTGCCTGTTCATGCTCACCTGCCACCCGTTCCTGTCGGGCCGCCCCTCACGGGTGGAGGCGCTGCGCGGGCTGATCGAGCACGCGCTCGCCGCCGGCGACGTGGAGTTCAGCAGCGCCGCAGCGGTCGCCCAGCGGGCGCTCGAGGACAACGACCTGCCCGAGCGCGAGCTGCGCCCGGTCGAGGCGGACCCGGAGGTCTACCCGGAGCTTTAGGAAGCTCAGGAACCGCGCGCACTCGGCCGAGCCGAGCGCTTGCGGCTTAGGCGGGACTGCAGGTGGTGCCGCCGTTGGGCTGCAGGATCTGGCCGACGAGCGCGCCCGCCCCGTCGCTCGCGAGGAAGGCCACCAGCGCGGCCATCTCGCGCGGGTCGCCGATGCGGCGAATCGGGGTTTCGGCCGCGTAGCGAACGCGGATCTCCTCGGGGGTGACGCCGGCGTCCTTCGCGTCCACGTCGAGCTGGGGCGTGTCCATGATGCCCGGGGCGAGCGCGTTCACGAGGATGCCCTCCGGTCCGAGCTCACGGCCGAGCGTCTTGGTCAGGGAGACGAGCCCGGCCTTCGAGGCGGCGTAGGCGGTGGCGTTGGCCCAGCCGGCGACGCCGAACTCCGAGGCGATGATCACGATGCGCCCGGCGCCCTGGCGGCGCATCCCGGGGAGCACGGCCTGCACGAGGAAGAACGTTCCCGAGAGGTTCACGTCGACGTTGCGCCACCAGTCCTCGGGATCGTGCTCGACGAAGGGGGACATGGTCATGTACGCGTGGTTGGCGGCGAGCACGTCCACCGGTCCCAGTTGCTCCTCGACGCCGGCGACCATGCGGGCGACCGCGTCGGGGTCTGAGACGTCGGCGATGGCGGCGATGCCGCCCGTCTCCGCCACCACCTCGTCGACCGCGTCCGAGGGCTGGCGATCGTTCACCGCGACGCGCGCGCCCTCCGCGGCGAGCCGCTGGGCGATGCGCCGGCCAAGCCCCTGGCCGGCGCCGCTCACGAGCGCGGTCTTGCCCTCGAGCCAGCCCGCCATCAGATCACCGCCCCGGCGTTGGGGGAGATCGTCTGGCCGGCGAAGTAGGTGCCCTCCTCGATCAGGAACAGGGCGGTCTGCGCGACCTCGTCGGGCGTGACGAGGCGGCCGAGCGGCAGGGTCGCGAGGTATTCGGGCGCGCGCCAGGGCGAGTCGGCTTTCAGCAGCGGCGTGTCGGTGGGCCCCGGCGCGATGCTGTTCACGCGGATGCCCTTGGGCGCGAGCTCGAGGCCGAGCGAACGGGTGAAGCCGAGGATCGCGCCCTTGGCGGCCGCGTAGTGCGAGTCGCCGGAGCCGCCCGCGAGCGCGAGCTCCGAGGAGATCGTGACGACCGTGCCCTTCTTGTTGGCCAGCATGCCCGGCAGCACGGCCCAGCAGGCGTTGGCGACGCCGCCGAGGTGGACCGCGAGCATGCGGCGCCAGCGATCGACGTCGATGTCGGCGATCGGCGCCATCTCGTAGACGCCCGCGGCGGTGACGAGCAGCGACACCGGCCCGAGCTCGGCGGCGGCCCGGTCGGCGGCCGCCCGCACGGCCTCGCGGTCGGTCACGTCGGCCTGAATCGCAAGCTCGGTTTCCGAGCGGTCGAGATCGAGTCCGGCGACCCGCCAGCCCCGGTCGGCCAGCAGCCCGGCGACCGCCGCACCGATGCCGCTGGCGGCGCCGGTGACCAGTGCGACGCCGTTGTGCTCGTCCCCCATGCCGTCGCGGATCCTTCCATACCGCGGCCTCTCGCGATTAAGCTGCGCCGATGTCGCCGCCCGAGCGCGCCGCCGCGAACCAGCCCGTCGGCCAGGTCGACGCGATGGCGGTGCCGCGCTTCGCGGGCCTGCGCACGTTCGCCCGGCTGCCGCTGCTCGAGGACGTCGGGCGGGCGGACGTGGCGGTGCTGGGCGCCCCGTTCGACGGCGCCACCACTTTCCGCACGGGAGCGCGCTTCGGACCGGCCGCGATCCGCGAGGCGTCGCTGCTGCTGAGGCCGTACAACGAAGCGCTCGGGCTGGCGCCGTTCGCCGAGGTGCAGGTGGCCGACGCCGGGGATGCCCCGGCGAGCCCGATCGAAGTGGAGGCGGCCCATACGGCCATCGAGCAGGCGGCCCGGGCGGTTACGGAGGCGGGCGGGCGGGTCATCGGGCTGGGCGGGGACCACTCGGTCAGCCTGCCGCTGATCCGAGCGGCGGCGGCAGCGCACGGGCCGCTGGCGCTGCTGCAACTCGACGCGCACACGGACACATGGGACTCGTACTTCGGCTCGCGGTACACCCACGGGACCGTGTTCCGCCGCGCGCTGGAGGAGGGCATCATCGACCCGCGGGCGTCGGTGCAGATCGGCCTGCGTGGATCGCTGTACTCCGCGGACGACATGCGGGAGAACACGGAACTGGGGTTCGCCACGCTGCTGGCGCGCGAGTTCGACGGGGTGGGAGTGGCGGGCGCCCTGGAGCTGATCCGGGCGCGGCTCGGGTCGCCGATCTACCTCACCGTGGACATCGACGTGCTGGACCCGGCGTTCGCCCCGGGGACGGGAACGCCGGAGGGGGGCGGGCTGACGAGCCGAGAGGTGCTGGCGCTGCTGCAGGGACTGGCGCCGGCCGGGCCTCTTTTGGCGGGCGCCGACGTGGTCGAGGTGTCCCCGCCCTATGACCCGAGCGGGGCGACATCCGTGGCGGCGGCCAACATCGCTTATGAGCTGGTGGGACTGGCGGCGCTGGCGGCGCGCGGGTAGCGCTCGCGGCGCGCGGGTAGCGCTACTGCGCGCCGGCGAGCGTCTTGAGCTTGGTCGCCTGGGTGGTGGTGCGGATATGACGGATGCAAGGAGGGAGTAATGGGCCTTTATGGCGAGCAGGTCCTCCCGCGGATCGTCAACGTCGCGTGCGGGCTGAAGGGGGTCGAACCGCTGCGACGGCGCGTGTGCGACGGGCTCGAGGGGGAGGTCGTCGAGATCGGCTTCGGCTCGGGACTGAACGTGCCGTTCTACCCGGCGGCCGTGACCCGGGTTGCGGCGGTCGAGCCGGCGGACGTCGGCTGGAAGCTGGCCGAAAAACGGCGTGCGGCGACGAGCGTCCCGGTGGAGAGGTCAGGGCTGGATGGGCAGGCGCTGCCGTTCGCGGACAACAGCTACGACACCGCGCTGTCCACGTGGACACTGTGCACGATCCCGGACGTGGCGACCGCCCTGTCGGAGGTGCGGCGTGTGCTCAAGCCCGGAGGGGCCTTGCGCTTCGTGGAGCACGGGCTCGCGCCGGACGAGCGTGTGCGTCGCTGGCAACATCGCCTCGAACCGATGCAGAAGCGGGTGTTCGGCGGCTGCCACCTCACCCGACCGGTCGTCGACCTACTGACAGCCGCCGGCTTCACGATCACCGACCTCGACGTCTTCTACGAGGAGAGCACCCCAAAGCCCTTGGGCGCGAATTCGCTCGGGGTGGCGGTGGCGCCTTAGAGAGGTCGTAGCGGCGACCCGAGGGTCTGATGGGCGGGCGACCGGCCTCGAGCCGCGACCTTCGGGTTGGGAAGCGGGGGGTTTGTGGCTTTGTGGTCGCGGGATGCGGCGCGGATGCGACCAGGATGCGACCTTGAGCTCGCCGCCCGTCGCGAGACTTGCGCAGACGGCCGAGGCGAGAGTGAGGCTGAGCGTCAGCGGAAGCTGCCGCGGGTCCTCCGACATGGGAGTCGTCAGCGCCGACGGCGCCGCCCGGACCTCGCGCAAGGCACCACTGAGAGCTCGCGGTCATGCCCGGTCCTCATGGGCCGGCTGGGCGGCGGGTACTGAAGAGTCGCCGGTGAACATGCAACTCACGCTCAACCGTGGGTGCATGCACGAAAGCATGTATAGAGCTGAAGCATGCTTCCGCGGCGTGCCCGAACGCAGCCTCCGGAGGAAGGCGCAAGCCAGACCTCCCGTGAGTTGCAGCTGATTGGCGAGAGATTGACCGCCGCCGCGCGAGCTGGGGACGCGCAAGACGTGTCCGGTCCTTTAATGGCTTTGGGTGATGCTGCCGTGGCCGCCAGCCGATCGTGGTCCGGCTCGCCTATCGGTTACCACTCACGCGTCTACTACGGGGACCTTGCTGAGCCGCCGCCAGGCGCGCATTTCAGCTCCGAATGGGGCTTCACGGAGGCGTACTCCAACCCCACACAAGGCGACTGGCGAGAGTACGCGCACAGGGACGTTGTGGCCGAGGTGAGACGGCGCGCAGGCAATCCGGATCTCTCTGCAGCACGCGAAGTGTCGAAGAACGCGCGCGATGTGCTTGGAGGAAGCCGCGCGGACATCAAGTCGATTTTGAGTGCCTATCTCAAGGACAACGCGGACGATCTGATTGAGGAACTACGGGACGCGGCAGAGAAGGTGATGGCGGGCACTGAACAGCAGTACTCCATGGCGGTCCTTCCGACGGGCCAGATTATGTCGCGCGACATGAAGGGAATCACCGACGGTGTCCAAGTCGCCCCGCATTTTGCGGTGCACGCAGAAGTCCTTGCTTTGGAGGCTCCGTTTACGGCCTGTCGCGAACTAGCTCAGATCGCCGACCGGGCAAGCAAGCACATCGGAAGGCTCAGTGGAGCCTCCCCGATCAGCCCCAAACTTCAGGGCGAGGCGGTCTTCATTGGTCATGGTCGCTCCTCCCAGTGGCGCGAGCTCAAGGACTTCATACAGGATCGAGCCGGCCTCCCCTGGGAGGAGTTCAACCGTGTACCGGTCGCCGGTGTCACCAACATTGCCCGGCTACAGGAAATGCTCGATGCGTCCGGCATCGCGTTTCTCGTCTTGACCGCAGAAGACGAACAGGCGGACGGCTCGCTGGCCGCTCGCCAGAACGTGATCCACGAGGCAGGCCTGTTTCAAGGCCGGCTCGGATTCATGCGCGCCATCGTTCTGCTCGAAGAGGGCTGCGAAGAGTTCTCCAACATCCAGGGCTTGGGGCAGATCCGCTTTCCTGCGGGACGCATCTCGGCCGCATTCGAGGAGGTGCGACAAGTCCTCGAGCGCGAAGGTTTCCTCGCGGGCTGAGTCCGCGCCCGCGCGGGGCATGCCTATCTGGTCGGGAGCCTCCACCACCGATTGGACGAGCAGCAGCAGACTGAGGTAACGCCTCGCCCTTCCTCCCGCCATCGCGCCAGCACGAGCCGCGGTGCGAGTGCTCAAGCCACCGAGGAATCGTCGATTCGGACCAAGGCCGGAGCGAAGGAGCGCCTGCAGCGTTCCGTCAAGCCGAGAAGCGGCGGTCACTGACCAGGCGCGCGTCTCGCGGCGAGAACGGTGCCGACCACCGACGTTGGCACCATCCTGCCATGGCCAAACGCCCTCCCGGGCAGGAAGACCCTCCTCAGGGGCCCGCGCTAACGGGAACGACAGCCCGTGCCAAGGAGCTCATAGATCGCGCGCGACAGGAGGCGTCGGAGCTCCTGACACACGCGGATCAGGTCAACAACCTCGAGGCCTACGAGGCCTGGACGCACACCGTCGAGCGCTGGGATGCCCGTACGAAGATGGCCCTACAGACAGTCTTCGACGGTCCGTGGCCTGAAGAATTCGAACGCGCCGCAACGGGCCGCATGTTCCGACGCGTCGGCCAGAGCCCCGACGAGACGCTCGAGTACCGTAAGGAGGCGGTTCGTCGCGGTGTCCACATGCTGGACTCCATCGAAGAGCGCATGGAATTCCTCGCTGAACAGGGCGCCGTCGTTGAGTCGAGTCCGCGGACCCCTGGCGGCCGCCAGGTGTTCGTGGTGCACGGGCACGATCGCGAGACCCGCGAGCGTGTGGCCCGTCTGCTCGAGCAGCTGGATCTCGAACCGGTTATCCTCGAGGAGCAGACCGACCGCGGCAGGACGATCATCGAGAAATTCGAGCAGCACGCCCTGAACGTTGGATTTGCGGTGGTCCTGATGACGCCTGACGACGTTGCGGCAAAAGTCGGAAACCCGGTGCCTGAGACACCTAATCGGGCGCGGCAGAACGTCGTACTCGAGCTCGGCTACTTCATCGGCGCGCTAGGCCGCTCCCGCGTCGTGGCGCTCTGTGCCGAAGGGATTGAAAGGCCTAGCGACATCCACGGGGTGCTCTACATCGACATCTCGCGTGAGGGATGGGAATTGCGGCTCGCCAAGGAGATGCGCGACGCCGAACTGCCCGTCGACCTGAATCGGCTCTGAGTGATCGAGTCCCCATTCGCTGTCCCCGTTAGTGGGTGCGCACCGGGGCGCGCCGCCCGTCCCCGACCTCGCGTTCGAGCCGGTCGAGCAGGTCGAAGAGGCCGACGCTCTCCCAGACTCGGTTGCGCTTGCTAGCAGTGGCTTCGCGAAGGACGCCGGATTGCTCGAGGCGGTTGAGCGCGCGCCTGCAGGCTTCGTCGCTGAGGCCCGTGATCGACTGCGCCGTGGCGAGGGTGAGCACCGGATGGGTCGGGATGGCTTCGATCAGCCGCCGCGGAGCGGACCCGGCACGCGGACTTCCCGCCGCCTCAAGCCACCGTTCCTTGAGTTCAGCGACTTGGCGGGCCAGGAGCTCGGAGCTGTCGGCCGCGCGGATCATCGCGCCGGAGAAGAAGTCGACCCAATCGCTCCCTGGCGTGTAACGGTAGGAGGTGAGGCCGCGCACGTAGCTGGCGGCATCGCCGGCGAGGATCAGGCTGATCGGGGGCAGGACGTCGTTCGCGACTCCCCGGCGAATGAGGATCATGCCGATCAGCGCCCGGCCCGCGCGGCCGTTGCCGTCCATGAAGGGGTGGATCGTCTCGTACTGGGCGTGAGCCACCGCCGCCTGCAGCACCGGCGGCAGGTCGACCCGGTTGCAAAACGCGGCGAGATCCTCGAGTAGTCGCTGCACCTCCCCCTCGGGAGGAGGCACGAAGTCGGCGTTCACCGGCGTGGTCGCGTCTCCGCCGATCCAGTTCTGGCGATCACGCACAACGCCGCCCCAGCGATCCTGCGGCGTCGACTCGAACAGGCGTGCGTGGATGCGCTTCAGGGCATCGACCGAGAACGGCTCGCTCGAATGGGCGAACTCGTACGCCGCCTCGATCGCCGCGACGTTGGCGAGTACCGAGTGTGCCGTCAGGTCGCCGGTCGGCGCGGCGGCCGCTTTCGCGAGCCGGCGGTGCGAGAGCACAAGCCCTTCGATCTTCGACGAAGCCACTGCCTCCGAGCGCAGTAGTTGGCGCGCGACGGTGTCAAGGCCGACGCTGGCCGAGCGGGCTTGGAGACCCCTGCAGCGGCGCTCCGCCTCGAAGATCGCCTCCGCAGTGACGCTGTCGAGTGTCCAGTCGTAGTCGGCGATTTCGCCCGGCACGAAGGCGCGGTAGCGTGCTGGTCGCCGGGCGCGCTTCCCACCGAGGCCGGCAAGGCTGGGTTCCCAGAGTCGCTCTGTTTCGGTGCGGTCCATAAGCTTGGGTTCGGCTGAAGCTTATCCAACTTTAGAGACGTAAGGTTGGATAAGAGCCGATGTATCCAACTTTGCAAGGCGGCATGGACCCGCCCCGGCGGAACTCACCCGAGCACCCTCCTGATCCGATCGTGCGACCGCCAAGCGGATGCGTGTAGGTGCCGATCATCGTCTCGAGGAGTCCACGTCGGACGGGTCGATGCGGCGCGCGCCTCCGAGCCGGTACGACGGGAGCGCGCCGCGGCGCAGCATCTCGCGCACCGTCCGCTCCGACAGAGCGAGGTAGGCGGCGAGCGTCTTCGGCGTGAAGAACGGGCGTCGTTCGGATCGGGTTACGCCCACGCTCACTGCGCCAGAGGGGGGTTGGTAGGTCCCACTACCAGTAGAGAGGCCCATAGGTCCGGAAGCGGCCCCCCACCCCAGCACTCGGCAGCGGCTGACACGAGGCTCTTCCCTGTCTCAGACAGCCGGCTACCAGAGCTCGTCGGGAAGGACCGGATCGTGGTCGGGGTCGAAGCTGTAGGACTGCTGCAGCACGGCGCTGACGTAGGTGTCGGTGAACGCCTGCGCGGCGGCGGCCATGTCGCGCAGCCGGCTGGCTACGGCGGGCGTGGTTCGGGTCCATTCCGGCCACAGGAGCGCCGGGCGGACGGGAGCCGCGCGTGTGTCGGAGCGCGGGCCTCGGAGCGCCTCGCCGAGGGCGTCGGCGACGTTACGGGCCGACCCGCGCATGAGCACCAGCATCGCGCGCGCCGGACCGAGCACGGTGACCCGCGCGGTGATGCGGGCGAGCTCCCAGACGAGTTCGTCGTGGTCCTGCCAGGGGCTGGCGATCGCTGCGGCGGCGACCGCGGAGCTCAGCGGGAGCTGCTCGCGGATCATGGCGAGCACTCTCAGCTGGTAGGCGCGCCGGTGCACCTCTGCTTCGGCCTCGGCCCGGTTGGCGGCAGGTGGCAGCTCGTCGGAGCGAGCGAGGACCCGTTCGTGCTCCTCGCGGATGCTCGCTCGCAGGGTGTCGATCTCGTCGGCGAGCCAGGGCAGCTGCACCGGCTGGAGATCGACCCGGAGCGCGTGGCTCTCGCCGAGACCGTGGACGGTGCGCAGCGGCGGCGAGGGGTTGGCGGAACGCGGCGCTTGCTCGCCGCCGTCGTTACGGTGGTTCTGCATGGAAGGGTCTCTCTTCCGTGTCAGGCCCCGGGGCGTGTCAGCGCCGCCGGGGCCACTTTGTGGTCGGGTGGATCGAGGGTAGGTGGTGGGTCGGACCGGTCCGCGCCCGGAGGACCACGAACGCGCTTGGCGACGAAGGCGGAGTCCACGGGTGCCTTCAGCTCCGCAGGTGGGGGAGCACGGTCGCGAACTCGTCGTCGGTGAGGAGTCGGCCGCCGTTCGCGCGCAGCCAGGCGATCGGGTCGCCGGCGTGCAGGTAGTAGAGCGTCGCGCGCTAGCCAAGCGCGCGGCCCTCGGTCTTCTCCCTCGGCTCAGGGCCCGGGGGGACGGCGCATCGCGCAGCGCAGAGCGGCGAGCCCTTCGGAGATGTGACGGTTCGTCCAGGTGTAGGTCTTGCCGAGCCGCTGGGCGATCTCCTTGCGTCGAGCGGTCGATTGTTGTGGCCGACTCGCCAACGATGACGCTCACGATGTACGCCGCGGGCATGAACGCCGTTCGCACGGCGCGGTCGAGCCAATACTAGGGTGTAGCCGCCGCCGCCAGCGCCCAGCGCAATCTCGGCCTCGGGCATGGCGCGGACCGAAGCGGCCTTCGTGGCCGCGCTCGGGCTCCTGGTGTAGGCCACATACACCTCTTGAAAGGCACGCAACGCCTCGCGCATCTCGCGTAGCTCGGACGGGGCGAAGCCGGTGGCCATACGACGCCGGATGATCGGACGGGAGTCGGACCGACTTCGAGACGAACGACTGGATCTTCCTAGGGCTCGAAGAAGCGGGCTGCGCGGGGCACTCGCGCAGCGCCTTTGATGGCCGCTCTGTTATCAAGATGGTCCAAGGATGAAAGGCGCAACACGTGGTTGACCCCGATCTGGCCGGTGCTGGCAAGGAGCTTTTGCCGGCGGCACGGGCGTTCGGAGACGCCATCGGTCAAACCTCCGTGGGACGGGAGCTCGGGCAGTGGCTCGGCGACATGGTCCGCTACCGCCGTGCTCCACATCAGGCGCGACTTCTTATGAGGGCCGCAGAGGAAATCCGCGCCAGCGGACTTCCGGCGGCTGCGGTTGAGGATCGTCTACTACGCGCCGTGCTCGAAGAGGGTGGCTTTGAGGACAACGAAGCGATGCAGGAACGATGGGCGAACTTGCTCGCGAACGCGGCTACGGGTTCCATCGTTCCCCCCGCTTTCCCGGAGATTCTTCGACAGCTTGAGCCCATCGAGGCACGGTTGCTGGACGAACTCGTCCGAGTGCGACGACCGCTCGTGCACGGGCAACTTACGCAGATCGATCATCTCGGGCCGCTCGACGGGCTTGCGTGGCGCCACCTTGACAATCTTGAGCGGCTACAGGTTGCAAACTGGCACTGGCGCGGGCCGGTCAATGTGCCGCTTCCCGACGATCCGACTCAGTGCTCTTTAGATCTCGAAATTTACGAGACAGAGCTTGGTCGCGCTCTGGTCGATGCCTGCGCTGAGCCGGCGGGCGGCCGCTAGCCGCAGACAGTCGCTGCCGGGGCACGAACGCGCCGAATCCCGCCGCCCGCGTGACGCTGTTGATCACGCGGTGCCAATCCAACCTTCCCGCTCATCGCTCAAAGCGGCAGTGGCTGCTAAAGCCGCCTCACTGTCTTCCCTACAAAGCAGCCGTACCGACGCCGGCCTCCGGTGTGCCAACGACGTCACTCTGAGAGGAGAGGACGAGGCAGCCCCACCCAATTCGGCGCCGATGCTCGACGGCTAAAGCGCCTCGATGCTCAAGTTCTTCGCGACGGGCCCCATGACGTTGAAGCGCACCGTGTACCCGAGCTCCGATCCGACCCTAAGGGCTGCCGCAGAGGTTAGATCTCGGCACCGGAAGAAGATGCGAGTGGCGCCCCCGTCGTATTCGACGTGTCCGTTGTCTGCAGACAGCCGCGTCACGCGACCCGAATGGCGGCCGCGCAGGCGGGGGAATCGGAAGTTCCGCGGTTCAAATCGCTCTGCGGCGGGGATCTCCACCCGTGCGAGCCTTGCAAACTGCTCGTCCGCTTCGGCGTACTTCCGCTGAGAAAACAGCCATGCCGCGTGTGTCAGCCGCGGTCTGTATCTCCGGCTCGGAGCGAGCATCGCCGCGGCGAAGTGCCGGGTAACCTCACTTGGATCGTGCCCATCTTCTGTCGCCAGTAGCAGCGCGAGCCGGTAATGCAGCTCCCAAGCGTCAGGTACCGCCGCCACGCCGTCTCGCAGAATTCGGATGGCGGTAACGGTGTCGTCGCGACGTTCGGCGATTCGCGCCGCCATGACCCGCATGGGCACGTCATCCGGACGCTCGCCCAACGCCTTCTCGAGGACTCCGAGCGCTTCATCCGAGCGGCCTTCCGCTTGTTCGAGACGCGCCCGGTACTGCATAAGCATGGTGGTATTCATGGCGTTATCTAGACCGTCGACCAGAACGGCATAGGCCTTGCCGATGTAGACCGCTTGGGTCGTCGGGTCAGGCTCGACGGTCGACCGTATCCAGTACGTCTCCGCGAGGTGGCGATAGCCGTAGGGCTCCGATGGGGCGCGAGCTACATTCCCGCTAAAGATGCTTTCGGCCTCCTTCAGTTTTGCCAGTTTTCGCGCGACTGTCGTTTCGCGATCGACGCCCGCCAGCACGATCCTGCCCTCGGTGTCGCGGATAGTACGGTCGTCCGGACGTGCCTCGAGGGCCATAGCGATGTGGGTCGCAGCCTCCTTCAGATTGCCGAGTGCGAGCTCCATCATTGCGGCATGCTGCTGTACGAACGCGTCCGTTGGGTCCACCGCTTGAATCTCAGCCATCAGCTGGCGTTTGTTTGACACCCGCTGGAAGTCGGTCAGGAGCGACTTGTTGAGTGATCGGCTGAGTCGACGGTATGTATCCGCGTCGCTCGCATAGCCGAGATCAAGTTGACGGATCAACGCGAGGTAGAACGACAGACGCTCGGCTTCTGTGCCGACGCGACGGTCGAAGACGATCTCGGCGATCAGAGGGTGACGAGTCCGGTAGTAGGGCTCCGCGTCCCTGCCGAGCTCCTGCGCCACGATGATCTTCGTGGCGGGCTCAAACACGCGTCGTCCCAATTCTGCAAGCGGCACCTGCAGAGCTCGGTGGAGCACTGGTGCGCGGGTAAAGAGGCCGAAGCGGTGAAGCGCGGCGATGTAGAGGTAAGCCTGTTTGGCCTCCTCCGTTGGGATGCGTTCGTATTCGTCTACGACGATCTCGTCGAACTCACTGCCCTCGGTTGCCTCGCGCAGCGCAACAAGCAGCTGCTTCTGCGCGCGTGATTTGAATGCATCGCGCCGAGCCTCAGGGGTCGCATCCTGGAGAAAGCCCAGAGCGCCGTGGGTGTCTAGTCGCTCGATGATCACCTCGATCTCTCGGTCAGTCAGCTCACCCAGTTCGAACTCGTGGTTGGCCGTAATGAGGGCTGCATCTGCGCTGTCTCGCCACTCGTTTGTCCGAGCTGCGGCGACGATCGTGACTCTGGTTCCGGCTCGGCGCGCCGCGGAGAGAAACGAGCGAAGCTCCGACGTGAGGCGCAAGGCATCATCGACGATGAGATAAATGCGCTCGTCGGCTTGCGTGGCCAGTTCCTCAATGCCCGCCAAATCCAGTGCTCCGAATTCCCTTAAGCACAGCACGATTCGGTCCCACGTCGTGGCGAGTTCAACCGCGAGTCGACGGATCAGCGTGGTCTTTCCCGAACCTGCCTCCGCGTGAAGCAGGACGAAGCGGTCCGCGCCCCTATCAAGGTCGGGGTCGACCAGGACGGCCTCGAGTATCGGGTCCTGTTCATCGCGCGGGGCATCGACACCGTTCGCGATATCCCCCCACGTTGGGGGACTCCCTCGGAAGAAGGCGTCCGCATCGGACTCGGTCGCGAGCGCATCATCGAGGATCTCGAAGTCTTCAGTTACCGCGGCAGCTGTCGCCGCCGGCACCTGCGGACGTCGGAGAAGCAGGTCGGAAGACCGGATCGAACTAGGCTCGCCGCCGACATCGTGCTCGGGGCGACGCCTGCGCTCCGGGGGAAGCTGCACGTCGAACTCCGCAAGGAAAGGCTCAGCCTTGCGATCAATCAGGGTGACCTTCTTCAGTTCGGCCCTCTTCGACTCCGCGTCAAGGAAGCCAGGGTGCAAGGCGTAGCTGCGCGGCAGATCCGTCAACCGACCGATGGCCCTTTCGACTTGGCTGAGGACACGCGCAAAGTCGGGATCTGCGCGGCCGAATCCGAGGTACAGAATCGGGAGGTCCGCGACGTGGTCCACCAGCCGCGCGAACAGCCGTCGTCGCGACTCCTCCACTTGGACTAAGTCATCCTGAGTGATGACGAGACGCCCGTCCTCGGAGTTTGCCCGAGTGATGCAGCCGTGCAGTTTGTAGAGCGGTACCTCGTTCTCCCGCAGATCAGCCAGTTGGTCCCGGTCTGAGTAGATCGGTCGCAGTTCCTGGTAACGATCTCGCTCCTCGCGGTAGGCGACCTCGATGAGCTCGTCGTAATTCGTCGTGTAGATCGCTTTCCAGCGGTACGACGGGAGGGCTCGGATTGCACGGGACGGAGACAATCCTCGAAGCCTCCTGACGATCCAGTCGTTGAGCCTCCTTCGTCCGTCCTCGGCGTCTATCAATGCGGCGGCCTCAGAGAGGGGATACGCATTCGGCGGAAGGTCGAGGAAGTGCGCCAGCATCTCGTCCGCAAGAGCCTGAGATGTGGGAGCACCAGAGTCCAAAGACAAGCCGCTTCCGACGAACAGCACGCACTCGCCTGAGGCGACGTGATCGATAAGTCGGCGAGGAATCGACGTCGTTGAGCCCGCAACAGCCATCAGCAGGAACCATCTACGTTTACGTTCCAGGATGCAATACGTCGCTCCCCGGGTCCATCCGCACGGTCGTGAGGCAGATGATGGCGCCACCCGCTCGTCGTCGTCTGCGTCAGTTGGCGAGCGGCCGCGGTGTCCATGCGACGACGAGCCGCTGCGGCTTCTCCTTCCGCGTGAACGCGATAGCGCTGTCGAGAGCCCTCAGATCACGTCGAAGCGGCCGCACCTCCGGTTCGCCCGCACCCCCGCTGGGCCACCACCGGGCCCTCCGCCCGGCCCACGATGCGACCAATATGCGACCACGACATCGCGGCGAGGGCATGAAACGCGCTGAAACGCCATGCAACCCCTCAGCGACCCTCGGCCCCAAAACCGCCCCGTTTGCAGGCAAAACCCTGCGAAATCGTGCAACCCGCGAAAAGCGGACGACGGGGGTCGAACCCGCGACCTTCGGCTTGGGAAGCCGACGCTCTACCAACTGAGCTACGTCCGCGTGGCGGCCGCCGGGCCGCGCCGGGCGATTCTACCGTCGCCCAACAAGCCGACATCTAGTCTTCGGGCGGCTTCATGCGGAGGCTGCTTGCCCCCATTCCGATCGCTGTTCTCTGCGCCGTCGTTGCGCTCGTAGCCCTGCTCGCCTACGGCCTTGCCAGCAACGAGCCAGATCGCAAAGTCGAGAACGCCCTCGCCGTCGGCGGCCGTGAGCCTGCGCCGCACGTGAACCTCCCGCGCCTCTCCGGAAACGGCGACGTATCGCTCGCCGACTACCGCGGCCGCGTCGTCGTCCTCAACTTCTGGGCCTCCTGGTGCGACCCCTGCCGCGCCGAGTCCCCCCTCCTCCAGCGCTGGCACCGGCGCCTCGGCAAGAGCAACGCCACCGTGCTCGGCGTCGACGTCCAGGACGTCGACGCCGACGCCCGCGCCTTCGTCGCCGAGTACGGCCTCACCTACCCCATGCTCCGCGACGGCCCCGGCGACACCCGCGACGAGTTCGGCATCCTCGGCCTCCCCGAAACCTTCGTCATCGACCGCCGCGGCCGCATCGCCGCCGTCCAGCGCGGCGCCGTCGACGAGCAGTTCATGCGCGAGCACGTCCTCCCTCTCCTGCGGGAGCGGGCGTGAAGCGGCGCTCGCGAATGCGGCTGATGCTGGGCGTCGTGGCCCTGCTGGCGGCCCTCGCCCTCCCCACGGCCGCGCTCGCGAAGAACTGCCCCCAGACCACCCTCGGCGACATCGAGGACGAGGTCATGTGCTCCATCTGCGGCACCCCGCTCGGCCTCGCCAGCGAGGCTCCCCAGGCCCAGCGCGAGCGTGCCTACATCGAGCGCCTTATCGCCGACTGCCGCTCCAAGGACCAGATCAAGCGGGCCCTCGTCGCCCAGTTCGGCCAGTCGGTCCTCGCCATGCCCGGCGACGCCGGTTCCGACAACGACCTCGGCGACGTCCTCGTCTACGCCATCCCGGCCGCCGGCCTCGTGCTGGCCGGCGCCGGCATCGCCTTCGCCCTCGCGCGCTGGCGCCGCCGCAACCCCGAAAAGCGCGCGCAAGCCGCCACCGCCCCCGCCGACTCCACCCGCGTCGACCACGACATGGAGCGCTACGACCTGTGATCGCCGCCGACACCGTCGACACCACCGTGGTCGCCGCCTTCGCCGTCGGCTTCGTCTCCTTCATCTCGCCCTGCGTCCTCCCGCTCGTGCCCGGCTACCTCTCGACGATCTCCGGCGTCTCCTTCGCCGACATCCAGGAGGGACGCGGGCGCACCAAGGTCCTGGGCCCGGCGCTGCTCTTCTGCCTCGCCTTCACCGCCATGTTCGTGGCCCTCGGCATGAGCGCCACCGGCCTCGGCCAGACCCTCAACGACCACCGCGCGGTGCTCCGTCAGATCTCCGGCGTCGTGATCGCCCTCATGGGCGTGCTCTTCATCGGCACGCTCTTCATCCCGCTCTTCAACAGGGAGTGGCGCCCCGAGCAGCTCATGCGCCGCGCCCACACCGGCGGCCCGGTCATCGCCGGCCTCGCCTTCGCCGTGGCCTGGCTGCCCTGCACCGGCCCCACGCTCGGCGCGATCCTCACCGCCGCCTCCACCAAGTCGACGGTCGGCGAGGGCGGCGTCCTGCTCGCCTTCTACTCCCTCGGCCTCGCCGTGCCGTTCATCCTCAGCGCCCTCGCCTTCTCCACCTTCTCGGGCGTCTTCAAGTTCTTCCGCAACCACTTCCGCGCCATCACGTTCGTCTCCGGCGTCGTGCTGATCGTCATGGGCGTCCTGCTCTACACCAACGAGCTGACCCGGCTCAACTCCGAGGCGCTCCAGGCGATGGACGACCTCGGCATCAACTTCTTCAACGAGCTCTAGGCCGCGGCCACGCGCTCCGCCACGCGCGGGTCCGTCATCAGCGTCACCAGCGCCTCGAACGCCTCGGCGTCGATCTTGGTCCCCGCCTCCCGCGACATGATCTCCAGCACCTCGTCCGGGCTGAGCGCCGCGCGGTACGGGCGGTCGGCCGACAGCGCCTCGGCCACGTCCGCCACCGCCAGCACCCGCGCCGGCAGGTCAAGCTGGGTGCCGTCGAACCCGAGGTAGTAGCCCGAGCCGTCGAGCCGCTCGTGGTGCAGCCCCGACAGCCTTGCCACGCCCCGCAGCGCTCCCACGCGGCGCAGGATCTGCAGCGACATGAGCGGGTGCCTGCGCACCTCGCGCCACTCGTCTGCGTCCAGGCCACCCCGCTTGTCGAGGATCCGGTTGGACAGTCCGAGCTTGCCGATGTCGTGCAGCAGCCCGGCCCGGTAGAGGTCCCGCCGCGTCCGGTCGTCGAGCCCCAGCAGGGTCGCCAGCCCGGCGGCGATGCACGCCACTCCCTCCGAGTGCTTCGCGGTGTAGGGCGACTTGGCGTCGACGACGGTGGCAAAGGCCTCCGCCACGCGGTCGAGCCGCGACTGGTCCGCCGTCTCCACCCGGTCGGCCGGCTCCCAGGCCGCCACGTGCGGCTGCTCGAGCGAGAACCAGAACTCCTCGTCGTGCTCGAAGCCGCACAGCGCGTCCGCGAGCTCCGGGTCGAACCAGGCTCCCCGCCGGGCGCCCGCCACCCGGCACGCGCCGCCCGCCCCGCCCAGCTGCCAGAAGACCTCCGCCGTCTGCGCGAGGCAAAGGATGCGCCCGAGCAGCGGAATCTCCTCGCCCGCCACGCCGGCCGGGTAGCCGCGCCCGTCCCAGTGCTCGTCGAGGGCCGCGATCGCCTGCGCGCTCGCCTCGTCCATGCCGACCTTGCGAGCCACGTCCGCGCCGCGCTCGCAGCGCAGGGCGGTGAGCTCACGGACGCCCTCGGACCCATGCGCGACCAGCGCCCTGATGTGCCGCGCCTTCTCGAGCGGCGACGCGCCGGGCGCGGTGTTGCGCAGCAGGTGCCGCAGCGACTGCGCCGGCCGCAGGTGGTCCGTCGTCTTGCGGTCGCGCTTGACCTCGCTGTCGGCGTTGCCGTAGAGCGCGGCCACCTTGGCCGAGTTCGAGGAGCAGCCGGCGTCTTTGAGCAGCAGCGCGTAGAAGAGCGACGACAGCTCCTCCTCCCCCAGGCCGATCTGAGTGCCGAGCCGCATCCCGATCAGGCAGCTGCGCTCGGCGTGCCCGCGCGGCTGGCCCTCGGTGATGTCGAGGGCGTGTGACAGCGCCGACAGCACTTCGGACAGGCGAAGCTCCATTACAGGTCTGATCGACCCGCATGGATGAGCCCTTTAGCGCGCCAGGCGCCTCAGGAACGGCACGACGGTCTTGAGGAAGCGGTTCGTCCGCGGCGCGGCGGAGAGCGGGTCCAGATGGCTCGTGCCGCGGTCGTCGACGATCACACGGCGAGGGATCGGCGACATGCGCGCCAGGCGGCGCGCCCCGCGCGCCACGGCGCCCTTCGTCAGCGACGTGCTGAACGCGTACAGCGGCACGTCGATCTCCCGGCCGTGGCGCAGCCGCAGGCCGACGATGCGGGCCGCCGCGTTCTGCCGCAGATCGTTGGCGGCGTCGATGTCGAGCAGCAGCCGGCGCGGGTAGTACCACTCGGTCGCGTTCGGGTCGTTGGCGGCGTAGGCCTTGGCGAACCGGCGGATCGGCGTGAGCTCGCCGTCCTGCCAGGGCCGCGGGTCGCCGCTGTCCGCCAGCCGGCCCGCGCGCACGTGGATCAGCTCCAGCGACTTGGGCGAGGTCGTGTCGTCGAAGGCGTAGCCGAACAGCGCCTCGTTGGTCACCCGCGCCGGCGGCTTGAACTCGGCGGGCAGCAGCGGGAAGTCCTGCAGGGTGGATGGCGCGTCCGGGCGCTCGTAGGCGTACAGGGCCCCGACCTGCGCGAAGATCCCGGCGATCTCGGGCAACCCGAGGCCGAGCAGGTCGAGGAACACCTTGCCGCCGCGGATGTCCGCCAGCTCGCGGCGGGCGCGCGCCGCGTTGGCCTCGGCGAAGCTGCCGAGCAGGCCGCCGTCGATCAGGACCAGGCCGTCGATCTCGCGGTAGCCCGGGTGCCCGGCGAAGTCCCAGGCCGCGTAGGCCACGGCGGTCGAGGCGCCCGCCGAGTGGCCGCCCAGGATCACCTTGCGCCGGCCGCCGGCGCTGGCCCGCCGGACCACTGCGCGCAGGTCCCGCAGCTGGACGCCCAGCCCCCACTCGGACACGAAGCGGGCGTCCTCGCCCCTGACCGCCCGGTACTTGAAGCCGAGGTAGTAGTCGAGCGCCTCGTCGGGATCCCTGCGCCGGAACACGCCGAGATCCTCGAACGCCTGCTCGCGGCGGTCCACGACCCACACCTGCGTGCGCGGGACGGCGCGCACGATGTCGCGCGCCACGGGCGTGATGCCGCCGGCTCCGCCCTGGGTGCCCGGGACCAGCACCAGCACCTGGGTGGCGTCCTCGGGGCCGAGCTGCTGCACCCAGATCCGGTCGTACTTCGGCGGCCCGGCCGCGGGCGGCACCTTCATCGGGATGTAGCGGTCCACCGCCCCCGCGGGAGCGGCGCACATAAGCAGGGTCGCGACGGCGGCGAGCAGGGCCAGGCGCACGGCGCCCACCCTACATCGACGCGGGTGCCTCGACTCCGAGCAGATCCAGCGACCGGGCGAGCACGTCCTTGGCGAGCACCGAGATCACCAGGCGCACGTCCTCGTCGCCGCCCTCCTCGGCCGCCCCGACCACCCGGCAGTCGCGGTAGAACGCCGAGAACTCCTGGGCCGTCTCGGTGGCGTAGGTGGTCATCCGGTGCGGGGCGCGGCGGTCGGCCGCCTCGCGCACCTCCTCCGGGAACTCGAGCAGCCGCTTGACCAGCGACCGCGCCGACGGGTGGAAGCGCTCGTCGCTCTGACGCAGGTCCGCCGCCAGCGCCGCCTCCACCCGCTCCTCCCCCGCCTTGCGCAGGATCGACGCGATCCGCGCATGCGCGTACTGGACGTAGTAGACGGGGTTGTCCTGCGACTGGCTGCGGGCCAGCTCGAGGTCGAGGTCGATGGACGTGTCGTGGCTGCGCGAGGCGAGGTACCAGCGCGCCGCGTCCACGCCGATGTCGTCGAGCAGCGCGTCGAGCGTCACGATCGCGCCCTCGCGCTTCGACATCTGCGCGCGCTTGCCGCCCTCGAACAGGTTGACCAGCTGCATGAGCACGATCTCGTACGCGCCCGGGTCGCCGCCGAGCGCCGCCCACGCGGCGTAGAGGCGCTTCACGTAGCCGTGGTGGTCGGGACCGAGGACGTTGATCAGGTGGTCGTACGCGCGCGCGAGCTTGTCGGCGTGGTAGGCGATGTCCGCCGCGAAGTAGGCCAGCTCGCCGTTCGAGCGGCGCAGCACGCGGTCCTTGTCGTCGCCGGCGGCCGTGGTCCGCAGCCACAGGGCGCCGTCGGACTCGTAGACGCCCTCGAGCTTCTCGAGCTCCCGCTCCACGGCACCGGACTCGTACAGGGAGCGCTCCGAGAAGAAGCGGTCCATGTCGACCCGGAAGCGCTTGAGCGTGCCCTCGATGTCCTCCAGCATCAGCTCGATGCCGCGCCTGGCCAGCTCGTCGGCGTCGGCCTCGGCCGCTCCCTCGATGCGCTCGGCCAGGGCGACGACGTAGTCGCCCTTGTACTCCTCGGGCTCCTCGCCGCGCGCCCGCGAGCGGATCGACTCCCCGAACTTGCGCACCTGCGTGCCGGCGTCGTTGACGTAGTACTCGCGCTCGACCGTGTTGCCGGCCAGCTCGAGGATGCGCGCCAGCGAGTCGCCGTAGGCCGCGTGGCGAGCCGAGGCGACCGTGATCGGCCCGGTCGGGTTGGCGCTCACGAACTCCACCTGGACCCGCTCGCCGGCGTCGCCCGCGCCGAAGCGCTCGCCCGCCTCGCGCATCCGCGCCAGCGAGTCCAGGTACCAGGCGTCCGTCATGAACAGGTTCAGGAACCCCGGGCCGGCGATCTCGACGCGCTCGACGGCCGGGCCCAGCCGCTCGCCGAGCGTCTCCCCCAGCCGCTCCGCGATCGCGCGCGGCGCCTCGCCCATCGTGGGGGCCAGCAGCATGGCGGCGTTGGACGAGTAGTCGCCGAAGTCTGCCCGCGGCGGGCGTTCGAGCCGGGCCGCCTCCAGCGCCCCGTCGCCTCGCAGGCCGCCGGCGGCCTCGCTGACGGCGCCGCGCAGGTCTGAAACGGGGTCGCTCACGCCCCTCAGAGATAGCGCATGGCGCGGCTCAGTAGTGGTACGGCTCCCGGGCCAGGATCTTGTGGGCGCGGTAGAGCTGCTCCAGCAGCACCACGCGGGCGAGCTGGTGCGGCAGCGTCATCGGGCCCAGCGACAGCCGCATGTCGGCCTGCAGCTCGAGGCCCTTGGGGCCGCCGATCACAAAGCAGAGGTCGCGCCCGTCGCGGCGGCGCTCCTCGAGCCACTCGGCGAAGCGCTCCGAGTCGAAGCTCTCGCCGTCGCCGGACAGCAGCACGCTGAAGGCGCGCTCAGGCACGCGCGGAGGCACCCGATCGTCCTCGCGCACCTCGATCAGCTCCACCTTGGCGTGCCCGGCGAGCATCTTGCGGTAGTGCTCCACGTCGTCCTGGTAGGGGGGGCGCAGGCGGCCGACGGCGATCACGGAGATCCGCATCGGGCTGCGATACTACGGCGCGTGCCCGAGGACGCCGAGCGCCACTTCAACATCCATACGGACCCGGAGACGATGGCGGGCCACTACTCCAACTTCGCCAACGTCTCCCACTCGGACTACGAGTTCACGATCACCTTCGCGCGCGTCGATCACGAGGTCGACGAGGGCGAGGTGCCCGGTGTTGTGGTGTCCCGCGTCAACCTCTCGCCGCGCTTCATGCGCGAGCTGATCGACGCCATGGACGACAACTTCTCGAAGTGGCAGACGCGCGAGGGGATCCGCGACCTGCCCGAGTTCGGCCCCGGCTCTACCGACTCCACGGAGCGGGAGCCGGAACCGGAGTAGCTCCTCGGACGTAGGCCTCGCAGACCTTCACGGCGCCCTCGACCGACTCCCAGGTGAGGTTCTCCGGCGTGTCGGATGGCCAGTGGTAGTTCGAGGGGAACTTGGTTTCGTCCACCCCGCCCAGCGTGCACGTCGGATAGCCGGCGCGCAGCGCGATCAGGGCGTCCGTGGCGGCCACCGTGCGCAGCCCGCGCCGTAGCTCGACGCCGGCCGCCCGGCCCGCTCGCGCGAGCGCCTCGCGCGAGCTCTCGGTGTAGTGGCGCATCCGCAGCATGCCCTCCGCCTCGACCAGGCACAGCTGCGGCGAGCCGACGCACTCCAGGCACACGAACTCAGTCGCGGCGCGCGGCAGCGCGGCGAAGTGGCGGCGTCCGAAGGCCTGCATGCCCTCCATGAACGACTCCTCGGAGCCGGTCGAGAGCAGGAGCACCCGCACCCCCACCGGCGGGTTGGCGGCCAGCGAGTGCGCCAGCGCCACGATCGCCGCGACCGCGCTCAGGTTGTCGTTCGCGCCCGGCACGACCGGGCTCCTGCCTATGTCCGCCATGGTGGCGGTGGCGCCGGCCGCCAGGCAGGTGCCCACAGCTTTCAGGAACCGGGCTCCGGTCAGCCCCCAGAGCGCCAGCAGCAGCGGACCGAGGAAGACGCCGTAGATGATCGGGATGCTCTGGTGGGCCTTGGCGTGCAGCTCTGGCATGCGCTCCATCGCCAGGCGCGGGAGCGCCGGGTGGAACACGAGGCCCGAGTGCGCGGCGTCGTGGTGCGCCACGAAGACGATCGTGCGCTCGCCGCGAGGGTCGCCCGCCTCCGCGACCACGTTGAAGGTGGAACGGTGCGGCAGCGCGTGGCGGCGGAAGGCCAGCCGGCCCCCGGAGACGTCGTCGTACACGGCGGCCGCCGCCAGCGAACCCACCAGCGCCGCCGGCCTGCGGCCGCGCGCGGCGGCCAGCAGCGCGGCGACGTTCAGCAGCCCCAGCGGCCACCAGTAGCCGCCGTGTGCCCGCTCCTCCTCGACTCGCACCTCGCGACAGCCGGCCACCCGCAGCTCGTTGGCGAGCCGCTGCGCGGCCGTGCGCTCGCCGTCGGACGCCGAGGGGCGCTCGAGGGCGGCGAACTCGCGGACGATGCGCTCGATCAGGGCACGCATGCGACGCGGCAGACTAGCCAGCCGGCTAGCGGCGCTTCTCGAAGGCCACGCCGATGCCGATCCGCTGGACCGTGGTCGGGTGCGTCCCGAACAGGATCTGCCAGAACCGCGGCGGGTCGGGATCGGCGATGTTGCGCACCGCGAGCCGGCGGTGGAACTGGACGAACGAGCCCGGGTCGTGGGTGAGTTGCAGCGAGAAGGCATCCGCGCGGGCCTCGACCTGGCGCGAGAGCACGTTGGAGGCCACGCCGAAGCCGAAGGCGGCCAGCGTGATGGCCAGGGCGATCGCCGGGAGCGCGGCCGCCCCGGGCTTCGTGCCCGGATCGCCCAGGCCGTAGCGGCGCCCGAACGCCTCGGCGAGCCGCTGCGTGAGGAACGTGCCTGCGGGCGCGACGAGCGCCAGCCAGGCCAGCCCGCGCAGCACGTCGTTGTGCTTCTGGTGTCCCAGCTCGTGTGCGACCACGAGCCGGACCTCGTCACGCGGGAACCCCTCGATCAGGTTGTCGAACAGCACCACCCGCTTGGAGTGCCCGAGGCCGTTGACGTACGCGTTGGCGGCCGTCGTGCGCCGGCTCGCGTCCACGCGGTAGACCTCCCCCACGTCGACGCCGGCCTTGCGGGCCAGTCTCAGCACGTCGGAGCGGATCGGCCCCGGCGGCAGCTTCTGGAAGTTGTTGAAGATCGGGTCGATCACGACCGGGAAGAGCCAGACCGTGATGAAGCCGAAAGCGACCACCACGACCGCCGCCGGAGCCCACCAGTTGCGGCGGAAGCGCCGCACGAGCGCCAGCGCGAGCGCGGCGCCGAGCGCGGCGAAGCCGGCCCCGATGGCCGCTGACTTGGCCACGTCGACGAACCAGTCGGGCCACTGCTGCGTGGACAGGCCCACGTCCACGGCGCGCTGGTGGCTCCAGGCGGACAGGGGCAGGTCGATGACCACCAGCAGCAGCGAGAGTCCCGCGCCCACCGCGGCGGCGCCCAGTACCGGCCGTCTCCCGAAACGCTCGAAGAGACGCCGCGGAGGACGCCACGCCACCAGGGCGAGCGTCCCCGTGCTGAGCACCAGGCTTCCCAGCGTGATCAGGCGCTGGACGCCGCGGAAGTCCTTCGCGCGGTCCAGCTGCAGCGCCGTGAAGTACGATTGCGCGTCCACGGTGGCCGGCTCGATCAAGCCGCTGCGTGGTCGCAGCAGCAAGGTGGCGGCCGCGGCGGCAGCCACCGCCACGGCAAGAGCCAGCGGCAGACGCGCGCGCCCAGAGTGCCCACCGGAACCCCTGGCTTCCATTCCCTGGACATCGTAGAAGGCACCCGAATGCGCATCGCCCTGCTGTCGGACGTGCACGGCAACCTGCCGGCCTTCGAGGCCGTGCTCGCCGATGTCGACTCCTCGGACGTGGAGGAGGTCTGGTGCCTCGGCGACCTGGTCGGCTACGGCGCCCAGCCGGACGCCTGCGTCGAGCTGGCGCGCAGCCGCTGCGACCTCTGCCTGGCCGGCAACCACGACCTGGTCGTGACCGGTGAGATCGACATCGCGGACTTCTCGTCGAGCGCGGCAGCCGCGGCGCAGTGGACGCAGGAGCACATCGGCGCGAGCGCGCTCGAGTTCCTGAAGGGCCTGCGTCCCAAGCAGGACGGCCGCGCGATCGGGCTCTATCACGCCTCGCCGCGCGACCCGATCTGGGAGTACGTGCTGTCCACGTGGCAGGCCAACGAGTGCATGGAGCTGATGGAGCCCCGCGTGGGCGCGATCGGCCACTCGCACGTCGCGCTCTGGTTCCGGCGCGCCGGCGAGGGGCCGGCCGAGGGCGCCGCCGCGGAGGGCGGCCTGGAGCAGGATCTGAGCGACGGCAGGTGGCTGCTGAACCCCGGCGCGGTGGGCCAGCCACGCGACGGCGACCCGCGCGCGGCGTGGCTCCTGCTAGACACAGAGGGGTGGAGCGCCGAGTGGCGGCGCGTCGAATACCCGATCGAGGCGGCCGCTGCCGCGATCGAGGAGGCGGGCCTGCCCACGGTGCTCGCCCAGCGGCTCTTCATCGGACAGTGACTCTTCGCACCCTGACAACACTGCTGCTCGTGCTCGCGGCCGGCCTGGCCGCGGGATGTGGGGCCGATCAGGAGCCCAAGCGGTCGATCCCGGCCACTTCAGCACAGGAGCTGGACACGCGCCTCGCAGAGGTGCAGCGTCGCTTCGACGCCGGCGGCGGGGCGTGCGCCGACATCGAGAACGACTCCCAGCCGGCGGTGGAGACGATCCTCGCGTCCCTCCCCCGCAGCGTCGATCGCGACGAGCGCAGTGCCCTCGTCGAGAGCTTCGATCGGCTGTTCGAGCTGACGGCCGAGCAGTGCGACGACCAGGGGTCGACCACTACGCCGGACACGACGACCGACACCAACACCGAGACGGACACCACCGAAACCACGGATACGACCGAAACCACGCCCACCACCGAAACCACGCCGACCGATACGCAGCCGACGGAAACCGTGCCGCCGGACACGACGACAAACACGACCCCGGACGACGGCGGCACCAGCGGCGGCACCGGCGGGGGCGCCGGCCCGGGTGCCGACGAATGAGCGCACCCGCGGAGATCGCCACCCGCTACCGGATCGACCGGCGGCTCGGCGCCGGGGGAATGTCCACGGTGTTCCTCGCCACCGACTCGGTTCTGGAGCGCTCGGTCGCGGTGAAGCTGCTGGCCGAGCACCTCGCCGAGGACGAGGACTTCGTGGCCCGCTTCCGGCGCGAGGCGCTGTCGGCAGCCCGGCTGCAGCACCCGAACATCGTGCAGGTATTCGACTCGGGCCGGGATCCGGAGAGCGGCCGGCACTACATCGTCATGGAGTACGTCGACGGCCCGTCGGCGGCGGACCTGCTGCGCGAGCACAAGCAGCTCGAGATCGACCAGACCGTCCAGATCGTGCGCGACGCCTGTCACGGCCTCGACTACGCCCACCGCGCCGGGGTCATCCACCGCGACGTCAAGCCGGGCAACCTGCTGCTCTCCAGCGAAACCGGGATCACCAAGCTGGCCGACTTCGGGATCGCGAAGGCGGCCGAGCAGACGCGCATCACGCAGGTGGGTTCCGTGCTCGGCACCGCCGCCTACCTTTCCCCCGAGCAGGCGCGCGGCGACGAGGCCGGCCCCGCGTCGGACACCTACTCGCTGGGCGTCTGCGCCTACCAGTTCCTGACCGGCCGCCTGCCGCACGAGTACACCTCGCTCACCGAGCTCGCGCTCAAGCAGCAGCATGAGAACGTGGAGTCGATCAGGGACTTCCGGCGCGAGGTGCCGGCCGAGCTGGACGACGCGATCCGGCGCTGCCTCGAGCGCGAGCCTGAGTCGCGCTACCGGTCGGCGCTCGAGATGGCCGAGGCGATCGAGGCAGGCGTGCATGGCGTGACGACCGACGCCACGCGCCGCCTGGCGCTCACCGACACGGACGCCACGCGGGCGATGCCGCGCACCTCCTACCAACCCGTCCCCGCCCCGCTGCCCTCCTACGCCGAGCCGACCGCCCCGCCGGCGCGCCGGGACGACCGCGAGGCGCGCCGCTCCGCACGCCGGCGCCGGATGGCCACCTTCTTCGCGCTGCTGCTGGTGCTCGCGGCGGTCGCCGCGGTGGGCGTGGCGCTGGTCGCGTCGAGCAACAGCGGCAGCGGCGTGTCACCGGTGAACGACGACAACGTGCGCCAGCAGATCCAGGACCTGCGCCAGTTCCTGCAGGACCACTCGCGCTAGGGGCGCGTTTCGGCCGCCCGGCGGCCCGCGTTTGGCCCATGCGTTGGGGCGGTTTGCGGCGTAAACGGCGGCTGCGGAGGGAGTCGGTCCAGAACTCAGCCGACCCCCGGCCTGTCCGGCCGGTGGGCCGCTTTGTCATGCGCCATCGAGCGCAAATGCGGGCCGCCCACCAGTCCCTTCGGCCGGTGGGCCGCCTTGGGACCGACTAGGGACGGCAAATACGGCCCACCACCCCGGCGGGTGCACCGATTGATGAGTTGTCGATGCCCCGAGCGGGCCGGTCCCCCTTTATTGCTGCTTTTCCGTCACGTCGCGTCAGCCAGAGTGCCCGCGTCCCGCACGAGATCCGCCAGCTGCTGGCCGGCGAGGAACCCGAGCACGTTGCCGTGGCCGGAGTAGCCGCCCGCGGCGTAGAGCCCGGGGCGCTCGGGCACCGCGCCCACGAAGGGCAGCCCGTCGGCGCTGTAGCCGACGGTCCCGACCCAGCGGTGCGTGACGGGGGCCTGGAGGCCGAGGTCTTCGCGCAGGTACCGCTCGATCCGCTCCCAGATCCGCGGGTCGCCCTCGTCGCGGGCCGTGTAGGACGCCTCGGCGTCCAGGTCGCTGTAGCCGCCGGCCAGCACCCGGCCATCGAGCGCCTGCTGGAAGTACTCGCGGCCCCATCGCGCGTACACGGGTCGATCGATCAGCCGCTCCGGCAGCGGCTCGGTGGCGACCATGTGCAGGCGGCGGGCGCGCACGCCGGCCGCCTGATCTCCGATCAGCGCGGGCAGCGCGCCGTCGGACGCGACGATCACGTGGCGTGCCCGGACGCTGCCGCTCCCCGTCGCGACCGGGCCCTCCTCCGGCGCGCACACGGGCGGATCGACCGGCGTGCGCTCGTGGATGCGCGCGCCGGCCTGCTCGGCCGCGCGCGCCAGCGCCCGGATCCAGCGCGCCGGCTGCAGGGCGCCGTCGTGATCGGTCAGGCAGGCGTTCCAGGCGCTCTTGCGCAGCATCGGCGGCAGCTCGTCGCGCTCGAGCAGCTCGCCGGAAAAGCCGTCGGCCCGCAGCGCCTCGACGTGACGGCGCACGTGCTCGGCCTCCTCCTCCGACGAGGACACGCGCAGCAGCCCGGTGCGGCGCACCGCGTCGGCAACGCCGAGCCGCGCGGCCAGCTCGTAGATCTCCTCCTGCGCCTCGAGGGTGCGCTCGTACATGCTGCGGGCGTAGTCCTGCCCGTAGCTCTCCTGGGCGTCGACGTAGAAGGCGGCGACGCCCGCGAGCAGGAAGCCGCCGTTGCGGCCGCTCGCTCCGCTAGCGACCGTGTCGCGCTCGAGCACGACCGTCTCGATGCCGTGCTCCGCGAGCCGCCGCGCACAGGAGAGGCCCGCTACCCCGGCGCCGATCACGCACGCCTCGACCTCCACGTCGCCTTCGAGCGGTGGACGTGGCTCATAGGGCCCGTCGAGCCAGTAGGGGGCCGTGGCGGAGGTCACCGCGCGAGCTGCCCGCCGAGCACCCGCTCGCCGTGCGCGGCGAAGGTCCCGGCCGCGATCGAGTCGCGCATCCCCCGCATCAGCCGCTCCATGAACGTCATGTTGTGCAGCGTAATCAGGCGCTTCGCGGTCAACTCGCCGGCTCTGATCAGGTAGTGCAGGTAGCCGCGCGTGTGCTCGCGGCAGGCCGGGCAGGGGCAGTGCTCGTCGATCGGCTCGGTGCTGGTGCGGTGGGCGCCCTTGGCGAGGTCGAGGCGCCAGCGGCTGGCCGGGTCGTGCACGAGGGCGCTCCCGTGCCGCGCCAGCCGCGTCGGGGTGGCGCAGTCGAAGGTGTCGATGCCCGCGCCGACCGCGTGGACCAGGTCGTCCACGTCGCCGATCCCGAGCAGGTGACGCGGCCGCTCGTCGGGCAGCCCTCGCAGCGACCACCCGACCACCTCGCGCATCTGCTCCTTCGACTGCCCGAGCGACCCCCCTATGGCGATGCCCTGGACGCCCGACTCCGCCACGTAGGCGGTCGACCGGGCGCGCAGGTCCTCGTACACGCCGCCCTGGACGATCCCGTACAGCAGCTGGCCTGCCGGGGCGTGCTCGCCGTGCCAGCCGACGCAGCGGTCGAGCCAGCGGTGGGTGCGCTCCATGGAGCTCTCGGTGTACTCGCGCTCGACGTGGAACGGCGTGCACTCGTCGAAGGCGAGCGCGATGTCCGAGCCGAGCGCCGCCTGCACGTCCATGGAGGTTTCGGGGCCCATGAAGCGCTCCGCGCCGTCCAGGTAGGAGCGAAAGCGAACGCCCTCCTCCTCGATCGAGATGATCATCGACTTCGGGCGGTCGCGGCGGCGCTTGATCTCCTCGGCCACCGAGCCGTGTCCCATGGAGAACACCTGGTAGCCGCCCGAGTCGGTGACGATGGCGCCGCGCCAGCCCATGAACTCGTGCAGCCCGCCCATCTCCCGGATCAGCTCCGCCCCCGGCTGGATGAACAGGTGGAACGTGTTGCCGAGCACCATGTCGTAGCCCAGCTCGGCCACCTCGGCGGCGTGCAGCGACTTGACCGTCGCCGTCGAGGCGAGCGGCACGAAGGCGGGCGTGCGCACCGCCCCGTGGGGCGTGTGGATCAGGCCCGCCCGGGCGGCCCCGTCGCGCGCGGTGATCTCGAAGACGGGCGGCAGGGCCGGGAGCCTACGCAGGCAGCCGCCCGCCGGGGGGTGGGCCCTCGTTGTCAGACATGACCCCCACTTCGGGGCCCACCCCCGGGAACTCGCCGGAACGGGTGTGCCGAACGGGCTACGACTCGGTCGCCGTGCCCTCAACCGCGGGCGCGCCGCCGTTGCGCTCGTGCGAACCGGCCCGGATCTCGACCCGGCGCGGCTTGCGCTGCTCGGGCTTCGGGACCCGCACCTCGAGGACGCCGCGGTCGAACTGCGCGGAGATCGCGTCCGGTTCGACCCCGTCCGGCAGCGTCAGCGAACGGCCGAAGCTCCCGAACGGGCGCTCGATGCGGTACCAGCCACGCTCGCTTGCCGCGTGCTCGGCGGCGCGCTCGCCGGAGATCGTGAGCGTGCCGTCGTGGACCTCGATGGACACGTCGCCCTCGGACAGCCCCGGCAGGTCGGCCTTCAGCACGAAATGGTCGTCGGCCTCGACCAGGTCCACCGGGGGAACCCACCGGCGGCCCTGCTCGCGCTCGGCGCCGAAGAACGCGTCGAAGAGCCGGTCGACGTCACGGGTAAACGGCTGGGGCTTCATCAGAAGAGCCATCTCGCACCTCCATCTGACCAGGATCCATTGCGAGCACGAAGATAAAACCTAAGTGTCACTATGTCAAGTTTTCTGCAGAGCCTTCCCCGTCATCTCGTCCGGCTGCTCCTCCTCGAGCAGCGCCAGGATGGTGGGCGCCACGTCGGCCAGGACGCCGCCTTCGCGCAGCTCCCCCACGTCGGCCGTGACGATCAGCGGCACCGGGTTCATCGAGTGCGCCGTGTTGGGGCTGCCGTCGGGCTCGAGCATGTGGTCGGCATTGCCGTGGTCGGCGGTGATCACGCACACCCCGCCGGACTCGTGGACCGCCTCCACCACCCTGCCTAGGCACTCGTCCACGGTTTCGATCGCCTCCACCGCCGCCGCGATCACCCCGGTGTGCCCGACCATGTCGGGATTCGCGAAGTTGATGATGGCGAAGCCCGGCTCGTGCTCCCGCCAGCCCGCGACGAAGGCGTCGGCGGCCGCCGCGGCGCTCATCTCCGGCTTCTTGTCGTAGGTCGGCACGTCGCGCGGCGAGTCCACCAGCCTGCGTTCCTCGCCCGGGTACGGGTCCTCCTCGCCGCCGTTGAAGAAGTAGGTGACGTGCGCGTACTTCTCGGTTTCGGCCACGTGCAGCTGCTTGACGCCGCGCTCGGCCAGCACGCTCGCCAGCGTGACCGCGGGGCGCGCCTGGGGGAACGCCACCGGGTAGTCCCAGTCCTCCTGGTACTGCGTGAGCGTGGTCAGCCGCACCTCCGGAGCCTCGCCGCGGTCGAATTCGTCGAAGTCGCGCTCGCCGAGCGCCCGCGTCAGCTGCCGCGCCCGGTCGGGGCGGAAGTTGAAGTAGACGACGCTGTCGCCGTCGCGGATCTGGCCCTCGTCGCCCACCAGGGTGGGCTCGATGAACTCGTCGGTCTGGCCGCGCTCGTAGGCCGCCTTCACGGCCTCCTCGCCGGTCTGGGCGGAGTGCTCGGCCTGGCCGTGCACGATCGCGTCGTACGCCAGCTTGGTCCGGTCCCAGCGCTTGTCGCGGTCCATCGCGAAGTAGCGCCCGGTCACCGTGGCCACGCGGGCGCCGCCCCAGCTCTCGACCTCGCCCAGGTAGCCCGCGCCCGAATCCGGGTTGGTGTCGCGGCCGTCGGTGAACGCGTGGACCACCACGTCGTCGACGCCCTGGCCGCCGGCCAGCTCGACCAGTGCCTTCAGGTGCTCCATCGAGGCGTGCACGCCGCCGGCCGAAACCAGCCCCAGCAGGTGCAGCCGCTCGGTGTGGCAGGCGTCGCGCAGCGTCTCGTTCTCGGCGAACGAGCCGTCCTCGATCGCCTCGTCGATCCGCAGCAGGTCCTGCTTGACCACCGCCCCGGCGCCCAGGTTCAGGTGGCCCACCTCCGAGTTGCCCATCTGGCCCTCGGGCAGCCCGACCGCCGGCCCCCAGGCGGTCAGTGTGGTGTGCGGGTGCTCGGCCCAGAGCTCGTCGAACACGGGAGTGTCGGCCAGCTCGACGGCGTTGCCCGGCTCCGGCTCCGCGAGGCCCCATCCGTCGAGGATCACCAGCGCCACGCGCGGGGTCACGGCGAAGCGGCGGCGATGATGCGCGCGAAGCCCTCGGGGTCGAGGCTCGCGCCCCCGACCAGCGCGCCGTCGACGTCGGGCTCGGCGAGGATGTCGGCGGCGTTGTCCGGCTTCACGCTGCCTCCGTAGAGCACGCGGATCCGGTCGGCGGCCTCCTTCGAGCGGTCGCCGACCAGCGCGCGCACGAAGGCGATCGCCTCCTGGGCGATCTCGGGGGTGGCGACCTTGCCGGTGCCGATCGCCCAGATCGGCTCGTAGGCGATCGTCACGTCGGCCAGCCGCTCAGAGTCGACCTTCTCGAGGCCCTCCTGCACCTGGTGGCGCAGCTTGCGCTCGGTTTCGCCGGCGTCGCGCTCCTCCTCCGTCTCCCCGACGCAGAGGATCGGCCGCAGCCCCGCGGCCAGCGCGACCGCCACCTTCTCCTGGAGCGCGCGGTCGGTTTCGCAGAAGTACTGGCGCCGCTCGGAGTGGCCCAGCACCACGCCGTCGACCCCGATCTCGGTGAGCATCGGCGCAGACACCTCGCCCGTGAACGCGCCGGACTCCTCCTGGTGCATGTTCTGCGCGTACACCCCCACGCCGCTGCCGCTCAGCTTCTGCACGCACACGTCGAGCGAGGTGAACGGCGCGCAGATGCCGACCTGCGCCGGCCGCCGCCCCTCGTCGGGCAGCAGGGCGAGCAGGCGGTCGCAGTAGTCCGCGGCCTGGGCCCGCGTGCCCCACAGCTTCCAGTTGCCGACGATGGCGGGGGTGCGCGCGGCGTCAGGCGTCATCGAGCGCCTCCACGCCCGGCAGCGGCTTGCCCTCGAGCAGCTCGAGGGCGGCGCCGCCGCCGGTCGAGAGGTGGTCGACCTCGTCGTCGAGCCCGAACTGGGCGAGCGCGGCGGCCGAGTCGCCGCCGCCCACGACGGTCGTGCCGGGGGTTTGCGCCACGGCCTCGGCCACGGCCCGCGTGCCGCCGGCGAAGGGCGCCATCTCGAACGCGCCCATCGGGCCGTTCCAGAACACGGTGCCGGCGCCGACGACCTCCTCGGCGTACGCCGCCGCGGTGCGCGGTCCGATGTCGAGCCCCATCCAGCCGTCCGGGACCTCGGTGCCGTCCTGCTCGCGCCGCTCGGCGTCCGCGTCGAAGCGGTCGCCCAGCACGAGGTCCGTGGGCAGCAGCAGCCGGCAGTTGGACGACTCGGCCTTGGCCAGGGCCTTGCGGGCGAGCTCCACGCCCTGCTCCTCCACGAGCGAGTCGCCCGTCGGGATGTCCTGCGCGCGGAAGAAGCTGAAGCACATCGCCCCGCCGATCAGCAGCGCGTCGGCCGTGTCGAGGAACTTGTCGATCAGCGCGATCTTGTCGGACACCTTCGCCCCGCCGAGCACGACGACGAGCGGCCGCTCGGGCGACTCGACGATGGCCCGCAGCGTGGTGACCTCGCGCTCGAGCAGCAGACCCGCCACGGCCGGCCGCAGGTACTCCGCCACGCCGGCAGTGGACGCGTGCGCCCGGTGCGCGGCGCCGAAGGCGTCGTTCACATACGCGTCGGCCAGGGCCGCCAGCTCGCGCGCCAGCTCGGGGTCGTTCTCCGTCTCGCCGCGCTCCCAGCGGGTGTTCTCCAGCACCAGCACGCCGCCCGGCGGCAGGCGGTCGACGCCGCGGCGCACCTCGGGGCCGATCACCTCGGGCGCCTGCAGCACCGTGGTGTCGATCAGCTCGCCGAGCCGCTCTGAAACCGGCCTCAGCGAGCTCTCCGGATCGCGCCCCTTCGGCCGGCCCAGGTGCGAGCAGAGGATCAGCCGCGCGCCGCGGTCGAGCAGCAGCTCGATCGTGGGCAGCGCGGCGCGGATGCGAGCGTCGTCCGCGACCCGGCCGCCCTCGAGCGGCACGTTGAAGTCGACCCGGGCGAGCACGCGCTCGCCCTCCTCGATCTCCAGATCCCGGACGGTCCGCTTGCCAAATCCAGTCGTGGCGCCCGCCTCAGGCAACCGGCGCCCCGGCGAGGACGCGCTGCGCGAGGTCCACCACGCGGTTGGAGTAGCCCCACTCGTTGTCGTACCAGGACACGACCTTCACGAGCTTCCCGTCGATCACCATCGTCAGCGGTGCGTCGAACACCGAGGAGTACGACGAGCGCACCACGTCCGTCGACACGATCGGGTCCTCGTTGTACTTGAGGATCCCCTCGAGCGGCCCGGCGTCCGCCTTCGCCGCGAAGGCCTCGTTGACCTCCTCCTTGCTCGTCGGACGCGACACCTCGCAGACCAGGTCCACCACGGACCCGGTGATCACCGGCGCGCGCACCGCGATGCCGTTCAGCTTGCCGTCGAGCTCGGGCAGCACGAGGCCCACCGCCTTGGCCGCCCCGGTCGACGTGGGCACCAGGTTCACTGCCGCGGCCCGCGCCCGGCGCAGGTCCGAGTGCGGCGCGTCCTGGAGGTTCTGGTCGGCCGTGTAGGCGTGGATCGTGGTCATGATCCCGCGCTCGATTCCGACCGCGTCGTGCAGCACCTTGGCCACGGGTGCCAAGCAGTTCGTGGTGCACGAGGCGTTCGAGATCACGTGGTGCTGCTGCGGGTCGTACGCGTCGTCGTTGACGCCCAGCGCGAGGGTCACGTCGGGGCCGGTCGCCGGCGCGGTGATGATCACCTTCTTCGCGCCGGCCTGGAGGTGCTTGGCGGCATCGTCGCGCTTCGTGAAGAAGCCGGTGGACTCGATCACCACGTCGGCGCCCACCTCGTCCCAGGGCAGGTTCGCCGGGTCGCGCTCGGCGAACACGCGCAGCTCCACGCCGTCCACGATCAGCCCGGTTTCGGTGTGCTCGACCGTTCCCGGGAACGGGCCCAGGATCGAGTCGTACTTGAGCAGGTGGGCGAGCGTCGCCGTGTCGGTGATGTCGTTGACGCCGGCCCACTCGATGTCCTCACCGCGAGCGTGCGCGGCCCTGAACACGTTGCGGCCGATGCGCCCGAAGCCGTTGATTCCGGCCTTCAAGGCCATCTGTGCTCCATTCTCTCGTCGTCGGTGGCGGCCTGAATCTATCTCAGGGCCGCCGCGGCGGCTTCTGCACGTCACGGTGGACGACGTCGACGAGCAGATCTCCGCGCGCCGCGTATAGCCGCGCGAGGTGCTCGGCGATCACCACCGAGCGGTGCCTGCCGCCGGTGCAGCCGATGCCGACGGTGAGGTGCGACTTGCCCTCCTGCTCGTACTTCGGCAGCAGGTAGTCGAGCAGCGGCGTGAGGTTCTCGTAGAACTCCTCGATGCCGTCGGAGCCCTCGACGTAGTCGATCACGGCGTCGTCGAGGCCGTTGAGGTCGCGCAGCTCGGCCTCGTAGTGCGGGTTGGGCAGGAAGCGGACGTCGAAGCTGAGGTCGGCGTCGCGCGGGGTGCCGTGCTTGAAGCCGAAGGTCAGGAAGGTGACAGCCAGCCGGCCGATCTTCCCGCGCGGGAGCATCTTGTCCGCCACGACCTTGCGCAGCCTGGCCGCGGACAGGTCCGAGGTGTCGATCGAGACGTCAGCGCGCTCCTTCAGCGGCTCGAGCACGTCGCGCTCGTCGCGGATGGCGGCCTCCACCGAGCCGCCGTCGGCGAGCGGGTGGCGCCGGCGCGTCTCCTTGAAGCGGTTGATCAGAACCGGATCGCTGGCCTCGAGGAACAGCAGCCGGAAGGGCACCCCGCCTCGCTCGAGCTCCTCGAGCACCTTCACCAGGCTCTCGAAGTAGCCGCCCCCGCGCGTGTCGGAGGCCACCGCGGCGCGCTCCACCTTGCTGCCCTCGTGGCCGAACAGGTCGGCCAGCGAGCCGATCATCTCCGGCGGCAGGTTGTCGACGCAGAAGTACCCGGCGTCCTCGAACGTGGCCATCGCCTGCGACTTGCCGGCGCCGCTGAACCCCGTGATGACGACGAAGTCCTGGATCATCGGATCTTGTTCACGTAGGCGTGGACGTCCCGGGCCACCTTCTGAGGCAGCCCGGGCACCGATTCGAGCTCGTCGCGGCTGGCGGCCAGGAAGCGCTCGGGCGAGCCGAAGTGGTGCAGGATGCTGCGCTTGCGCGCCGGGCCGACGCCGGGCAGGTCGTCGAGCACCGAACGCGTCATCGCCTTGTCGCGCCGGCCGCGGTGGAACTCGATCGCGAACCGGTGCGCCTCGTCGCGGGCGCGCTGGAGCAGTTGCAGCTCGGGCGTGTCGTGGGCGAGGCGCAGCGGTGCCGGGTCGCCGGGCACGAACACCTCCTCGATCCGCTTCGCGAGGCTGACCACCGTCACGCCCAGGTCGCGGAACGGGCCCAGCTCCTTGAGGCCCGCGGACAGCTGGCCCTTGCCGCCGTCGATCACGATCAGCGCTGGCAGCGACGCGAAGCTCTCGTCGAACTCCTTGTCGTGCGGACTGCGCTCGCGCTGGGCGACGTACTGCGCCATCCGCCGTGAGAGCACCTCCGCCATGGCCGCGAAGTCATCTTGAACGGCCCCGCGGATGCCGAAGCGGCGGTAGTCCGACTTCTTGGCCGCGCCGCCCTCGAACACGACCATCGAGGCGACCGTGTGCGCGCCCATCAGGTTGGAGATGTCGAAGCACTCGATCCGCATGGGGATCGCGTCCATCCTGAGCGCACGCTGGAGGCGGCTGAGCGCCTCGATGCGCTGCGAGCGGCGGTGCTCCGAGCGCAGCCGGTCCTGGTCGAGCGCGAGCCGGGCGTTGCGCTCGGCCAGCTCGAGGATGCGCCGCTTGTCGCCGCGCTCGGCGTGCCTGACCTCCACGGGTGCGCCGCGGCGCTCGGCGAGCGCCGCGGACAGCGTGCCCGTGGCGGCCACCGCGCGCGGCACGATCACCTGGGGCGGCACGGCGATCGCGCTCGCGTAGTACTGCAGGACGAACTCCTCGGCCACCTCGCCCTCGTCGCGGCGGGCGGCGTTCTCGAGGTAGAAGCTCTGGCGGTCCTGGAGCACGCCGTCGCGCACCTGGAACACCTGCGCGTTGGCGTCGGCGCCCTCGGCCGCCACGCCGATCGCGTCGAGCGTGCCGACCGCCTCGTTGGCGATGCGCTGGCGCTCGAGCAGGCTGCGGACCGCCTTCAGCCGGTTGCGCAGGAGCGCCGCCTGCTCGTAGTCCTGCTCCCCGGCCGCCTTCTTCATCCCCTGGTCGAGCGCGCGCTCGATCTGGCGGTAACGACCGGACAGGAAGTCGATGATCGTGTCGACGTTGGCGCGGTACTCCTCCTTGGAGATGTAGCCGACGCAGGGGGCCTGGCAGCGCTTGATGAAGTAGTCGAGGCAGGGGCTACCGCTGGCGCGGCCGGGCTCGGGGCCGTCGCAGGTCCGGTACTGGAAGACCTTGCCCAGCAGGTCGAGCGTCTCGCGCACGCGCTTGGCGTTGCTGAACGGGCCGAAGTAGACCCGGCCACGCCTGTGGCGCTCCCGCGTGAAATAGATGCGCGGGTAGTCCTCGTCCAGGCTGATCCCGATGTACGGGTACGACTTGTCGTCGCGCAGGCGGACGTTGAAGACCGGCCGGTGGCGCTTGATGAACTCCTGCTCGGCGAGCAGCGCCTCCGCCTCGGTTTCGGTGGCGATGAACTCGATGTCGTGCACGTGCGCGACCATGTCGGCGCGCGGCCTGCCGAAGTGGCCCGACACGCGCTTGCGGATCGAGAGCGCCTTCCCCACGTAGAGGACCTTGCGCTTGGCGTCGCGGAACAGATAGACGCCAGGGGCGTCCGGCAGCGCGCGGCGCTGCTCCTTCAGCCGCTCCTCGCGGCTCTCGATCTCGGTCGTGGGCACTCCGACCGAGGATATGCGGCGCGGGCGTCGGCGCTGCTCAGGCGAGCAGGCGCACGACGGACTCGGCCACGCAGCAGGGCTTCTCGGAGCCCTCCACCTCGACCGTCCACTTGTAGACGACCTGGTGCCAGCCGTTGCCCACGTCGTCGACGGAGACGGTTTCGACGCTCGCGCGGATGCGGCTGCCGGACGGCACCGGCGCGGGGAAGCGGATCTTGTTCCAGCCGTAGTTCACGCCCAGCTTGAAGCCGGTCGACTCGAACAGCTGGGGCCGGAAGCCGTCGATCATCGACAGGGTGAGGTCGCCGTGCGCGATGGTCGTGCCGAAGGGGCTCTCGGTCTTGGCGCGCTCGATGTCCACGTGGATCCACTGGTCGTCCCCGGACAGTTCGGCGAACTTGTCGATGTCCTCCTGGGTGACCTCGCGCCAGTCGCTCGGGCCGAGGGTCTGCCCGACGAGCCCGCGCACCTCGTCAATGCCGTTCACTGTGGTCGTCATGGCTGCGGAGCCTACCCTGGCGCGCCGCCTAGGCTGCGCGTATGAACTTCCAGGAGATCCGCTACGAGGTGGCCGACCGCGTGCTCACGATCACGCTGAACCGACCCGACCGGCTCAACGCGTTCACGCCGACGATGCAGCGCGAGCTGATCGAGGCGTTCGACGCGGCCGACGCCGACGACGAGGTCCGCGCGGTCGTGGTGACCGGCGAGGGGCGCGCGTTCTGCGCCGGCGCCGACCTCGGCGGCGGCGGAGACACGTTCGACTGGCGCGAGCGGGACGCCGGCGACGCGCCGGTGCCCCGTGACGGCGGGGGGCAGGTGGTGCTGCGCATCTTCGAGTCGTCGAAGCCGGTGATCGCGGCGATCAACGGGCCGGCGGTGGGCGTGGGGATCACGATGACGCTGCCGATGGACGTGCGGCTCGCCGGAGCGGGCTCGAAGATCGGGTTCGTGTTCGCGCGGCGCGGGATCGTGCCGGAGGCCTGCTCGAGCTGGTTCCTGCCGCGGATCGTGGGGATCTCCCAGGCGCTGGAATGGGTGGAGACAGGGCGCGTGTTCACCCCGGAGGAGGCCCTGGCCGGCGGCCTGGTGCGCAGCGTGCACCCGGCCGGCGAGGTACTGCAGGCAGCGCGGGCCCTGGCGCTGGAGATCGCCGACAACACGGCGCCGGTGTCCGTGGCGCTGGCGCGCCGCCTGATGTGGACGATGCTCGGAGCCGCGCACCCGATGGAGGCCCACCGGGCCGACTCGCGGGCGATGTTCGCCCGCGGCCAGTCCGCCGACGCGCACGAGGGCGTCACCTCGTTTCTGGAGAAGCGGCCGGCGCGGTTCACCGACCGGGTCAGCGACGGGCTGCCGGAGCTGTTCCCGGATGCGGAGGAGCCGGTGTTCGGCTGAGCTGCCCGCCCGGCTAGGCGTGGTGGTACCAGGGCTCGGCGCGCAGCGCGGCCGCGAGCTTGGCCGGGCCGCCCTCGAGGACCGGTTGCCCGTGCGTGACCAGCACGCGGTCGAAGTCCAGCTCGAGCAGCGGCTCGAGGGTCGGGTTGAAGCGCTCGCGGGAGAAGCTGCTGACGTCGGCGTCAACCCTGCGCTCCGACCACACGCGCAGGGCCCCGTCCACCTCCGCCACGGCATCGCCGAACGCCAGTGCGCGGTGGCTCGGCAGGTGCAACGGCGTATCGAAGCGCCGCGGCTTGCCGATCCGGTGGGCGGACGCCTCCGCCGGCAGCTCGTCGCCTGGCTCGAAGGCGCGGAAGCCGGCCGGGTCGCCCAGGCGCTTGCGGCAGGCCCGGTGGCCCCAGATGGTGGTTTCCACCTGCCTCCCGAAGCGATCGCGGATCTGCTCCGAGCTGCGCACGTGGTAGGGGATCGTGATCAGGATCGCGAGGCGCTCGCCGAGCTGTTGCTCGATCAGGTCGAGCACGGAGTCCGGGTCGGGCGGGAGCAGCGGGTCGACCAGGACGGTTTCGTGGCCGGCCCGCAGGGCGAACGACGCGACCTCGCTGCCGAACTCACCGGGGTGCCAGTCGGGGTGGCGCGCGGTCCAGCGCCAGAGGCCGTCGGCCAGTTGCTGCGGGGCGGCTGACACGGCGCCGGAGGATAGAACGACGGCAGCCGCCCCTTCGAGCGGCTGCCTGCCTGGCGGCTCGGGTCGTTTAGCCGGCCAGACGCTTGCGGAGCAGGTCCTTGCCCTGCTCGGCGCCCTTGCGGCTCGCCTCCTGGGCGCGCTTGAAGAATTCCGCCAGGTCCGAGTCGCCGTCGCGCTCGGCGTCCTTGCGATACGTCTCGAGACGCAGCGTGTTGGAGAGGCACTGCTCGGTGAACCAGATGATGTTGTAGTCCTTGTCCTTCGTGCCGGTGATCTGACCGGTTTCGGCCTCGCTGGTGGCCATGGGTGTGTTCCCTCCTGAGTGAGTGGGATTCGGTTTGTTCCTGAGGGATACCCGGCCCGGACCGGCTCACTCCACCAGTCGCACCTCCAAACTGGGCGCGGCAACGTCGCCGGCGCCACCCAGCAGGCCGAGGATCCTCGCCACGTACGCCTGCGTTTCCGAAAATGGCGGGACGCACATGCAACCCGCCACGGCGCCCATGCCCGCGTTGTAGGCGGCGAGCGCGAGCGGACCCGAGCCGAACCTGCGCAGCAGATCGCGCATCAGATGCGCTTGCGCGTCGATCGCGGCGGGGGCGTCGAACGGGTCCGGCCGCCCATCCCGCGGCGGCGGTGCCGGGCATGAACTGGGCGATGCCCTCGGCGCCCGCCGGACTGCGGGCGAGCGGGTTGAAGCCCGACTCGACGTAGAGCTGCGCCGCCAGCAGCGCCGCGCCCACGTTCCAGCGCTGAGCCGCGCGGGCGATCACGTCGTGGTAGACCGCCGGGACGAACGCCGGGAGCGCTCCGCCGCCGTGCTCCCCGGCCCCGCCGAAGCCGACCGACGTCGACCCGGCGTTGAGCGTGTAGCCGAAGTGCCAGGGCTCCCATTGATACCTCTTCACGAACCCGAATCGGCCGGCGTTGGCCGCGAGCCAGCCATAGGCCGACGGCGGTCCTAGGTCGAGTTCGGTGCCATATCGGTGCAGGCTCTGGCCCGGCGGCGCCACCCACTTCGGATCTGGATGGGCGGCGAAGAGCTTTGCCTGCTCGGCGTCCGAGCGGTAGCCCGACGTGACCAGCAGCGCCAGCCGGGCCTCGCTGTGCGCGGCCGCCGCCATGCGATCGAAGGCGACGGCCACGTCGGGACGCATCGGCTTGCCCTGGCGATAGGCGAGCGGGCCGTCGTAGCCGCTCCCGCTGGCCTGCGTCGGCATCCCGAAACCGTCCGCGCCGGCCACGACCTCGGCCGTCGCGCGGGCCTGGACCTCGATCGGGTGCCGCCGCTCGCCGGGAAGCCTCACGTCGGTCTGCTCGACCACGGCGACCGTCACGCGCGTGGGCGCGAAGTCCGCCCGCTCGAAGGCCACGCGCACGCCGGGCGGCGCCACGCCGTTGCGACGGGCGCCGCGCACCGCGCCGGCGCGAGCGCGCGACAGATACGCGGCGTTCGACAGGTGCCGCGGGTTCGGAACCCCGTCGGCGAGAAAGGCGGGCTCGAACAGCCGCGGAAGTCGCGCCGCATCACCTGCGCCGCGGAGATCGCGGCTAGATCGGCCGCCCGCTGACTATGACCGCGCGCGCCGAGCGCCTGCCCGAAGCCGAAGAGCACCAGCACACCGGCCAGAACCGCGGCGATCACACCGAGCATGAGCACAGACGCCTGGCCCGACTGGCGCGACCCCTGCACGCGCGGCCGCAGTGCGGGCTTCGAGCGACGGCCGTTCGTGGTCATGGCCGAGCACCCTGGCGTGAGCCGCGTAACGGTTCAACGCCGCTGAGCTACAAGACACCGGCGGGCGGCCGAAGAACTTGCGCCGAGTCCGCCTGGGCGTCGTTCGGCCCCAGGGCGACTCCTTCGGTACCTCCGCGGGAGTAGCCGACGGAGTCGGATGCCGCGCCGGAGCGAGGTCAAAGAGCCGCCGGTCGACCGACGACGGACGGGCGCGCGAGGAGGACACTGGGAGGGTCGGTTACAACCCGCCCAGAGGAGCCAGCATGCCCCAGAGCAAACCCATCTACACCGCGGAGGCACACGTCACCGGCGGGCGGGCCGAAGGCCACGCCCGCACCTCGGATGGCGCTTTGGAGGTGGATCTCCGCACGCCCGAGGAGATGGGCGGGAGCGGAGGGGGCACCAACCCGGAGCAGCTGTTCGCGGTCCGCTACGCCGCATGCTTCGAGAGCGCGCTCGGAGTGGTGGCCCGGCGCCGCAGGCAGGAGGCAGGTGACGTCGCGATCGACTCGAGCGTGAGGCTGCTGCCGACAGAGGACCGCGGGTTCAAGCTCGCCGTCACGCTCGCGGTCACCCTGCCTTCGGTCGACGACGCGGACGTGGCCGCGGAGTTGGTGAGGGCGGCGCACCAGGTGTGCCCGTACTCGAACGCCACGCGCGGCAACGTCGACGTCTCGCTCACCGCGAACGGTCGCGTCATCGAGGAAGCCCCCGAGCCGGTCGTCGCTTCGTAGCGGCGGCTCAGCCGTACGCGCGCCGCGAGAGCTCGCTCCGCAGCGTGAGGACCTCTTCGATCGCGGCGGCGACCAGCGCCTGCTGGTAGTGGGCCTGCTCGGACTGGAGGGGCCTCCATGCAGAGCCGGTTGTCGGTCAGACCCGTCGACTCCGCCTCGAGCCGCTCGCGTTGGATGTCGCAGAGGTGGATTCGGATGTCGGCGGCTGACACTGGCGTGAACCCTCCCCGCCGCACCCGGCCTGTCGTCGGCCTCCGGGCGGCTCTTTCAGCGCCTCCCCCGGGAGTAGTACGCCCGCTCGGCTGCCGCGCCGGTCCCAGCACGAAGAGTCGCCCCTCGGCCGACGACGGACCGGGATGCGCGGAGGACCCTCTAGGGGCCCGGACCGCGACGAAGAGGAGCAGGCATGACCCGCAGCAAACCGATCACCTTCCTGGCCACCGCGGCGGTGATTCCACTCACCGCCCTTGCGGTCGCCGGCTGTGGCGGCAACGGCAACAACGCGACTGCCTCGAGCGGCCCGCCAAGGACGGTGAGCGGAGGGTCGGCGACCGTCGGGGTGGAGAACAGCAGCCTCGGCAGCATCCTCGACGACTCGAAGGGAGACACCCTCTACCTGTTCATGAGGGACTCCGGCACCCACAGCGCGTGCACCGGAGCCTGCGCGAGTGCCTGGCCGCCGCTGCGGACGAGCGGCAAGCCGACAGCCGGCAGCGGGGCGACCTCCTCGATGCTCGGAACGACCAGCCGCTCCGACGGCAAGCCTCAGGTCACCTACAACGGCCACCCGCTCTACACGTACTCGGGCGATCAGAACCCCGGCGACACGAACGGCGAGGGCCTGACGGCCTTCGGCGGCGGGTGGTTCGTGCTGTCCCCGGCGGGCGACCAAGTCTCCGGCCAGGCATCGGGCTCGAGCGGTGGCGTCTCTGGCTACTAGCGTCTCAGCGAGACACGGCCGCCGGAGCGGCCGATCCCACCGTGGCTCTCGGTTTCGGAGAGACCGAAGACGATGCCGGCCAACCCCGGGCACAGCAGCGCCGCGCCGAGCCAGTTGAGAGCGCCGGCATCGGCCCGGCCCGCGTCCGGTCGGAGCACCCGGGCGGCGGCGAGGATCGCCACGCCGGCCACCACGAGCGTCGGCCGGTCGAGGCCGCCCGATAGGCGCTCCGCGCGCGCGGAGCCTTCGCCCTCCAAGCGGGCGCTCATGTCGCGGGCACGGAGGGAACGCACTCATCCATCGTCCTCGTCTCCGGGGCCCCTGCGTCGGTCGGCCTCCAGAGGCCTCTTCGCCGTGCCCCCTGCGCGGTACGGCGGGCCGAGAGTCAGGATGGGCTGGCTCACGAAGCGGCGTTCGGCACGGGCATGTACTCCCCAGGGCGTAGGCAAAAGTTGCGCCTCCAGGGCGATGACGGCAAGTGCGCCATGAGCGACCATGGGCATTGCAGTGAAGGCTCGCGCCGGCTCTCCCTCCTCCCGCCGGTCGCGAACCCACCCGAGGACTTAGGACTCGGACGCGCGAAGGCCCCGGAGCCCCCGCCCGGGGCCTTCGCACGTGGGTCCTCAGCCGCGCCGACGGTCTCGGGTTTTCCCTACCAAGGGGCGTGAGCCGCGGTGACATGATCGGAGCCATGGCTGGATCCGTCCTCGTCATCGATGACGATCCCGCGTTCCGGGGGCTCGTCGTCGGATCCTGACCGCCAGCTGCGTCGCGCGCGAGGCCGAGATCCTTGAAAGCGAGCAGCTAGCGCAACCGATCGCGAGCTGCCAATCACCGCCACCGTCGCGCAGCGGTTCGAACACACGGAGAGGGCACGTGATGCAAGCATCAAGGGCCAGAAAGCGCGAGAGCCACGCCCCCTTGGGAGAGGCGTGGCTCCGCGATCGTTGCATGGCTCTCTGGTGAGAGTCGGGGACTAGCCTTGCTCTGTCGCCATTCGACGTAGGCCGACTCCGAATCCGAGGAGTACGGCTCCAAACAGCATCAGCAATGCGGTGGGAGCGCCGGTGAACGGCAGTGTTCCCACAGCGGGTGCCGTCTGGACACCGGCTTCGGTCGTCGGGGCCGCTTGGCCACCGCCCCGGCGCTGCTCTTGGGGCAGTACTTCCCCACCGCCACCTCCCCGCTCGCGGGGAGCGGTCGGCGATTCCGGGGTAACCGGAGTCGTCGGCTGCTCTGGCGTCGGGGCCAGCGGCGTTTGGACCGGCGGGGTTACCACCGGCTGCGTCTGCACCGGCGGGGCTTCCACCGGCGGTGTCACGACCGGCGGGGTTTCCACCGGGGGGGTTTCCACTGGTGGCGTCTCATGCCCCGGCGGCTTCTCTTCTTCCGTGCAGGGCGTCTCGGGAGCGGGTGCTTCCGGCGGAGGGTGACCCTCGTCCGAGGTGTCGCCCCACGACGTTGGATAGCCCTGACCCTGAGACGGGTGCTCGCCGCCGGCAAATGCAGCACCGGCGTTCACCAGAGAGAGTCCAAGCGCGACGGCGAATACGGCGATCCAGATGAATCGCCGATCACCTGCCGCACATGACTCGGAATGGTGCATAGATTCTCCCTTCGAGGGTGGCTTTCCGCAGCAATACGCGGACGCGCCTGCATCCACGGCTACCCCGGCCAAGGAACGATTGAACCAGCAGGGTCGGAGGTTGCGCCACGAAACCTCCAGAAAAGTCCCCATTTGCGGCAATAGAGCGCGGTCCTGCGGCACTTCGACCGCATTTTCCGGTCGGGCGCGCCTCAGCGGCGCCCCTCGCAGCGGTCGGCCAGCTCGGCGATCGCCCGCCCCAGCTCGCCCCGTGGCTCCCGGCCGCCCAGGGCCAGCTGCGCGCCCATGCGGGAATCGGGAAGCGTGTGGGCCACACGCTGCGACCACGCGTCGCTCGCCCCGGCGCCATCGGATGCCGGCTCGTCCGCGGCTTGCGGTCGTGGTGGCCGGACCCGGTTGAGCACGACTATCGGCTCGTGTCCCACACGGCTGAGGCAGTCCGCGGCGACGGTGGCGAGCGCCGGCTCGGTGACGGGGCTTCCGACGAGCACCACCTCGTCCGCCAGCGCCGCCGGCACCCCGCCGAGCGACGTGGCCCCGGCATCGAGCACCAGCGGCGCGAAGTGGCGTGCCGTGTCGGCGAGCGCGCCCTGCTCCGCGCCTCCGACTAGACAGAGCCGGCCGACCGCTCTCGTGTCGGCCCCCGGCACCTCGGCGAGCTGCCGGGCCAGCCGGCTGGCGGCCTGCGTGGCGAGCGGGATGCCGGCCGCCCGTGCCTCGCAGTGGACGGCGGCGGCCCCCTGAGCGTCGCGGCTGGCCAGCTCGGCCGCGAGCGCCCGTGCTACCACCGTGGCCCCGCACCCCCTGGCGAGGCCGAAGACGGCAACGACCGGTCGCGGCGGGCCGGGCGCCGAAGCCACCGGCCCGCGGGCCGGGTCGGCTGGCTCGAGCAGCCAGGCGCCCGCGGCGGCGAACACGGTGGCGAAGGGGCCGCCCCGGGCGTTCACGTCGCCTCCACCGCCGCAGAGGCCGTTACCTCCAGCCGCTCGGCCACCGCTTGCAGCGGGGACGGTGGCCGCAGCCGGACCTCGACCCGGCCGCCTTCCACGCCGATCCTCGCCCGCGCCTCCGTCCAGCCCGGCAGTGCCTGCATCGCGCCGGCCCGGGCGTCGCCTCCGCTCGCCGCCGCCAGTGCGCCGGCTTCCGCGGCACCGCCGGCGAGCACGCTCGCGTACCCGACCGCCAGCAGCTGCAGGACCCCGAGGCCGACCGCAAGCAGCGCCGGGATCATCGCTACGGCCTCCACCGTTGCCTGACCGCTCCCCGACGACCCGGCGGGCCGCCTCACCGCGGCCTCCCGAGCGACGACGCCGCCTTCACCCGCACCGGCGTTTCCCAGGCGCGCAACAAAAGCGGAACGGGAACGGATACGCGTACCCCTCCCTCCCGCAGCCGGTCCACCTCGAGCCCCCGCTCGAGTGACCGCGGGAGCGCGCTGCGGGCGGCGGACGTCGCGTCGCGGCCTACCGCGTCAGCTCGCGCGCCCGCGCGAGCGGCGTTGGCGGTGAGCCATGCGGTGTGCCCGGCGAGCGCCAGCTGCCACACAACCGCGCCGACGAGCAGCACGAAGGGCAGCACGCCGACCAGCTCGATCGATGCCTGCCCACGTTGATCGTCGATGCCGATGGTCATCGGCAAGGACGCTCCCGCGAGGCGGGTGACGGCTCAACGCCGCCGTGCTACGAGATGGTGACGAGTTGGTGACGAGCCGGAGCGGCGCTCAGCTGTAGCTGCGGTACTGCGTCCAGACCCAGTAGAGCCCGTACGAGCAGAGCGCCAGCAGGGCGAACCAGGCCACGACGCCCACGCCGCCGGCGTCGAAGAGGCGGTTGGTGCCGACGACCGTGAGGATCGCCAGGGCGATCGAGCCGTAGAGGGCGAGGCGCTGGCTCGGCTCGAGCGCGTCGATGTCGAGGTGGTACTGGCGGTAGAGCCGGTATCCGAGGAACGCGATCGCCCCCAGGAAGACGATGCTCAGGAACGCCAGCACGACGTCCAGCGCGTTGCCGCCACCCGGCAGCACCACCAGCGCGAGGGCGACCAGCGCGACGACGCCGAGCTTCCAGGCGAACTGCATGCCCGGAAGGCTAGGCGATCGGCCGCCCGCCGCCCTTACTTGATCGCGCCGGACCCCACCAGCGCCAGCACGAGCGCTCCCAGCGCCACCCGGTAGACGACGAAGATCACCGTCGAGTGGCTGGTCAGGTAGCGCAGCATCCAGGCGATCGCGGCGTACCCGGTCACGAACGCCAGCAGGGTCGCCACCGCGAGGTTCGCCGGCGACACGTGCTGCCCCTCGTCCCCGTTCAGGATCGACCCCAGTTCGAGCAGGCCCGACAGCACGACGGCCGGTATCGACAGCAGGAACGAGAAGCGCGCCGCGCTCGGCCGGTCCAGCCCCAGGAACAGGCCGGCCGTGATCGTCGCGCCCGAGCGCGACACGCCCGGGACCAGCGCCAGCGCCTGGGCAAAGCCCACCGCCACGCCGTCCCTCACGTTGATCTGCTCTATCGACCGCTCGCGCGTGCCGACCCGCTCGGCCGCCAGCAGCACCAGGCCGAGCACGATCAGGGCGATCCCGATCAGGTAGAGGTCGCGGGCCCCGGTTTCGATCTGGTTCTTGAACAGCAGGCCGAAGATCCCGATCGGGATCGTGCCGAGCAGGATGTACCAGCCGAGGCGGGCGTCGAGCTCGCCCCGCGCCTCGCGGTCGCGCAGCGATCGCAGCCACGCGCGCGAGATGCGGATCAGGTCGTGGCGGAAGTACAGGAGCACCGCCGCCATCGTCCCGAGCTGGGTCACGGCCGTGAACGCGGCTCCCGGGTCCTCCCACCCGAGGAAGGCCGGAACGATGCGCAGATGACCGGTGCTGGAGATCGGCAGGAACTCGGTCAGCCCCTGCACGATGCCCAGCACGATTGCCTCGAGCGTCGACACCGCGGCGGGAGACTAGTGACGGGGTCAGGCGTGTTCGTCCGTCTCGCGATAGCGCTTGCGCGACTCCTCGATCTCCGCGACCGCGTCCTCGCGCGAGAACCAGCCCCGCACCTCGACCTTCTTGTTCTCCAGCTGCTTGTAGACCGTGAAGAAGTGCGCGATCTCGTTCTGGAGCTGCGCGGGGACCTCGCCGAGCGTCTCGAGGGTGTTCCAGCCCGGGTCCGTGAGCGGGACCGCGAGCACCTTGTCGTCGAGGCCCGCGTCGTCCTCCATCCGGAACAGAGCGATCGGCTTCACCACGATCAGGCAGCCCGGGAAGGTGGGCTCGGACACGCAGACCATCACGTCCAGCGGGTCGCCGTCGAGGGAGAGCGTGTCGGGGACGAACCCGTAGTCGGTCGGGTAGACGACCGACGAGAACAGGAAGCGGTCGAGCTTGATCACGTCGCGTACGTGGTCGTACTCGTACTTGTTCCGGCTCCCCTTGGGAATCTCGACGATGCAGTCGAAGAAGTCGTCGGCCACCGCGGGAGGAAGCGTACCCCCGGAGGCTTATTCCTCCAGGACTTCCTGCGCCACCGCGAACGCCGAGTTCGCCGCCGGCACGCCACAGTAGATCGCGCTCTGGAGCAGGACCTCCTTGATCTCCTCCTGCTCCAGGCCGTTGCGCAGCGCCGCTCGCACGTGCGCGCGCAGCTCGTCGAAGCGCCCCAGCGCGATCAGGGCGGTGAGCGTGATCGCGCTGCGCGTGCGGCGATCGAGCCCCGGGCGGGTCCAGATCTCCCCCCACGCGTAGCGCGTGATCAGGTCCTGGAAGTCCGCGGTGAACTCCGACGTCCGCTCGACGGCGGCATCCACGTGCTCGTCGCCCAGCACCTCCCGGCGTACCTTCATGCCGCGCTCGTGTGCCGGATCGCCCACTAGCCCTCCTCCCGCTCCCGATGTGCCGCCAGCGCCCGGTCGACGAACGCCTCCGCCGAGCCCAGGTACGCCGCCGGGTCGAGCGCGCGGTCGATTTCCTCGGCCGACAGCTCGATCGCCCGGTCGTCCACCAGCTCGTCCCTCAGCGGCCGCTCAGCCGCGGCCGCCCGCCGCGCCGCCTCCCCGACGACGCGCTTCGCCTCGCCCCGGCCCAGCCGCTCGGCCAGCAGCGTCGACACCGACTCGGCCAGCGCCAGCCCGCCGGTCGCCTCGAGGTTCGCGCGCATGCGCTCCGGCCGCACCTCGAGCCCGTCGAGCGACTCGCGCACCCCGGCCGCCGCGCCGCCCGCGAGCGCGAGCGCCCGCGAGAGCGCCTCCCACTCCGCCTGCCACGCGCCCGCGGCGCGCTCGTGCTCCTGCGCCAGCGCCCCGATCAGCACGGACGCGGCGCCGCGCGCTCCATGCGCGCACGCGATCCCCAGCGCCGCTCCGACCGGGTTGCGCTTGTGCGGCAGCGTCGACGACCCGCCGCGCCCGCCCGCGGCCGACTCGGCCACCTCCCCGACCTCGGTCTGCGCCAGCAGCTTCACGTCCAGAGCGATCTTCTCGAGCGTCCCGGCGGTCAGGGCCAAAGCCGCCCCCGCCTCGCCGATCCGCAGCCGCCGCGTGTGCCAAGGCAGCACCGGCTCGCCCAGCTCGAGCTCGGCGGCCAGGAGCGACAGCACGCGCAGCCCGTCAGGGCCGAGCGACGCCAGCGTGCCGGCCGCCCCTCCCAGCTCTACCTCGAAAGTCAGCGCGTCGAGCCGGTCGCGCGCCTCGTCCACCGCCACCAGCCAGCCGGCCGCCTTGAGCCCGAACGTGGTCGGCAGCGCCTGCTGGAGCAGCGTCCGGGCCGCCATCGGCGTGTTCCGGTGCTCGGACGCCAGCGCGGCGCACGCGGCCGCCACGCCCGCCAGCTCGACCCCGATCGGCCCCAGGGCTCGGCGCGTGACCAGCACCGCCGCCGTGTCCATCACGTCCTGGCTGGTGGCGCCGCGGTGCACGTAACGGGCCGCCTCGGCGCCGACGGCGCCGCCAAGCGCCTCCACCAGCGGCGCCGCCGGGTTGCCGGCCTCGCGGCCGGCGAGCGCGAGCGCCTCGAAGTCGAAGCCCTCCGCCACGCACGCCGCGACGATCTCCCGCGCCGCATCCTCCGGGATCAGGCCCGCGCGCGCCTGCGCGACGGACAGGCCCGCCTCGAAGTCGAGCATCGCCTGCAGCCAGCCGCGCTCGCCGGTGGCATCGCGCAGGTCCGGCGGGACGAACAGCGCGTCAAACGGCAAGGAGGGTGGTTTCGCGGTCGCCTTGCAAGTCGATGTCGAACCGTAGTCCCTTCCCGCGATCGCAGTATCGTTCCCGACCGATGCGTCGCCTCGCACCGCTGCTCGTCCTCGCAACCTGGCTGCTCCTGGCCGCGCCGGCCTTCGCGAGCGACAACGGCGAGGGCCTGCTCGGCGAAACCGACGACCGCATCGTCACGTTCTTCTGCCTCGGCCTGGTCGTCTTCTTCGCGGTCCTGGTCACGCTGCTCTCGGCCCTGCAGGGCGCGCTCGAGAAGCGCAAGGAAGCCCGCAAGGCGACCGAGCTGCGCAAGCGCGTCGGCTGGTAGGGCCCGAAGCACTCGGCTCGGCCGAGTGCGCAGGGGATGGGTTTCGCCCCAGAAAGGCCGCGGCCCCGTCGAGACGGGGCCGCGAGCGCGAGGAGGGATCTGCACCGGCAATGCTGGCGGTCCGGCGACCCGCCGGTGTGAACAGTCTGAGAAACCTCGATCCCGTCCCCTGCGCACTCGGCCGAGCCGAGCGCTTCGGCCTCTGGCAAGCTTCGGCGCCATGGCGGACGACGTCACCTACGAGCGCGCCGGCGCCGCGGCGGTAATCACGATCGACCGCCAGGAGCGGCGCAACGCGATCGACGGGCCGACCGCCGGGCTGCTGACCGAGGCCTACGAGCGCTTCGTCGCCGACGACGAGGCGCGCGTGCTGGTGATCACCGGAGCGGGCGACCTGGCCTTCTGCGCCGGCGCCGACCTCAAGGCGATCGAGAGCTTCGCCCCGCGGCTCGACCTCGAGGACGGCCCGCTCGGCTTCACGCGCCTGATCTCGCCCAAGCCAGCCATCGCGGCGATCTCCGGCTGGTGCCTCGCCGGCGGCCTCGAGCTGGCGCTCTGGTGCGACCTGCGCATCGCGACCGAGGACGCCAAGCTCGGCTTCACGGAGCGCCGCTTCGGCGTGCCGCTGATCGACGGCGGCACCCAGCGCCTCCCGCGCATCGTCGGCCTCGGCCGCGCGCTCGACATGATCCTCACCGGCCGCATCGTGCAGGCCGAGGAGGCCGAGCGGATCGGCCTCGTCACGCAGGTCGTGCCCGCCGGCGCGCACCTGGAGCGCGCCCTCGAAGTCGCGGAGGCGCTCGCGCGCTTCCCCCAGGACACGATGCTCGCCGACCGCTCCGCGGCGCTCGAGGGCATCGGGCTCACGTTCGAGGAGGGCATGCGGCTCGAGGCGCGCGCCGCTCTTCCCACGCGCGAGACGGCCTGGGCCGGCGCGTCGCGCTTCGCCTCAGGCGAGGGCCGCGGCGGGGCCGGCGCGGGCGTCTGATGGCGCCGGCGATCGAGGTAGTCGACCTGCACAAGTCGTACGGCTCCTTCGAGGCGGTGCGCGGTGTGTCGTTCGAGGTGGATCCGGGCGAGATCTTCGGGCTGCTCGGCCCGAACGGGGCCGGGAAGACGACCACAGTCGAGATCCTCGAGGGCTACCGCGCCCGCTCGGCGGGCGAGGTGCGCGTGCTCGGGCGCGACCCGGAGCGGCGCGACCGCGACCTGCAGGGGCGCGTGGGCATCGTGCTGCAGAGCGGTGGCTTCTACCCGCGCGTGACCGTACGCGAGGCGGTGACCCACTTCGCGAAGGTCTACCCAGCCCCCCGCGACCCGGAGGAGACGATCGCGCTGGTCGGGCTCGTGGAGAAGGCCGACGCGCAGACCAAGGACCTGTCCGGCGGCCAGCGGCGCCGGCTCGACCTGGCGCTCGCGCTGATCGGCGACCCCGAGCTCCTGTTCCTGGACGAGCCGACCACCGGCTTCGACCCCGCCGCGCGCCGGACCGCCTGGGGCGTGGTGCGCCGGCTCAAGGAGCTCGGCAAGACCGTGCTGCTCACGACCCACTACCTGGACGAGGCCCAGGAGCTGGCCGACCGCGTGGCGATCGTGAAAGACGGGCGCATCGTCGCCGAGGGACCGCCGGACAGCCTCGGCCCCGGCAGCTCGCGCTACCGCGTCTCGTACATCTCCCAGGGTCGGCGCGTCGAGCACCAGACGGACGACCCGACCGAGCTGCTCTACCGGCTCACGAGCGACGCCGTGGCGCGCGGCGAGCGCCTCGAAGGGCTCGAGGTCACGCGCCCGACGCTCGAGGAGATCTACCTCGAGCTGACGCGGGAGGCCGACGCGGCATGAGCCCAGTGGCGCTGGCCTGGCAGCAGTTCCGCTTCGAGCGCAAGCTGTTCTGGCGCAATCCCAGCGCGGCCTTCTTCAACTTCCTGCTGCCGCTGCTGCTGCTCGTACTGACCGCCAGCGCGTTCTCGGCCGACTCGAAGGAGCTGGAGATCCTGATCCCGGGGATCGCCGGGATGGGCGTGCTGGCCACGACGTTCACCTCGCTGGCGTTCAACATCACCATCCTGCGCGACGAGGGCGTGCTCAAGCGCTGGCGCGGCACTCCGATGCCGGCCGGCTCCTACCTGGCCGGGCTGTTCGCCTCGGCCGCGCTCAACGCCTTCCTGCAGGTGCTGATCGTCGTCACGATCGGAAATCTGATCTACGGCGTGGACTGGCCCCAGGATCCGCTGCTGCTGCTGGTCTTCACCGCGCTCGGGGTGGTCTGCTTCGCGGCCCTCGGCGTCGCCTTCTCGCACGCCATCCCCAACGAGGACGCGGCCCCCGCCTACACGAACGCGGTCTTCCTCCCGGTGATCTTCATTTCCGGCGTCTTCTACTCGTCGGACGGCCTGCCCGAGGCGCTCAAGGCGATCGCCGAGGCGCTCCCTCTCAAGCACCTGATCGACGGGCTGTCGGAGGCGATCGTCGGCGGCGGCGCCGACGCCGGGACGGCGGCGCTGGTGGTGGCCGGCTGGACGGTGGCCGGCCTGGTGCTGGCGGTGCGCTTCTTCCGCTGGGAGTAGCCGGCGTTTGCTGGATTTTCCCACCTATAGGTAGGAAAAAGCTGCAAAACCGAGCGGTTCGGCCCACCGTGGTTGCTGCAGTTGTTCGGCCCTAGCTGGGCGCTACAGCCGCAGCGCGTGCCCGTGCCGCCGCAGCCAGCGCTCGTGCTCGCGCCAGTCGGGCACTCGCTCCGACAGCAGGATCCAGAAGCGCTGCGAGTGGTCGAGCACGTCGAGGTGGACGACCTCGTGCTCGACCACGTAGTCGACCACCGGCGGCGGCGCCAGCAGCAGCCGCCAGTTGAAGCTCATCGCCCCGGTCGACGAGCACGACGCCCAGCGCGTGCGCTGCCCGCGGATCTGCAGCTTCGTGTAGGCGGAGCCCCAGCGCGCGCAGGCGGCGTCCAGACGCGGCCCCACCTCGGCGCGGGCGCGGCGCCGGTACCAGCGCTCGAGCGCGTCCCGCACGGTGACGCCGGGCGGCAGCGCCAGCCGCAGCTGGTCGCCCCGGCGCGCCACGTGCTCGCGCACGCGCCGGCGGTCGATGCGCACGGCCAGCTCCAGCCGCTCGCCCAGATAGGGCACCTCGCCGCCGTCGGCCAGACGGGCCGGTGGCAGCTCGGCCTCCGTCTCGCGCATGCGCTCGAGCGTGCGCTCGATCCACGCGCGCTTCTCCTCCACGAACGGCCCGACGTCGCGCAGCGGGAAGCGCTGCGGCACCACGACCTCGATGCCGTCGCCGTCCACCAGAATGCGGGCGCGGCGTGCTCGTTCGGAGCGCCGGATGCGGTAGGGGATCGCCGTCACGGGGAGGTGAGCGTATGAGTGCCCGCGGACGGCGGCCGGCCGGAGGCCACCTCGGCGTAGACGTTGGCGAGGCCGCGGGCGAGCGCCGGCCACGAGTAGCGGCCGCGCGCGACCTCGTAGGCGCGGGCGCCGCGGCGGCTCCGCTCGTGCTCGTCGTTGACCGCCTCGACCAGCGCGTCGGCGAGGGCCGCCTCGTCGTCCGGCGGCACGAGCCAGCCCGTCTCCCCCGCCTCCACGATCTCGGCGGGCCCGTACGCGTCCACCGCCAGCGGGGGGAGGCCGCAGGCCATCGCCTCCACGATCACCGCGCCGAACTGCTCGCGCACGGAGGGCAGCACCAACAGGTCCGCCGCGTTGAGGCCGTCGGGCAGGTCCTCGTGCCCGCGCCAGCCGGCGAGGAAGACGTCCGGGTTGCCGGTTTCGCGAACCGCCTCCAGCGGGTGCTCGCCCTCCCACTCGCCCGGGAACCCGCCCAGCAGCACGAGCGGCGCCGGATGCGCGAAGCGCTCGCGGGCACGGGCGTGGGCGCGGATCAGCAGCGGCACGCGCTTGACCTCGGTGAAGCGGCCGACGTAGAGCAGCACCGGCCCGCCGGCCCCGAACGGCGCGAGCTGCTCGTCCGTGTAGGCGACGCTGCCGGGCCGGCCGGACTCGTCCCACCCGCGCGGCTCCTCCACGAGCCAGCGCCGCCACTGCTCGACGCGCGCGGCGCCGGCGACCGGGCGGCGGTCGAAGCCGGCCGGGTCGAAGCCGTTGGGCGCCCATACGACGCGGTCGGGATCCACCCCGAGCAGGTCCGGCACGCGCCGCACGGCGTCGGGCGAGAGCACCAGCAGGCGCTCGCAGCCCCCGGCCCAGCGACGCATCCGCTCGGCCCACTCGGCGGCGTGGTCCCACCCCGGCGGCGGCCCCTCGTCGATCTCGCGCAGCATCAGCAGCTCGGTGCCGTGCAGGTGCCCGATGCGCGGCACATCCGGAAAGGCGCGCTCGGCCGCCTCGTGGATCGGCGTCAGGTGGTGCAGGTGGAGCACGTCGGCGTCCGCGGCGCCGGCCTCGGCGAGCTGGCGCTCCCAGACGGCCACGAGGCGCTCGTAGTCCTCCTCCCCCACGCGGGCGAAGACCCGGTCGGGCGCGCCGGGCCGGTCCTCGTAGGAAGGGTGGAACGGCGGGTCGGCGGCGAGCGGGTCCGGCGCCCGGATCGAGGTCGAATAGTCGAGCGCCCGCACGTCGACGCCGGAGTAGAACGTCCGCGCGTTCGACGGCTCGCCGGGGCCGCCCAGCGAGCCGCAGGCGACCGTCACGTCCCAGCCCGCCCCGGACAGCGAGCGTGCCAGGTAGCGCGCCACCTGCGCGGACCCCCCGCGCGGAAAGAACAGCAGCCCCATCACCGCCCGCATGGACGGGACGCTACATGGGGGCCGAGGCGGTCAGACGATGATCGGCACCGAGCCGCCGTCCACCGACCACGCCGCGCCCGTGACGTTGGAGGCGAGCTGCGAGCAGAGGAACACGATCACCGCGGCGGCCTCCTCGTCGGTGCCCATGCGTCCGATCGGCAGGCCGGAGCGAGTCCCCTCCAGCACCTCCTCGCGGGTCTTGCCGGAGCGCTCGGCGATCTGGTCGGCCAGGCCGCCCTCGGCCGTCCACGACTCGCCCTCGATCGGCCCGGGCGCCACGGCGTTCACGAGCACGCCCTGGGCGCTCCAGTTGTCGGCGAACAGCCGGCTGAGCGAGAGCTGGGCGGCCTTGGTCACCGAATACGACGGGTCGAGCCGGCGCGAGGGACGCTTGCCCGACGAAGAGGACACGTTCACGATCCGCCCGCCGCCGGCCTCCGCCATCGCCGGGGCGAGCGCGCGCATCAGGCGCATCGGCGCCATCACGTGCAGCTCCCACTGGGCCTGCCAGTCGGCGTCGGTGAGCTGTTCGAGCGTTCGCGCGCGAGTGGCGCCGGCGTTGTTGACCAGCGCCCATGGTGTCCCGGGGCAGGCCTCGAGCACGCGCTCGCCGGCGTCCGGGGCGGTCACGTCGAGCTCGAGGTCGGCGCCGTGGCGGGCCACTGACAGCACGCGCGCCCCCTCCTGCGCAAGCATGCGGGCGGTCGCCGCGCCGATCCCGCGCGTGGCGCCCGTGACAACGCAGAGCTTGCCTTCGAGTCCGAGGTTCACGCGCATGAAGTCTCACACCGTCTACCGGACGTTCCAAACCGCCGGCCGCCGCGAGTTCGTCCGGATCACCGAGGACGTGCAGTCCGCGGTCGACGAGGCGGGCATCGACGAGGGCCTCGCCCTGGTCGCCGCGATGCACATCACCGCCGCCGTTTGGATCAACGACGACGAGCCCGGCCTCCACGAGGACGTGATGGAGTGGCTCGACAAGGTCGCGCCGCCGAGCTGGAAGGAGCCGGCCAACGACGTGGCGCGCCAGCTGCTTCCGGACCCCGGCGACTACCGCCACCACCGCGGCGGCGAGGACAACGGCGACGCCCACCTGAAGAACCTGCTGGTGCACCACCAGGTGATCGTCCCGGTCACCGACGGGCGGCTGGACCTCGGCCCGTGGCAGCAGGTCTTCTACTGCGAGTTCGACGGGCGGCGGCCGAAGCGGATGGTGATCAAGGTGCTGGGCGAGTAGGCCTCAGACCTCGTTCACCTGGTTCGGCATGCGCTCGCCGCGCAGCCCGGCCAGCAGGTTGTCCACCGCCATGTCGGCCATCCGCTCGCGCGTGGCGTGCGTGGCCGAGCCCAGGTGCGGCAGCACCAGCAGGTTCGGCGCCTCCAGCAGCGGGTGGTCGCCCGGCAGCGGCTCGGGGTCGGTCACGTCGAGCGCGGCGCCCGCGATCTCCCCGGCGTGCAGGGCGCGAATCAGCGCCTCGGTGTCCACGACCGGGCCACGCGCGGTGTTGACCAGGTAGGCGGTTTCCTTCATGCGCCGCAGCGTCTCGTCGCCGATCAGCCCGCGCGTCTCGGGCGTCAGCGGCGTGTGCACAGAGACGAAGTCCGACCGCTCCAGCAGCTCCTCGAACGGCACGCCGCCGCCGCGGCTCGTGTGCAGCACCGTGCAGTCGAAGCCCGCGAGGCGGCGCGCCACCGCCTGGCCGATGCGCCCGAAGCCGACGATCCCGACGGTGGCCTCGTGCAGGTCGCGGCCGAGCAGCAGGTCGGGCTCCCAGGTGCGCCACTCGCCGCGGCGGACGAAGGCGTCGCCCTCGACCAGCCGACGCCCGATGCCGAGCATCAGGGCCACGGCCAGGTCGGCCGTCGTGTCGGTCAGCACCCCGGGCGTGTTGCCGACCGGGATGCCGCGCGCCGTGGCGGCCTCGACGTCGATGTTGTCCACGCCCACCGCGTAGTTCGAGATCGCGCGCAGGCGCGGAGCGGCTTCGATCAGCTCGGCGTCCACGCGATCGGTGAGCAGCGAGAGCAATCCCTCCAGCTCGGGCGCGCGAGCGAGCAGCTCGGGGCGTGGCGGCGGTAGGCGCTCGGGCCAGACCTCCACTTCGTGCTCGGCGCCGAGGCGATCGAGCGCCCCGCCCGGGAGCCTGCGCGTGACGAACACCTTCATCGCGCCCGGCAGCATGTCAGGATCCCGGGGCGTGGGGCGCTCGATCTTCCTGCTCGGAGTGGCCGTCGCGCTGCTCGTTCCCTCCGCGCCCGCCCTGGCACAGAGCGGCGGGACGCCCGTCCCCGGCCCCGGCGACCCGTGCCCGGCCAGCTATCCCGGCGACGACGCCGACCGCGAGCCGATCGCCCGTTGGATGGCGCGCGGAGCCGCGCTGCGCGAGGTCCCGCAGGAGCTGCCGGCGATGGCCGGCCTGGCCGAGTCGGGGCTGCGCAACCTGAACACGAAGGGCAACCCCTTCGCCGGCTTCTTCAGCATGCACCGCTCGCTCAACAAGGGCGACTACCGCGGCTTCCCGCGCAACCCGGAGCTGCAGCTGCGCTGGTTCCTCGACACCGCGGTGATCGTGCGCCAGCGCGAGATCGCCGAGGGCGAGGAGGACTTCGGCTCGAGTCCCGACGGCTACGGGGTCTGGATCGCCGACGTCGAGCGCCCCACGCCCGAGAACCGCAAGGGCTACCAGCCCTACTTCGACGACGCGGACGCCCTGCTGACCGAGTCGTGCCGGCCGAGCGACCACGTGGCCGACGAGACGCCGCCCGCGCTGCGGATCAAGGCCGCCGGGCGCCAGCGCGACGCCGTGGTGGTCACCGCGCGCTGCCCGTCCGAGCCCTGCATGGTCGCGGCCCAGGCGGAGCCGCGCCGGCGCGTGCGGGCCGCCCGTGCCGTGTCGGCGGACGCCGACGCGGTCACGCTCACGTTGCCCGTACGCGCGCGGCGCTCGGTGCGGCTGGTCGTCACGGTCACGGCCGTGGACGTGGCCGGCAACGCCAGCCGCCGTACAAAGAGCGTCATCCTTTTGAGGTAGTTTCTCCGCATCGCTCACGGCATCCTCATTTATGGCGATACGCACCGCTCGGCCGCGCTGCGGCACGAGCTTCCGCTCGGCATCATCGACCCGTTCCCGTATTTCGAGCTGGACGGGCGCCGGGTAGCGGTGATAGCCACGATGGAGGCGCCCCGCGTCGAGGCGGCGGCGCCGGGCGTTGAGGTGATGGACCCCTACGAGCTCGGGCTCGACGAGCTGATCGCACGCGGTATGACCTGGGCCGAGCTCGAGCCCGAGCTGTGCCTGCGCGCCGCCCAGCGGCTCGGCACGAGCCGGCTCGTGGTGCCCGGGGAGCTGCCGGTGTCCGTTGCCGACCGCCTGCGCGCGGAGGGCATCGAGGTGCTCCCCGACGAGCAGGAGTTCATCCGGCGGCGCCGCTCGAAGACGGTCGCGGAGGTGGCCGGCGTGCGGCGCGCGCAGACGGCCGCCGACGCGGCCATGGCGGCCGCGGCCGACCTGCTGCGGGCCGCCGCGCCGCGCGACGACGTGCTCCACCTCGACGGCGAGCCGCTCACGGCGGAGGCGGTGCGGGCCCGCATCCGCGACGTGTGCGCCGACCACGGCGCGCCCACGGCCGACGACATCATCGTGGCCGCCGGGCCGGCCGGGGCCACCGGGCACGAGTCGGGCACCGGACCGCTGCCGGCGGGCGTACCGATCATCATCGACATCTGGCCCCGCGACGAGGGGTCGGGCTGCTTCGCCGACATGACGCGCACGTTCGTGACCGGTGCGCCGCCGGCACCCGACATCGTCGCCTGGCACGCCCTCTGCCACGAGGCGCTGGAGCGCGTCTACTCGGGCCTGCGCCCGGGCGTGACCGGCCAGGAGCTGTTCGCGCTCTCCTGCGAGGTGTTCGAGGAGGCCGGCGAGCCGACCCAGCGCACCAAGGCCGAGGGCGAGGCGCTGGTCGACGGCTTCTTCCACTCGCTGGGGCACGGCGTAGGGCTCGAGGTCCACGAGGAGCCGTCGCTGGGGCGGACCGGCGCCGACCCGCTCGTACCCGGCGACGTCGTGGCCATCGAGCCGGGCACCTACCGCAACGGGTACGGCGGGGTGCGCCTGGAGGACCTGGCGCTCGTCACCGACGACGGCTTCGAGCGGCTCACCGACTTCCCCTACGCGCTCGAGCCCTGATCGTCGAGCTGGTGGCGCATCTTGTCGCGCAGCTCGGCGAAGTGGACGGTTTCGTAGACGATCAGGGCGGCTAGCAGCGCGGCCAGGATCGCGAGCGAGACGAGCGCGTCGATCTCGGTGGCGAGCGGGATCAGCGCGCACAGCAGGCCTGCCGCCAGCACGCGCTGGATGCTGAAGCGGTGCACGTTGCGCCAGCGGAAGGCGACGTGGGCGAGCAGGTAGAGCGCCGTGCCGCCGAGCATCGCGCTGGCCGGCACCAGCTCCAGCGGCTCGTCGACATGGGCGAGCGTGAGCTTCAGGCCGACCGCGAGCAGCACGATGCCGGCCACCATCGGGAAGTGGAGGTAGGAGAAGGAGTCGCGCGCGACCTCGTTCTGCTCCTTGCCGACGGCGGCGTTGTTCAGGCGCCGCTCGGCCACCCGGGCGACGACGTCGAAGTAGAGCCACCAGAGCGCGCCCGCCACGGCGATGCCGAGCACCGCCGCGGCGACGACGCCGGCGTCCACGTGACCGTGGGCGCCCACGCCGATCGCCACGATCGACTCGCCGAGCGCGATGATGATGATCAGGCCGTGGCGCTCGGCGAAGTGGCTCGGGCGCAGCTTCCAGCCCTCTGAGCCGAACAGGAACGGCTCACCCATGTCGAGCACCAAGGCGAGCGTCCACAGGGCCGCCTGAGCCGTGTTGTCCTCGAACAGGGCCCCGGTCAGCACCAGGCCCACCCCGAGCGCCGTTCCGCCGCCCAGGCCCACGACCGAGCGGCGCAGCTCGGCGTCGTCGCGGCTCGCCAGCACGAACAGGGCGATGTGGCCGATGCGGACGCCGCCGTACGCGCAGGCGAACAGCACCGCCCGCTCGCCGAACGCGTCCGGGATGCACAGCGACACCACCAGCAGCGCCGCCATCGCGGCGAAGATCGCGAAGCGAACCGCTCCCTCCTCGGGGTCCACCACGCTGGTGAGCCACGCGTAGCCGACCCACGACCACCACATCAGCGCCAGCACGAGCAGGCCTTCCCCCAGGCGGCCCCAGCTCGGACCGGCCGCCATCAGCGCCGTGCACTGGGTGAGCGCGAGCACGAAGACGAGGTCGAAGAAGAGCTCGAGGGGCATGACCCGCTCCTCCGAGCGCCGCACCGGCGCCAGCCGGGTCGGGCGTGCGGGAGACGCCGTGCTCACGAGGGTGATGTTCGCACGTGCCGGTAGCTACCTTGAGGGAATGGCGCGCGACACCGGACTACCCCAGGCGGACGCGCAGTTCGACTTCGGCCGAGCGCGCCGGCGCCGGGCGATGGCGCGGCTGGCGGCGCGGCTGAGGCGGGAGCCGAGCGACGTGAACGTGATCCTGCCTTTCGAGGAGGTCGTGGAGGCGCTCGGACGCCGCGGCGAGCGGCGGCTGGGGCTGAAGACGATCGACCTCGACTCGATCGTCGGAACCGTGGACCGCCGCCGGGAGTTCGACCGCAGCTTCCGGCCCACCTCCGGGCGCGTGCGGCCACGCTGGGAGCGGATCGCGCTTGCCACGCGCAAGGGCGAGTCGATGCCGCCGATCGACGTCTACCGGATCGGGGAGCTGCACTTCGTCAAGGACGGCCACCACCGGGTGTCCGTGGCGCGCGAGCTGGGGCACGAGGTGATCGAGGCGTACGTGACGGAGGTCGTGACGGAGCTGGGCGCGGACCGAGCGATCCGGCTGCATGATCTCGCGCTGAAGGGCCACGAGCGACTGTTCTTCGAACGCGTTCCGCTGGAGCCCCAGGACAGGGCGAAGATCAAGCTGTCGGACGAGTGGCGCTACGCGGCGCTCGCGGAGGCGGTGGAGGCCTGGGGCTTCCGGGTGATCCAGGGACACGGCGAGCTCCTTACCCGCGCGGACGTGGCGGAGAAGTGGTTCCACGAGGAGTACGAGCCCGTGGTGACCATGCTTCGAGAGGCGGAGTTGATCAGGCGCGGCTCGGAAACAGAGGCGTACATGAGAGTGGCGCACCTGCGGTACCTGATCCTGCGCACGCATAACTGGGACGACGAGGTGATCGAGGCGGTGCGGCGCGAGCTGGAGTCGCCGTCGTGGGAAGAGGACACGATGGTGAGGCGGTTGCGGAAAGAGTTGAAGTAGGGGCTGGTGTTGGGCCGCTGCGGCTTTCCGGCTAGGGCCCGGCCGCGCTGGCGGGGCCGTCGCCGTCACCCGTCCACAGACCTTCGTCACTCGCTGCGCTCGCTCCAGTCCGCTCGCCTCCGGCTCGCTCCGCCACGGTGCTGTGGCCGGGCGACGCCGACGGCCCCGCAGGGACGGTTGGGGTGGGTCCGGGTGAGGGCGTTCGGCTTGCCCTTCACCCGGGTCGAGCCGGGTCCCAAGAGTATTCCCTGCTTGGCGCAATCGGCGAGTGTTCCTTCTGGCAAAGGGAACATCCGTCTGGCCAACAAGAACCGCCGGTAGCCAGCCGGCGCCGCCGCTACCCGCCTCCACCACACGGATCGAACTGCTTCCCCGAGCAGTCCCGGAACTCCCGGTCTAACTCGAACCGGGGCCGCGCACGGCAATACGCGGTGGGGCGAACTGCCACCTGACGCGATTACTGCGCTCCGAGGACAGGCTCAGCGCGGCCTCGCCACGTACAGCGACGATTCGTAGATGCCGGGGATTCGGGATGAACGAGCGACAGACGGACTCGGAATTGTCCCCCCGTTCGTCTTTGCAAGGCTGCTTACTCGCGCGTGCCGGGGCTAGACTCTCGGCGTGCCGCAGCAAGCGACGCGTCTCCGTGTCTTTGTGGCTTCGCCCGGGGATACGCAAGAGGAGCGCGACCTGTTGGATCGTGTGGTCACGGAGCTCAATCGGGGGATCGCGCAAGAACGCGAGTTGATCCTCGACTTGATTCGCTGGGAAACGCACGCGCGTCCTGGTGTCGGCGCCGATGCACAGGACGTGATCAACCGGCAGATCGAGGTGCCCGACGTCTTCATTGGAATTTTCTGGAAGCGGCTGGGAACCCCTACCGGCCGGGCGCCCTCGGGAACCGCGGAGGAGATCGAGCGGGTGCTGAACGTGTGGCGGCAGGTAGGGGGCATCGAGATTCTTATCTACTTCAACCAGAGCCCCCAGACGCCCACTCGAAACGACCTGGATGAGCTCGCACGGCTCCACGATTTCCTTGAAGAGCTCAAGGAGGACGGCGTATTCGTGTGGGAATACGACGGCGCACAAGATTTCGAGGCCAAGGTGCGCGGGCACCTGACCGGAGTGGTGCGGGGCTGGAGTCCGGAAGCGTCGGTCAAATCGACCACCGTAGACCTTCCCGCGCAGCCGACGTCGCCGACCTCCAGCGGCGAGTGGCATCGGGCTCTGGCGGGCGGATCGCTGAACGTGGAACTCGACGCCCGTGCACGAGACCGGGTCAATACCCTCGTCTCGGAGGTCCGCGCGGCGCTCAAGGAATGCGCTTTCGGCAATAGAACTGTCGACCGAGTGGCCGTCGTCCTGCTCGAGCTTCTGGCAAACGTGCGCCAACACGCCGACGACTCCAGCGCCGTTATCGAGATCGATGTTCGCACGACCTATCAACGCACGGTTTCCATCGACGTCTACCATCGTGGGGTAGCCGTCGATATCGCAGGGGTACTCGATGCCAACCAACGTCGCCTACACGAGGGCGACCACGAGCACGGCCTGCTCAAGGTCGCAAGGCTCGCCGGTCACCTTCACTCCTCGTATAAGGAGGAGGAGGCAGGTCGACATGGCGTCGGGTGCTACGTCTACGAGTTGGAGCCGCTGCACTCCGGTCTATTTCGCGAGTACGCGTTCGCCGTCCCGATCGCGATTGAGTACGACTCGCCGAAGCGCTACTGGCTTGGAGACGACGTGCACGTCACCGGTCAGTTCGAGCAGGCGATGCGATTTGCGGTGCAGTGGGCGACGAAACCCCTGCTCGACCTCTACTTCGCAAGGCTCGTCACTCCTGGGAAGTCCTGCCTGGGCGTCGAAGTCACCGGCCACATTGCCCCAAGCGAGCCAGCCTGGGAGTTCGAGAACGCTACGCCGCGCGCGGTGGTCCGCTCCCAGGACCCTGTCCAAGCAGGGATCGAGGCCTACTTCGGCCACTGGTTTCGGTCACGGCGGGTGGTACTTTTCGCCAACAGCGCCGACTTCACGCCGCTCCACTCGATGCGATCCTGGGCCCAGCGCTGGAACCTCGACTGCCTCACCGACATCGACTCCTGCAGGGCCCGCGTAGAAACACTCGCAGCATCGCCGGACCCCTCGCGATAGCGGGCGTGGGAGGATCCGCCTTTGCACCCGACCAAGGAACGCAGATGGCCCTTTCGATTGGTGATACGGCACCGGATTTCGAGGCGGACACGACAGAGGGACCGATCCATTTCCACGAGTGGATCGGCGACCGCTGGGCGGTGCTGTTCTCCCATCCCAAGGACTTCACACCCGTCTGCACGACCGAGCTCGGCTACATGGCGAAGATCCAGCCCGACTTCGAGTCGCGCAACGTCAAGATCATCGGGCTCTCGGTCGACCCGACCGGCAAGCACGCCGAGTGGGCCCGCGACATCGAGGAAACCCAGGGACAGGCGCCGAACTACCCGATCATCGGCGACGCCGAGTTCAAGGTGTCGAAGCTGTACGGCATGCTGCCCGACAGCACCGAGGGCGACGCCGCGGACCGCACGCCGGCCGACAACCAGACGGTCCGCAACGTCTTCGTCATCGGGCCGGACAAGAAGGTCAAGCTGATCCTGATCTACCCGATGACCACGGGCCGCAACTTCGACGAGGTGCTGCGGGTCATCGACTCGCTGCAGCTCACGGCCAAGCACAAGGTCGCGACACCGGTGAACTGGCAACAGGGCGACGACGTGATAATCGCCGGCTCGGTTTCGGACGACCAGGCCAAGGAGATCTACCCGGACGGCTGGGAGTCCCCGAAGCCGTATATCCGCATCGTGCCGCAGCCGGGCTAGGCGGAGCAGGCGGGCGCGGCCCCCGACCGCCTTGCTCCTCTGGTCTGGGCCCTAGCGGCCCGGCCCGCGGGCCTTGCCCGACAAATTTCCTTTCGCGCACCCTCGCTGGCGCTCGGGGCACGAAAGTGTGCTTTGGCGGCCACCCGCGCGAGGGGCGGGGTGGCACTTCTGCGTTCACGCGAAAGCAGACTCAGCCCGGTTGTAGTGCTACGGCACTCGCGGTCAGGGGGGACTGGAAGCACGCACCCGAGGAGTGCACCTGTAGCTAGAACCCGTAAGGCGGGTCACGGCGCTCGGTCGATCTACGCGCTCGGAGCGGCTCGCGGCGCACCTGGCCCACTCGAGGCGTGACACGACTTGCTTGGCCCGGGTCATGCGGACGCCGAGCTTCCGAACAAGCTTCTCGCTCGTGATCCTCGGCCGCTGTTCGAGACACGGGCACAGAGGGTGTTCGGTTTTTCCGGCCCTTAACGCCTATCCCGCGTGACGTATGGGGGGGTAGGCAACTGGTCCATCGCTGTATAAGCGGGGCTGCTAAGTGAGCGGCCTAGAGCAGGCGTTCGTAGCGGCCGACGATGGCGGCTACCCAGGTTTCTACCGCGTCAAGGATCGCCAGCGCGTCCCACCCTCCGCGAGTCGCTACATAGCCGGTGAGATCGGCCTTGTACTCCACGTCGGGGTGAAGGAGAACGGAATCGGCTGGGATCCTGAACACCACGTCGCCCTCCTTTACCGGCCTGTCCTGGATGCTCTCGGCGGTGCCGATGAGGCCAGAGATTTCGCCCTCCCCCTTAATGCGGCGCATCTGAATCGTCGTCTCGCCGAGGACGTGGACGGTGGCCGCGATGACCCGGTGCTTGTCTGCGTTGGAGAGCACGCGCAGGACGGCCAGTGGATGAATCTCGCCCCCATCGAGTCCGTTGTGTGGCTGGGCCTCCGCCGCGATCTCCGTCGCTTCTGCCCCAACCCAGCCGGTGTGGTTCCCGGGGTCCCAGTTTCCTCCGGGCTTGAGGATTGGGAACTGGATGCTGCTCGCTTCCTGCTCGGTCGGCTCGCGTTCCAGGTGCTTGATCGCGAGCGCCCACCAGATGTGGTCCAGAGCGCAGCGGAGGTTGTGAATCGCATCTCCGATGAGCAGCCCCCACTCCTCGGCTTTGTCGGGGAGAGCGCCGACGCGCAGAGTTTTCCCGCCCGTTTCCGGCTCGCCTTGGACCCGGAGGGGAAGTCGGTAGGGATCACCCTGACCGGCCTCACGGATGCTCGCACGAAGGTGCTCGATATGACCGTGAGCGCGTTTGAGCTTCGCGTGGGCGCTGTCGGCTGAGGCGGTACCCTCATCGTGATGGGTCAAGGCAAACGCGAGCCTACGCAGAAGACCGACAAGGGGCTAGAGATACCGATCCCCAAGCGCAAGGACTTCGAGCGGCTGGTTAAGAAGGTCGCGGGTCGGCCAGCAGGTCGTAAAGGCCCTGCCGGGACACACCGGCCTCGCGGGCGATCTGGCTCATAGACACGCCGGCCTTCTGAGCCTCGCGGGCGATCCGCTTCAGGTCGTCCGTTGCTTCGCGTCGTGCCGTGTCGGCCCGCTCGCGTCGCCTCGCCGCTGTCCGTAGTCCCCGGATGGCTTCGGCTTCGGTCATTCGGAAGCCCTCGCTAGCAGCGCGTCGAACATCGGCCGGGTGGAGTTGCCTCGATGCGAGTAACGCCACGCGAACTCGTTCAAGTAGGACTGAAGCCACTTGCTCGACACCGAGTGGTAGGTCCCGGCGATGCCGCGCTTGAGGTTCGAGAAGAACCCTTCGATTGTCTGGGTGTGGACGTTCCCGCTCACGTAGACCTTCTCGGTGTGGCGGATGCGGCGATGGGAGTAGTAGTCCTTCAGGCCGTGGTAGGAGGGCCATTCGTCCGTGAAAATCGTGGAGGCGGGCAGGACGTGCGTAGCCACCTGTGTGATGAGCGTGTCGGCCTTGCGGTCCTTGACGACGAACGCCTTGACCCGCCCGCCGCGCTCAACCATGGCGAACACGGTCTGCTTGTTGGCAGCCTTCCAGCGGCCACCGGCTCCACTTAGGTCTGTTTCGCCCTCGTAGCGGTAGCGCTCGACTTCGCCCAGGCGCGGCTCGCCGCCCCAGTGCGTTTCGTCGGCTTCGACCTCGCCCGATAGCGGCTTGGCGTCCTGCTTCATGAGTTCGTTGCGGATCTTGTTGAGCATCCGCCACGCGGTCTTGTAGGACACGCCGATCTGGCGTTCGAGCTGCTTGGCCGAGATGCCGCAGCGAGTGCTTGTGACCAGGTACATGGCGTAGTACCAAAGCTGCAAGGACGTGGACGACCCTTGGAAGATCGTCCCGGCTGTCGGATGGACGTGGTGGCCGCACTGGGTGCAGGTCCACGACTGGCGACCCTGCGCCGTCGCGTACTTGCGAAACGGCGCCTGCTCGCGGCCACACTTCGGGCAGTCGGCATGCTCGCCGTCGTCGGAGTAGCGGGCGCGCCACAGATGCTCTAGGCAGGAGTCGTCGTCGGGGAACTCGCGCATGAACTCCATGAGCGAGAAGTCCGACTCGGACGAGAGAGCACGGGTCGGGTTGTGGCGGTCAACCGGCGGCATGGTGTAAAGCTACTTGACACTAGAGTGTTTGTCAAGTGGCTTGACAGCGGCGCTGTCTCGGCGGAGCTACGCTATTGGTTCGCGAACCTCGTGTCGCAGCGCCTGCGAGACCAAGGCGAGGCCTTCGATCAGTTGCGGCGCGTCCTCCAGCGGTGCGGCGCGATACGGGGCCAATCCCTCGGCCAGGGCCCTCATGAACGAGGACGGGTCGTGGCCGTTCCCGCCGAACAGCTCGTGCACCTCGGGAAGCTCCGACAGCTGGATGAGAAGGTCGACGATCTCGGGATGGCGCTCGATGGCGTCAGATTCGTCGACGGCCTCCTGCGCCACCCGACCGATGAACTGGGCCAACTCCGCCAGATCGTGCCGTTCCATCTTGCGCTCCTCCGTCGAGTTTGGTGAAGGTAGTTCCCGTGCCGGTCGTATTTAAGTGCTTCTCGCCTCACAGCGACGCCAGCAGCGCCTCTACATCCGCCCGACGAGCCTCGGCCGCATCTGCCGCGACCGCCTCATAGTCGCCGCGCTGAAGCTGCCAGACCTCCACCGCGGCCGTGGAGTCCGCTCCAAACTTGGCGCGAACAAACTCCAAGACAGGCAGCGCGATCATCTCAGCCGCGCCCCGGTCCAATGGGATGTCGTCCATCAGCACAGCCCGCGCCTCGTACTCGCCTGGTCCCTCCTGCGGGCCGAGCACTACGTCCGGGCGAGCGCGAACGATGTGGTCCGGCTCGAAGCTAATCGACAGACCCTTGGTGGGCAGAGCGGCAGCTGACACGGCACCCTCATCCCACTCAACGTATCTCTCCACACAATCGGTGAGTTTCCTCGCCCAGTCGGCTGCCGCACCCCCTTGGAGCAGGAACTTGCTCATCTTTCCAGCGAAGTCCGAGAGTGCGAAGTCGGGGGTGGTCTTGTGCACCTCACGAAGAGCGGCATGGGCCGACGAGATCATGCCCAATACGTAGTAGTCGACATCGAGCGGAGCACCGGGTACGACGTGAACCCCACGAGCAGCCCTGCCGAACTCGGACTGCGAAAGCTCAGTCATGCCAGGGAGTTCCCTCATCGGTGGAAATTCCCTGCCTTTAGTAGGCCGCGTTATACAGCGATGACCCACTTGCCTGGGGGGGTAGTTCTCCGCGCGCGAAAACCGGACCAGCCGTAACGCCGAGCTCCGGCGTCGGGCTTCCCGGTCGCGAGTTTGCGTTGGCAGTTCTTCGCCCGCCAAACCGGATCAGCCGTAACGCGCTGCTGCGTGGGACGAGGAGCAGAAGCGTTGCGAATCCGACCTCGCGCGACTGCTTCGCGCGAGAACCACGCGTCCCATAGGGCCTACCGCGTTGTCTGTACCACGGAGCCAAGGCGTCAGAGAAAGGGCGCTAGCCCATCGTGCTTTCGACAGGTGACCTCGGTTGTGCGCCGCTCAACGCTGGTTCCTGGCGCCAGGCGGCGCCGAACTACTCTTGACGATCAGTGAATGATGGCGTCGAAAACAGGGCCAAAGAACTAAGCGAAGGCGTTCGGTGGGCGATCGAGCCCAATGCTGCGTACTTGTCCTATGGCGAGGATGACGAGGTTCGCTACTTCGCACCCGAAGCGGCGCTCGACGCCCTAGCTTGGCTGTTGACCGACGCGGTGCTCCCGTTCCTCATCGGGATCGGCTCAAGTGCGGCCTTCGAACGCTTTCGCACCCACCAGACGGCTCCGCTCGAGCTCACCGACGGCCAGGTAGCGATCTTCCGGCGAGAGACGGTTGAAGCGCTGATTTCGGCCGGGCCCGCCGGCCCGACAGCCGGGTCTGAAGAGGCTCGCATCGCAGCGCGAGAGATACTGCGCGAGCGCGGCTGGCCCGAAGACGAGGCGATCGAAGACGCTGAGCGGTTGGTACGGGCCCTCAATGAGCGGCTCAACAAGCGCTGACGGACAAGCCTGGCGATCGATTCTCGATCGGTTTCAGGCTGAGCATCTGCTTGCGACGGCGCTATCTGAGAGCGCGTTTTGCCGCGCCATTGCGACGTCTCACCTAACGCAGCTGCTCGGGCCCGAAGAACAGAGGCGCAGATGGGACCAGCTGGAGGCACTCGGACCGCTCCCGCTGGCAGCTGCCCGTCACCCGATCATCCGCGAACGTTTCGATGTGCCGACGCTGATTACGGTGCCCGAAGCAGGGGACCGGGCGCGCTTCGGGGAATTCGCCGGTGCGTGGCTGCCCGCGGTGGACATGATGCTGGCCGGCGATCAGCAACGCATCCTGGAGCTTTTCGCCTATGCGCTCTCGGATGCCTCCAAACGCCTGCCGGCCCGTGTACGGCAGCGTGCGATTGACGATCTGTGGTCCTTGAGGTGGTTCCTCCTTACCTCCGACGCTGCGCCATTCATGCGGGCCGAGATTCTGGCCACTGGTCGGGATTGCGAACACGTCTCGCCGGAGGTGGAAGGACGCGCGGCGCTCAAGAACGCACGTACCATGATCGATGCCGCCCGCCATCGCAGCGGCTCGCTCGACGAATGGCTTGAGGATCTGTTCAGAGCCAAACTCAGCATTGGTTATGCCCAAGAGTGGCTGCGGCGGGCCGCTGATACCGACTCAAGGCGCAGGCTAAGGATGGCCGACGAGATCAGCGCCGACATCTTGACGACGATGATCGGCGCGATGGAACAAGTGCTGCGCCCCGACGATCGATGGCTAAGCGCTCAGCATCTTCCTCTCGAATTGGACCGTCTGACACGAGCCGAGGCAAGCGAGGTCAGCCGGAAGCTTCAGTTCCTAAGCCGGGCCAGGGTCGGCCTCCCGAACTGGTGGGTCGACCGAGCGAAGGAGATGCTTGAGCAATGGCCGACCGAGATCTCCCCTGAGCTCGACCGCTTCGACCGGCTGCTCCACGCTGGCCGCTTCATCACGATTTTTGGGGTGCTGTTCTCGCAGCGTGACGACGACGATCTGACGGCCTTGCGACAGTCCATGCGCATCGGCTTCTTCGGAAACGACACAGAGATCGCCGCCGCTCGCAGAAAGTTGATCGACCCACGTACCGGCTTCGCCCACGTGCGGTTGCCGGATCGCGAGTGAGGTCGATAGCTTGGCTGCCGAGACCGAACGACGCCGGCGCGCTCCGCGATAAGTCTTGCGCGGTGCAGTGCTCCGGAACGTTGGCTGCTTTCGCCTTATGTAACAGCGGTGACGAGGTCGCCCCCATGAGCTGCCGCTGACGCGCGGGAGGCAGTTGCGCGGCTATCTGGCCTGCTGTCGAGCCTCCAGCAACCATAAGGCCAACATCGCCAAAACGCCTCGACGCTCTCGCGCCCCCGGAATCCCACATTCGGTGAGAGCGGCGGTGTTAATGCGCTCCCAAGACGACGCCGAGGTTGGAGCGAGCGGTCACCACATCGCGGTGCCTAGGCCCCAATGTCGTCTCGAATATCGCCAGCGCCCGCTCGAAAGCGGCGCGGGCCCCCTCCAGATCCCCGACCTGCGACAGCACCGACCCGAGGTTGTTGAGACGGATGGCGATGTTGAGGTGGTCCGGCCCGTAGGCGGCCTCGTCAATGCGCAGCGCCCGCTCGAAAGCGGCGTGGGCCCCCTCCAGATCTCCAACTTCCCGCAGCACCGAACCGATGTTGTTTATGTCAGTGGCAACGGCGGGGTGGTTCGGCCCGTAGGCGGCCTCGTCGATGCGCAGCGCCCGCTCGAAAGCGGCGCGGGCGCCCTCCAGATCCCCTGCCTCCCGCAGCACCAACCCAAGACTGTTCAGGTCGCGGGCCACCGCCTCGCTGTCCTTGCCGAACGACCTCTCATCAATCTCGATCGCTCGTCTAACGGCCTGCTCCGCCTCACGGTAGCGGCCTAGATCGAGAAGTGTGGCCGCAATTTTCACGAGGACCGAGGCAACTGCGGGATCCTCGGGTCCAAAGCGAGCCTCAGCTGCAGCAAGGGCGGTTCTATACTGCACTTCGGCACCAGTCAGGTCGCCGACCTCACGAAGGGTGTCGCCTATCTCCTCCTCTGTTGAAGAGCGGTGACTCTCGCCGCGTGGCACCGTCGCCGCGACGAGGCGCTGCAAGGCACGCGTGTCCAATCCTTCCGACAGGTCGACCCACTGAAAATGCGTCAATGGGGACGGAAGCATTGACGAGTCTGCGCCGTCAACGAGGATGGGGATGATCGACCTGCGATCTCCCTTTCCTTTATGAGCTAACGCCTTAGCGAGCTCTCGATCCTGTTGATGGCTTAGACCACGCGGGCCGACACAGATCCCAATCGTTCTCGCTGTGGCAAGTGCCTGATCGATCTGATCTTCCCATTGCAGGCCGGGCGCAAGTTCCCAGCGGTCCAGCCACACGCTGACGCCCCCGTCAGCAAGCGCAGACGCAATCTCCGCAACGGCGCGGAAGTCGTCGCGCCTGTAGCTTAGGTACAAGTCGAAGCGATCGTGGTTAGAGGTCAAGGAGGATGTCAACGATTCTGCTCTGCTTTTCGAGTACGACGGTATCGTCGACGAGCTGGTCCTCCTGAAGCCGTTTCAGCTGGTGGAGCTTCTCAACGATTTCGTCTCTGCGACTGTTCGATGCGGTCGCTGGCTGCCATCTACCGGGTGGGATTCCCTTTACGCCGCAAGTAAATAAGTAAACAGCGTAGTCGGAGTCGGAATCTCGTCCGAAGTCGACCCAAGTATTCAAGCTTAGGAAGCTCTCCTGTAGCGCATTAGTCACCTCGAGGTCCGCGTCGGGTAACAGGACCGGGATAACGGCGAACTCAGGGTCCTGTGCCTGGCGATTGAGGGCCTTCTCAATCTCTTTCTCAAACCAGCCGCGTGGCGTGTGTTGGCTAAGGAACACCCCGCAACTGGCCGCCGTTTCGAGACCGCGGGCAATTTCGCGCTGCCACGGTTTGCCAGGGATTAGGACCCAACGGTCGAGCCAGGGCCGCAGGCCATGGTCATCCTCGAGCCGTTTCGCGAGGTCCTCCACCCATAGAGCGTCCTTGTGGGAGTGGCTCAGAAACACGTCATACTCGGGTTCTCCGCGCCGATGACCCATGAGGCCTTCATGGCCGACAGTACTCGACTCGCCGCTCGGGCGGACACCAAGCGAGCATAAGGCGGGCGCGCAGCGGCGCGTCGGCCTGCGGGGCCATCGGCAACCGGCCCAGTCCCGGGACACGCTGCACCCGGCGCCACATTCGTCGAGCACGTGACGTCCACGGCCTCGTTTCCTGACAACAGGACGACGTCAGCAATCGTCCTCCGAGCACCGGCGGGCTCGAACGCTCCGCAGCCACTGGCACTGCGACTCGGTCGTCCCCGACTGCTCCTTCGCGCGAAGCGCAGTACTCGCGCTCAGCGGCTGCTCCGGACGGAAAAGGTCACGTCGGCGAGAGAGTAGGGACTTGCGTGGAAGGGTCGCTCCGCTCTGCTTCGTGTCTGCTTGGTGCGTGACGGAGCAGCGGGTCGACCTAAGCCGAGACTGCCGACATCCAATCCGGAACCGGAGCCTTGTGCCCGTCAACAAAAGCAGGCGTCAGCATCGCGAGACTTCGTCGGCTGGGTTCGAGCGTTGCGCGAGGGCGTCGCGCTCGTTGGACCACGGTGCTGTGGCCTGAAGACGGATTGCGGGGGATGCTCACCTGGGCTCAAGTTGGGCCGCACGTGGCGCGGCGCGAGCGCACGGCCGACCCGCAGCGCGCCCGACTTTAAGCTAGGCCCTCAATGTACTCGTCTCGGTGCAATTGCGGAGCCGAAGACGGTCTGAGACGCCGAGCCACCCGCTTTCGACACGCATCGGAGCACCGCTTGCGCCGGCCCGAGACAGCCTGACAGCAACCCGCGCAGTGGCGAGGCGGGTACTCGACCACCGCCTCGCTTTCGTCGTCTGATGGGAGGGGCTCCTCGGCGAGCCGGTTGCTTTCCTTGCCGACGTGCAGCACGTCAGTGGCTTTGACGCTGCGGGGTCGAAGGACGCCCGTGCCCACGTGTGACATGGTGATCCGTCGCCTGTGAGCGCTTTCACCACGGAACGGCGGCGGCATGCATTGAAATAGTCGCCGTAGGCACCCGGCCCTGGGGCCTTCTCAACGGCGACGCCAACGCTGCACATGACTTGCCGCCTGAACGGCCCGCAACCCGTCGGGTCGCGCGATTGCTTCATGGGGAGGACGCGGCGCTCCTCGAGTGCTACTTCGCGCGAAACGCGAAAGCCGTGCCCCAATCCCCCGCCCCACCCGCGGGTGGCCGACAAAGCACACTTTCGTGCCCCGAGCGGCAGCGAGGGTGCGCGAAAGGAAATTTGTCGGACAGGACCCGCGGCCACCAGCGCCCGGGCCCTGGCCAATAAGAGTCGCTACGCCGCAGGCGGCGCCGCCGCTACCTGCCTCAGCGCCTCCACCACATACGGGTCGAACTGCTTTCCCGAGCAGTCGCGGAACTCCCGGTCCACTTCGAACCGGGGACGCGCTCGCCGGTACGGCCTGTTCTCCGTCATCGCCACGTACGCGTCGGCCACCGTCAGGATCCGGCTCGCCAGCGGGATGTCCCGCCCGGCCAGCTTGTCCGGGTATCCGTCCCCGTCGTAGCGCTCGTGGTGGTGGCGCACTATCCGGGCCACGTCCTCCAGCCCCGGGATCCGCCCCACCAGGTCGGCTCCCCACACCGAGTGACCTTGGATCACCTGGCGCTCCGCCTCCACCAGCGGCCCCGGCTTGTGCAGCACCGCGTCGGGCACCCCCACCTTCCCGATGTCGTGCAGCCGCGCGGCGTACCCGAGGTCGCGCAACTCGCGCCTTCCCAACCCCAGTCGCTCGCCGATCCGCTCCGCCACCTCGACCACTCGGTCGGAGTGCTCGCCCGTGTTCCCGTCCCGCAGCCCCAGCGTCCCCGCCAGCACGTCCACCGTGGCGGCTAGAAGCGTTTCGTCGCTCTTGACAGCTGTGCGGCCGAATCGGGGGGTCATTGCCCCCGACCTTCACGGCCCGGACGCGTCCTCCTGCTCGCTGGGCGAACGTTCCCGAGTCAGCTGGGCTCGGCAGGCGGCGCTTGCGCTCCGTCGTTCGGCGGAGGCTCGGCCTCGGGGTCGCGCCCCCCGCCGCCCTGGCCGCCGTTCACCGCGGACGGGCCCTTGGCGTCGGTCGTCAGGTTGCGCCCGTCCTCGGGGTCGAACAGGTGCACGCGCGTGGCATCCACCCACAGCTCCGACTCCTGCCCCACGCGCACGCTCGACGCCGGGTCGAGCCGCGCCACGATGCGGCCCTCCTCGCCGGCCATCGGCACCTCGCCGCCGCCGACGTCCTCGGCCAGCTCGCGCAGCTCCTGCGACTCGATCTGCTGATCCGACGCCACCGTGAAGTGCGCGTACAGCTCCGACCCGAGCGACTCGAGCACCTCGATGTGCGCCCGGAACGTGGAGCCGCGCTCGCGGGCGTCCCCCACCAGCGACGCGTCCTCGAAGTTCTCCGGCCGGATGCCGGCGATCAACGTTTTGCCCTCGGTCCCGCCGAGGCGCCCGTGCACCTCATCCGGCAGCCGCACGTCGCCGATCGGCAGCTTCACGACCTCGCCCTCGACGGTCGCCGGCATGAAGTTCATCGCCGGCGATCCGATGAAGCCGGCCACGAACAGGTTCAGCGGGTGGTTGTAGAGCTCCATCGGGCTCCCCACCTGCTGCAGCATCCCCGAGCGCATCACCGCCACCCGGTCGCCGAGCGTCATCGCCTCCGTCTGGTCGTGCGTGACGTAGATCGTTGTAGTGCCCAGGTTCTTCTGGATGCGCGACACCTCGGTGCGCATCTGCACGCGCAGCTTCGCGTCGAGGTTCGACAGCGGCTCGTCCATCAGAAACGCCGACGGGTCGCGCACGATCGCGCGCCCCATCGCCACCCGCTGGCGCTGCCCGCCGGACAGCTGCGAGGGCTTGCGGTCGAGGTGCGCCTGCAGGTCGAGGATGCGCGCCGCCTCCTCGACCTTCTTGTCGATCTCCTCCTTCGGCGCGCCGCGCAGCTTGAGCGCGAAGCCCATGTTCTCGCGCACCGTCATGTGCGGATACAGCGCGTAGTTCTGGAACACCATCGCGATGTCGCGATCCTTGGGCGCGCGATCGTTCACGACCTCGTCGCCGATGCGCAGCTCACCCTCGGTGATGTCCTCGAGCCCCGCGATCATGCGCAGCGCCGTCGACTTGCCGCAGCCCGACGGACCGACCAGGATCACGAACTCCCCGTCCTGGATCTCGAGGCTCATGTCCCGAACAGCCTCGAAGCCGTCCGGATAGCGCTTGGTCAGTCTGTCCAGCGTGATCTGGGCCATCTGTCTCCTCCCTTATCCCTTCACCGCGCCGGCGGTGAGGCCCGCGACGATCCGGCGCTGGAAGATCAGCACCATGATGATGATCGGAATCGTGACTACGACCGATGCTGCGCAGACGGCTCCGATCGGCTGCTCGAACTGCGAGGCCCCCGTGAAGAAGGCCAGCGCCGCGGGCACCGTGCGCGCGTTGTCGGTCGAGGTGAGCGTGTTGGCAAAGATGAAGTCGTTCCAGGCGAAGATGAAGACCAGGATCGCCGCGGTGAACACGCCCGGCGCGGCCAGCGGGACGATGATCTTGCGGAAGGCCTGGAAGGGCGTCGCGCCGTCCACCTGCGCGGCCTGCTCGAGCTCCCACGGAATCTCGCGGAAGAACGCCGACAGCGTGTAGATCGCCAGCGGCAGCGTGAACGTCATGTAGGGGATGATCAGCCCGGGCCAGGTGTCGTAGAGGCCGATGGCGCGCCACATGTCGAACAGCGACCCGACGATCGAGATCGGCGGGAACATCGCCACCGCCAGCGCGCCCGAGAGGATCAGCGCCTTGCCGCTGAAGTTCAGCCGCGAGGTCGCGTAGGCCGCCATCGCCGCCAGCACGATCGAGATCAGCGTGGCGATCGACGCGATGCCGATCGAGTTGATCAGCGCGGCGATGAACGTGTCGTCGGAGAAGACCGCGTCGTAGTTGTCGAAGTGGAAGCCGGAGAAGAACTTGCGGTCGATGATCTGGCCTGGCGTCTTGAGCGACAGCGCGGCGATCCACACCACCGGGATCAGCGCGTAGAGCAGCACGACCATGATGCCGATCGTCCAGAGCACGACTTCGCGCGGTGTGTGCCTCACCTAGTTTTCCCCCCGCTGCTGGGCCGTGCTGGTGCCGAGCGCCTTCACGAAGAACACGGCGATCGCGATCACGCAGATGAAGATCAGGATCGAGATGGCCGACCCCAGCCCGACGTTGACCCGGCTGATCGTGACGTTGTAGCCGAGGATCGACACGCTCTCGGTGTTGAGCGCCCCGCCCGGTTGGATGATGTAGATGTTGTCGAAGATCCGGAACGCGTCGAGCGTGCGGAACAGCAGCGCGACGAGGATGGCCGGGCGCATCAGCGGCAGGGTGATGCGGATGAAGCGCTGCACCGTGCTGGCGCCGTCCACCTTGGCCGCCTCGTGCAGCTCGTCGGGGACGAGCGCGAGGCCGGCGAGCAGCAGCAGCGCCATGAAAGGCGTGGTCTTCCAGACCTCCGCCAGGATGATCACCAGCAACGACCCGTTGTGCGTGTTGAGCGGCTGGAAGGTGTCCGAGATCAGCGGCAGCTTCGCCACGAACCCGCTGGTCGGGTCGAACGCGTACTTCCAGGCGAAGGCCGCGACGACCGTGATGATCCCGTAGGGGATCAGGACCGTGGCGCGCACCGGGCCGCGGCCGAAGATCGCGCGGTGCATGACCAGGGCGATCGCCATGCCGAGCACGAGCTCGAACGACACCGAGACGACGGTGATGATCAGGGTGTTGAGGACGTCGCTCCACCATGTGCTCGAGGTGAGCACGTCGACGTAGTTCGAGAGGCCGACGAACTCCTTGTCGTCGGGGAAGCGCAGGTCGTAGCGCTGCAGAGACAGGTAGATCGCGTAGCCGATCGGGTAGCCCGTCACCACGAGCATCGCGATCACGGCCGGCGCGCACAGCATCCACGCCAGCTTGCGCTCCGCACGCGCGCGGTCGGTGGTCTTCTTCCTCGGCGGCGCGGTGGCCTGCCGGGCGGTCTCGGCTCCGACCTGGGCGGCTTCCATCAGAAGATCTTCCCTTCGGCCGCTTTCGCGATCCGGTCACGCAGCTTCTGCACGATCCCGTTGGGGTCGATCCCGTCGGGCGGGCTGAACGTCTTCTGGATCGCCAGCGAGATGTCACTGTAGGCGGGTGTCACCGGCCGCGGCGCCGCTGCCTCGATCGACTGGCGCAGGAGGTCGGCGAACGGGTAGGCCTTCTTGACCTGCGGAGTGTCGTAGACGGACTGCGTCGTCGGCGGCAGGCCGCCCAGCTCCGCGGCGTCTGCCTGGTGCTTCTCGTTGGCGATGCACTCGGCGGCCTCGAAGGCGAGGTCGCGCTTCTTCGAGTAGGCGGACACGCCGATGTTGATCCCGCCCAGCGGCGGCCGGCTCTCCTTCTCCTTGTCCGTGCGCGGGTAGCGCGCCCAGCCCATGTTCTTCTGGAACTCCTCGCTCACGCCGGCGGCGCTCGGGTAGACGTACGGGTAGTTGACCTCGTAGTCCGAGCGCCCCGACTCGAACCCCTGCCGCGCCTGGTCCTCCGCGTTGGTGGACAGGCCAGGCGGCGCCGCCTTCGACTTGCCGAGCTTGCTCTCGATCTCGGCTGCGCGCTTGGCGGTGTCGTCGACCTTCACGTCGCCGTTCTGGTCCACGATCTGGCCGCCGGCGCCGGCGATCAGCGCGTTGATCCACACCGTCAGGCCCTCGTACTGACGCCCCTGCACCTCGACGACGGTGCGGTTCTTGACGGCCTGGTCGATCATCTCGTCCCAGGTGAAGTCGTCCGGCGGCGGGTCGACGCGGTCCTTGCGGTACCAGAGCAGCTGCGTGTTGCTGGTGAACGGGATCCCGTAGACCTTGCCCTTGTACTCGACGGTCTTGAGCGGGCCCTCGAGCTTGTCCTGGGTGGCGACGTCGCGGTCGTGCCCCTCCCAGGGCAGGATCCAGCCGGCCTGGGCCAGCTCCGCGGTCCAGATCACATCCATGCCGATCAGGTCGATGGAGTCGTCCTTGGCGGCGAGACGGCGGACGACCAGCTCGCGCTGCTGGTTGGCGTCCGTCGGCAGCTTGACGTAGTTGATCTGGTAGCGGCCGCCGGCTTCCTTGTTGCAATCCGTGACCGCCTTGCCGTACGAACCGCCGGGCTCGTTGAACACGTACCAGTTGATCGCACGGGCGCCGCTGCCGCCTTCGTTGCCGCCCACCCCGCACGCCGCGAGCGCCGCGCTCGCGAGGAGCGCAGTCGCGGCAAGCAGGTGTCGTGCGGGCAAGCTCCCCCTCCTCCTAAGCGGGCCAGTACCCCCCGAGAAGCGGGTCTAATCTACGCCCACGGCACCGGCGTGTGGGGCGAGCACGTCATCTTGCAGCGCCCCGGCCGCCGTCTGTATACGCGGCTTGCCGCGTAGGGGCACCGGGAGCGGCTCCGAGGTGGTGTTGATCGCCACCGTGTGGCGGCCGCGACGGAAGGCGACGACGCCCTCGGCGGTGTCCAGCAGCTCGAACTCGCCGCCCAGCTCGCGCCGCAGCGCGATCAGCTCGCGCACCAGCGCCAGCATCGAGGCGGGGTCGTCGCGCTGGTCGGCGACGTTGCGCTCGGCGGGGTCGGTGAGCGGCAGCCAGGGCTCCCCCGTCGTGAAGCCGCCGCTTGGGGTGCGCTCCCACTGCATCGGGTGGCGGTGCCGGTCGCGCCCGGCGCGATCGAAGCGCGTCTCGCCCGGCGGCCCCTCGCCCTGGCCGATCTCGTCGCCCTGGTAGAGGAAGGCGGGGCCGGGCAGCGCCAGCAGCAGCATGGCGGCGGCGCGGGCGTTCTGCTCGCCGAAGCGGGTGGCCAGCCGGCCGAAGTCGTGGTTCGACATCACCCAGGCCGCACCCCGCTGGCGGGTGCACGCCTCGATCGCGGCGCGCAGGAGGCGCGCGTCCCATGGCGAGTGGAGCAGCTCGAACGCGAACACCGCGTCGAAGTAGTCCGAGTACGGCTGCCAGCGCGCGCTGGGCAGGTAGACCTCGCCGGCCAGGAAGGCGTCGCCGCAGGCCTCGCGGATCTTGGCGAGCGCGGCCCCGGTGTCGGGGGCGTTGCGCGAGTTGGTCAGCGCCAGCTTCGCCTCGTCCTCGCGCAGCGGCAGTCCGAACGGCTGCGAGGCGGGCGGGTCGTCGCGCAGCTGCGGATCCTTGAGCAGGCGGTCGATCGCGTCGATGCGGTAGCCGTCCGCGCCGCGCTCGAGCCAGAAGCGGAACACGTCCTGCATCGCGGCGATGACCTCCGGGTTGCGCCAGTCGAGGTCGGCCTGCTCGGGATAGAACGAGTGCAGGTAGTAGCGGCCGTCGCGCGGGGCCCAGGCCGAGCCGCCGAACGCCGAGACCCAGTTGTTGGGCTCGTCGGCCCAGATGTACCAGTCGGGGTGCTCGCGAAACCAGGGGTGCTCGATCGAGGTGTGGCAGGGCACCACGTCCATGAGCACGTCGAGACCGCGCGCGTGCGCCTCCTCGGTCAGCCGGTCGAACTCCGCGAGGTCGCCGAACACGGGGTCGACGTCGGTGTAGTCGGCCACGTCGTAGCCGAAGTCCGCCAGCGGGGACGGGTAGATCGGCGACATCCACAGCGCGTCCACCCCGAGCCAGACCAGGTGGTCGAGGCGCGAGCGGATGCCGGCCAGGTCCCCCACGCCGTCGCCGTCGGAGTCCTGGAACGAGCGCGGGTAGACCTGGTAGATGACGCCGTCCTTCATCGGACGGGCCAGGCTAGCTCACGCCTCCTTCAACCCGATGCGCTCGTACAGCCGCGACAGCGGCGCGGGGGCCCACCAGTTCCAGCGCCCCAGCAGCTGCATCAGCGCGGGGACCAGCAGCGCGCGGATGATCGTGGCGTCGATCAGCACGGCGATCGCGGTGCCCAGCCCCAGCTCCTTGATGAAGATGATCTTCGAGGTGACGAACGCGCCGATCGCGATGCAGAACAGCAGCGCCGCGGCGGTGACGATGCGCCCCGTGCGCTCGAGCCCGACGGCGACCGCTTCGGAGTCCGAGTGCCCGGCGTCGCGGGCCTCCTTGATGCGCGCCAGGAGGAAGACCCCGTAGTCGGTCGACAGCCCGAAGACGACCGCGAACAGCAGCAGCGGCTGGGTCGACTCGAGCCCGCCCTGGCTGGTGTAGCCGAGCAGCCCCTCGAAGCGGCCGTCCTGGAAGATCAGCACGAGGATCCCGAACACGGCGCTCAAGCCAAGTGCGTTCATCAGCACCTGCTTGAGCGGCAGGATCACCGAGCCGGTCATCGCGAACAGGACCGCGAGCGTGACCAAGGCGACGATCGCCAGCACGAGCGGCAGGTGGTCCACGAGACTGGCCCGCAGGTCGAGATAGTGCGCCGTGGAACCGGTGACGAGCGCGTTGCCGTCCAGCGCGCGCAGGTCGCGCACCAGCTGCCGGCTGCGGTCGTCGAGAGGCGGGGCCTTCGACACGACGTCGATCGCGTACGTGCCGCCACGGAGCTCGCGCGGCTGCCCGACGGCCGCAGCCCCCGGCACCGCGGCGGCCGCCTGCGCCGCTCGCGCCGCCTCGCCCCGGCCGCCGTTCACGGCAAGCGTGACCGGCGTGTCGCGGTAGGGCGGGAACTGGGAGCGCAGGGTGTCGTCGACCTGGCGCGCGCTCGTGGATTTCGGTAGGACCTGGGCATCGACCGAGGTGAAGTTGATGCCGAGGAAGGGGATGCCGAGGACGATCAGCAGCGTGGCGGTGGCGGCCGCGATGCGACCCGGGAAGCGCATCACGAGCCGCGAGAGGCGGTACCAGAAGCCCTCTTCGGCGACCCTGGCGTCGCGCTCGGCGCGGCGGGCCAGGAAGGCGGGCGTGAGCGAGTTCACCCGGGCGCCCAGCAGCGTCAGCACCGCGGGCAGCACGATCAGCGCGATGGCTGCCGCGATCAGGGCGACGCAGAAGCCGCCGATGCCCATCGAGTAGAGGAAGCGCTGGGGAAAGACGACCAGCGAGGCGATCGCCCCTGCCACGGTGAGCGAGCTGAACAGCACGGTGCGCCCGGCCGTGGCGAGCGTGCGGCGCATGGCCTCCGGCCCGGGGCCGGTGCGCGCGATCTCCTCGCGGTAGCGCGAGACGATGAACAGGCTGTAGTCGATGGCCAGCCCGAGGCCGAGGCCGGTGACGAGGTTGAGCGCGAAGATCGACACCGACGTCAGCTCGCTGGCCACGCGCAGCACGAGGAACGTGCCCACGATGGCGAGGCCGCCCACGAGCAGCGGCAGCAGCGCGGCGACCGCGCTGCGGAAGAAGAGCAGCGACAGCATGAACAGGAGCGGGAACGCGTACAGCTCGGCCGTGCGCAGGTCCCTCTCGACCTGCTGGTTGACCTGCTTGAAGGCGACCGCGGGGCCGCCGACGGTCACGCCCGGCTCGCCGGCCAGCTCGCCGGCGATGCGGTCGGCGCTGTCCTGTAGCGCGTCGTCGCCGGTCGGCTTCAGGGCGACGGCCAGGTAGGTGGAGCGGCCGTCGCGAGAGACGAAGTCGGGCGAGCCGGTGTTGTCGAAGCCGGCCACGGAGGCGACGTCCGGGTCGCGCTCGAGCCTTTGGCTGAGCGCATCGACGCGCGCCCGGCCCGCGCTCGCGTGCGGGTCGACGCCCTCGACCAGCACGACGAGGCCGGTGTCGCGGAAGCCGGCGTGCTCGAGGCGCTGGTCGGCGATCACGCTCTCGGTGTCGGGATCCTCGGCGCCGTAGGGATCGAGGCGATCGGCCACGCCGGCGCCCAGGGCGCCCGCCAGCACGAAGAAGACGGCAGCGAAGACGAGCACCCGGCGGGCGCGGCGGTCGGCGAGGCGGGCAAGCCGATCGATCATGCGGCGTCCTCGGCGGCGCGCAGCCGCTCGGCCTCGCGCGTGCACCAGTCCGCCATCCACTCGCTGGACTCGATCCCGAAGCGCAGCACCAGGGCGGCGAAGCCCTGCGGCCTGCCGGTCGCCTCGATCTCGCGCAGCTGCTTGAGCTTGGCCTCGTGGTAGTCGCGCTTGGCGTCGAGCGAGCCAGCCGCGGTGGCCGGCGCGGCGCCGGCGAAGAAGAGCTTCAGCAGGGCCTCGTCGCGCATCTCGAAGGTCTGCGGCTCCGCGCCGAGCCAGTCCCCGAGCGCGCGGTGCCCCGCCGCGGTCAGCCTGTACACGGTGCGGCGCCGCCCGCTCCCCGCCTCGGCCTCCCCCTCCACCAGGCCGGCGTCCGAGAGCCGTCGCAGCTCCGGATAGATCTGGCCGTAGCTGGCCGCCCAGAAGAAGCGCGTCGAGCTGTCGACGTGGGCCTTGATGTCATAGCCCGACCGCGGCCCCCAGGCCAGCATCCCGAGGATCACATAGGCGGTCGGACTGAGCTCCATGTATCGCGGGAATATATCATGGCGATACATCTGGCCGCGCGAACCTGACGATACCCCTGAAATGCAGGGTTAACGTCAGACTCGTGGAGCGGAGGCGCAGAGCGCCAAGCGGCCCGGGCCCTCCTGGTTGCCGCCGTTCTCGGCGGTAGAGGCTGCCGTAGGCGCCCGGCGCCTAGCCCTTGACCGCCCCGGCGGTCAGCCCCGCCACGATCCGCTTCTGGAACACCAGCACCAGCACCACCAGCGGGACCGTCACCACGACCGTGGCGGCCGTGATCGTGCCCAGGGGCACCTCGAATTTCTGCGAACCCGTGAAGAACGCCAGCGCCGGCGGCACCGGGCGAGCGGACGGTGAGCTCGTCAGCGTGATCGCCAGCAGGAACTCGTTCCAGGCCCAGATGAACGAGAGCAGCCCGGCCGTCACCAGGCCGGGCGCGGCCAGCGGCATCACGACCTTGCGGAACGCCTGGAAGTGGGTGGCGCCGTCCACCAGCGCGGCCTCGGTGAGGTCCTTCGGGATCTCCTTGAAGAACGAGGCCAGCACGTAGATCGTGAGCGGCAGCGTGAACGCCAGGAACGGCGGGACCAGACCGAGCAGCGTGTCGTAGATCCCCAGGTCGGTCCAGAACTTGAACAGCGGGGCCGCGATCGCGATCGGCGGGAACGTCGTGATCGAGAGGATGATCGCGAGCATGACGAACTTGCCGCGGAAGCGCAGCCGCGCGAGCGCATATCCGGCGAAGGAGCCGATGGTCAGCGCCAGCGCGGTGGTGATCGCCGAGACGATCACGCTGTTGCGCAGCGCCGTCGTGAAGTTCGAGTCCTCGAAGATCGACTTGTAGTTGTCGAACGACGGGTGCGGCGGGAAGATCTTCGCGGTCGACAGGTCCTGCCCGGTCTTCAGCGACGTGTTGATCAGCCAGTAGAACGGAAACAGGCAGAAGACCATGATCCCGACCACGGCGGCCCAGAGCAGGATCGCCTTGCGCCGGTCGCGCCGGCGCTTCTCCTGGCCGATGCGCGCGCCGGCCCGAGAGGCGACCCCGGACACGCGCGCCGCCTCGCTGGTCACGACTCCTCCGCCAGCGCCCGGATGTTCCCGCCGACGAACCGGATGTAGAGGAACGACACCGTCATCACGATCACGAACGTGAGCACCGCCAATGCGGACCCCTCCCCCACCAGCCTGTTCCTGGTCAACTCGTTGTAGGCGTGCAGCGAGAGCGTGGTGGTGCCGTTGGCGCCGTTGGTGAGCGCGAACGGCAGGTCGAACACGCGCAGGGCGTCCAGCGTCCGAAACAGCAGCGCCACCAGGATCGCCGGCCGCAGCAGCGGCAGCGTGATGCGCGTGAAGCGCTGCCAGGCGGTCGCCCCGTCCACCTTGGCCGCGTCGTACACGTCCTCGGGGATCACCTGCAGCCCCGCGAGCAGCAGCAGCGCCATGAACGGCGCCGTCTTCCACACGTCAGCGAAGATCAGCGTGGCCATCGCCCAGCCGTCCTCGCCGTACCAGAGCACGTCGCCGCCGGGCAGTCCGAGCGCCGACAGCGTCGAGGGCACGAAGCCCAGGTTCGGCTCGAAGATCGAGCGCCACAGCAGGCCGGTGCCGAACGTCAGCACCGCCCACGGCACGAGCACGGTGGCGCGCAGGATCGCCCGCCCCCTGAAGGCCTGGTGCATCGCCATGGCGAACGCGACCCCGAGCACCAGCTCGATCGACACCGAGATACCGGTGAAGATGAACGTGGCCTTGAAGGCATCCCAGAACCTGCTGTCGCCGAGCGCCTCCGTGTAGTTGTCGATCCCGACGAAGCGCGACAGCCCGGGCACACGCACGCTGTACTCGTTGAGCGACAGCCAGATCGCGTAGCCGATCGGGAACGCCGCCACCAGCGCCATCACCACCAGCGAGGGCGACATCATCGCCAAGCCGAGCCGGCGCTCCTGGGCAAATCCGGAGCGCCGACCCCGCTTTGGCTTGACCGCTACGGTCGCGGCTTCCATCGCCGGCCTAGAACGTCTCGAGCGCCTTCTGGATCTGGTCCGACATGGCCTTCAAGGCCGACTTCGGATCGGCCTTGCCTTGAAGCGCCTGATGGACGTTCGTGTAGATCGCCTCGCTGATCTGCGAGTAGACCGGCGACACCGGGCGCGACTGGCCCTGCGCGATCGCGTTCTTCAGGTCGGTGGCGAAGGCGTACTTCTTCTGCACCTGCGGGTCGTCGTAGGCCGCCGCTGTGGCCGGCGGGGCGGACGACTCCAGGAAGTTCGCCTTCTGCACCTCGGGTCCGGTTGCGTACGCGATGAACGCCGCCGCCCCGTCCGGGTTCTTCGAGTACGCCGAGATCGCCAGGTTGATGCCACCCAGGACGCTGGCCGGCTCGGCGCCGCCGAAGCTCGGGAAGTTCGAGATGTCGAACTTGTCCGCGATCTTCGACTCCTTTCCGAGCGAGTACGCGTACGGCCAGTTGCGCATGAAGGTCGCGTTCCCGGACTCGAACGCGCGCCGGGACTCCTCCTCCTTGTAGGTGGTGACCGCCTTCGGCACGGCGCCGTTCTTGAAGCCGTTGGCCATGAACGTGAGCGCCTTCTCGCCCTCGGGCGAATCGATTTCCACGGACTTGCCGTCGTCTGACAGCACCTTGCCCCCGCCGCTGTAGAGCAGCTCGAGGAAGTTGACCGTCAGCCCCTCGTAGGCGAAGCCCTGGTAGACGAGGCCGTCGTTCTTGGCGGCCTCGGAGTAGAGGTCCTCCCAACTCGTGGGCGCCTTGGCGACCTGGTCGGTGCGGTAGTAGATGAAGCCGGCGTTCGTGTGGTACGGCACGGCCCAGTACTTGTCCTGGTACTTAGCCGTGTCGAGCGTCGAGGCGATGAAGTCCGCCTTGCGCTGGTCGATGATCCCGCTCGTGTCCTGCAGCCAGCCCTGCGCGGCGAACTCGGCGGTCCAGATCACGTCCATGCCGAGCACGTCGCATTCGGCTGACTTCGCGCGCAGCCGCTGGACGAGCTGAGTGCGCTGCTCGTCGGCCGACTCGGGCAGCTCTACGAGCTTCACGGTGACCTTGGGGTTCGCCTTCTTGAAGAGGTTGATGGCGGTCCCGTACGCCCCGCTGGTGTCCTTGCCGATGCACCAGGAGACGTTGCCCTTCGCAGCAGTGGGATCGGCGGCAGCCGGCGCCTTCTTGGCGCTGCCTCCGCCGCCGTTGTCGTCACCACCGCAGCCAACCGCAGCGAGAGCCAGCGCGCAGCAGAGCAGTGCGGCCCAAAGCAACTTCCTCATCCCGACCTCCTCCTCGAAGCTTCTGGCCCCGGTCTACCCGCGCTCATTGGTGCTAAAACGACGGCGAGGCGCCGGTGGGCGCCTCGCCGCGGGTCGGGGGTGCGGATGCCGAGGGTCAGTCAGCGGTCCCGGCACCCGCGGTCTGGAGGGCCTGGCCTTCGTGATGGCCCTCGCAGAACTCTTCGACGAGCTTCGCGCAGAAAGCGGGCAGGTCGTCGGGCTTGCGGCTCGACACGAGCCCGTTGTCGACGACCACCTCCCGGTCGACCCAGTTCCCGCCTGCGTTGCGAATGTCGGTCTTCAGGCTGGGCCAGGACGTGATCGTCCGGCCGCGCACGACATCCGCCTCGACCAGCGTCCACGGGCCGTGGCAGATCACGGCCACGGGCTTGCCGGCCTCGAAGAACGAGCGCGCGAAGCTCACGGCGTTCTCGTCTACGCGCAGGAAGTCCGGGTTCGCGACGCCGCCGGGCAGCACGAGCGCCTCGTAATCGTCCTGCTTGGCCTGGTCGACGGTGCGGTCGACCGAGAACCTCTGATCCTTGTCTAGGTGGTCGAAGCCCTGGATCTCGCCGCTCTCCAGCGAAACCAGCTCCGGCGTGCCGCCCTCGTTCTCGACTGCCTTCCAAGGCTCGGTCAATTCGACTTCCTCGACCCCGTCGGTCGCGAGGAAGGCGATCTTCTTTCCTTCGAGTCTGCCGGGCATCTCCACTCCTTGGTCTTCGAGTCCTCCCTCTTGGGGTACCGGGACCGGGGTGCCCTAAACGACCTCTAGAGGCGCTCCAGCACCGCTTCGGCCGCGGCCTCGCCGGAGCGCACGGCGCCGTCCATGTAGCCGTTCCACACGGTCGCGTACTCCGCCCCGGCCCAGTGCAGCGGGCCGATCGGCTCGCGCAGGGCGGGGCCGTAGTTGGTCCAGGCGCCGGTCGGCATGTGGCAGCCGTAGCAACCGCGCGACCACTCCTCCTCCGCCCAGAGGCGCTCCACGTAGGCGGCCGGGCGGCCGGCCCGGGGACCGAACAGGCGGGCGAAGCAGTCGACCACCGCCGTCCGGCGCTCCTCGGGGCGGAGCCGCCCCAGTTCGCGCGCGTGGCGCCCCTCGAGGAAGCCGAGCAGCACGCCCGGCGAGCCGTCGGGCGGGGAGTTGTCGAAGGTCAGCTTCACCGGCCCCGTGTCGCTGCCGCCTTGGCCGGACAGCCCCTCAGCGCGCCAGAACGGCTCGTCGTAGATCGCCATGCACTTCGCCACGGTGCCCAGCGGCATGCGCTGGGTGAGCTGATCGCGGAACCCGGGGAGGGGCGGGTCGTAGGCGATGCGGCCGGCCAGCGTGGGCGCGATCGCCACAACCGCCCGGCGGGCGCGCACCGTTGCGCCGTCGGCCTCCACGGTGACACCGTGGTCGCCCCGGCGGATCTTGCGCACCGGCGCTTCGAGGACCACCTTCTCGCGCCCCAGCGCCTGGGCCAGCTCGATCGGGATGCGCTGCGATCCGCCCACGAAGCGGTCCTGCTGGGCGCCGCCCTCGGTGTCGAACAGCATCTCGAGGCTGCCGGCCGAGTGGATGTAGAAGAGCAGGTGCAGCAGCGACATGTCCTCGGGCTGCGCCGCCCAGACAGCCTCGATGCCCAGCTCCAGCAGCATCCGGCCGGGCTTCGTCGCGAGGTTGCGCCGCATCCAGGTGGCCACCGTCTGGCCGTCGAGGGCGGCGGCGTTGGGCGTCTCCCAGGGCGCCTCGAGCGGCACGCGGCGCGCGAGCCGGTTGAGCCGGCGCTGCGCTCGCCCGACGTCGAGCAGGACTAAGGGGTTGATGCGCGGGATCGTGCCGCGGTAGCGGCGCAGCCGCCCGCCGTACTCGAGCACGTTCTCCCCCTCGCCGTAGGTGGGGAAGGTCTTCACGCCGAGCTCGCTCGCCAGCGCCGCCAGCCGGTCCTGAGTGGGGCCGATCCACTGACCGCCCACCTCGACCACGTTGCCGCCGCCGATGTCCTCGTTCAGCACCCTGCCGCCGACGCGGTCGCGGGCCTCCAGGACCACCACCGAGGCGCCCGCCGCGGCCACCGCGCGCGCCGCCGACAGCCCGGCGAGCCCGGCGCCGATCACGACCAGGTCGGCGTCACGGGTCAGCGCGTCAGGCATCGCGCCGGAACCCTATCCGCGTGGCGCCCTCGTTATGGTGCGTCGGGATGGGCTCACCCCCGCGCACCCCGCGCGAGGAGGAGCAGCGTCTCAACATGCGGACGCTCGTGATCGCGAGTGCCGCGTCTGCAACGGCGGCGCTCGTCACCTCGCGTCTGTGGATCGCCGGCACCTGGATCGCCGCGGCGATGACCCCTGTGCTCGTCACGCTCGTCAGCGAGATGCTGCGCCGGCCGACCGAGCGGATCGCGCGGGGCATCACCGTCGACCGTCCGGCGCTCCAGCCGGACGCCGAGGCGCCGCTGCCGGGCAGCGCGACGGCTCCGGAGTCGGCGGCGGCCCAGCGGGTGGCGGAGCGCCTGCGCAACGGCGACCCGGCCCGCGCGCTGCCCGATCCGGAGGCGCCGCCGGCCCGGCCGCCGGCCGGCCGCGGAGCGCCGCACGGGCGGGGAGCGCCGCCCGCCCCCACTCGCGTGTACCGCAGCGAGGCGTCCCTCGCGGCGCCGCGCCGGCGCAAGATCGCGTATCGGGTGGTGTTCGGCACGGCGGCCCTGGCGTTCGTGATCGGCCTGCTGGCCCTCACCGCCGGCGAGCTGCTTGGCGGTGGCTCGTTCGGCAACAACGACCGCCGCGTGACCGTGATCCCGAAGTCCGAGAAGAAGGACTCCGGCAGCAAACAGCAGACCGCGCCGTCGCCAACGGACACGCAGACGGAAACCGACCAGCAGACGACGACCACCGAAGAGCCCACGACGCCCGACACGGAAACCACGCCCACCCCGACGACGACCGAGCCGGCGCCGGCCGAGCCGACGCCCACGGAGACGACGCCGACCACACCGGCGCAGCCCTGATCGACGGACCCGATCGGCCTTAGCGGGCGTACCAGGGGTATGACACCCCGCCGCCTGCTCATCCCACTGCTCCTGCTCCTCCTGCTCCCGGCCTCGGCCGCGGGAGCCGACGGCCCTGCGCCCACCTCGCAGGACGCCGGCTCGGACGGCGTCGTGGAGATCGGCGGCGTCGATCGCCTCACCGCGCTCCCCACCCGCGGCGGCACGGTGCTCACGCGATCGCAGACCGACGGCGGGCGGGTGCTGCGCGCCGCGGTGCTGCGCGGCCACTGGGGCGTTCCTGTGGTCGCCTACGACACCACCTCCGGCGGGCTCTCCGCCGACGGCGCCACGCTGGTGTTGAAGCACGGGGCGCGCAGCAATCCGCGCCGACGCTCGAGCTTCGCCGTCGTGGACACCAAGCGGCTTGTGGTGCGCCACACGATCGCTCTGAAGGGCGAGTGGAGCTACGACGCCATCTCTCCCGACGGGTCGACCGTGTACCTGATCGAGCAGATCTCCCGCCGCGACGCCACCCGGTACGCCGTGCGCGCCTACGACATGCGCGCCCACCGGCTGCTGCCGAACCCGGTCGTCGACCCATCCGAGCCCGACGAGCCGATGCGCGGGCTACCGGTCACCCGCACCACCGGCCCGGGCGGGCGCTGGGAGTACACGCTCTACGCCGGCGGCGAGCACCCCTTCATCCACGCGCTCGACACGGTGCGTCGCGAGTCGATCTGCATCGACCTGCCCGACCGGATCGCCCACAACCGCCGGCTCTGGGCCCTGCGCCTGTCGCTGCGCGGGCAGCGGGTGGCGGTGGTCGACGGGGCGCACGTGGTGGCCTCTGAGTCGCGCCGGCCACAGCAGGCGGCGGCGGGCGGCGGGCCGCCGTGGGCGCTGGCCGCCCTGGGGTTGACGGGTCTGATCGTCGCGGTGGGTCTGCGCCGGGCCCGGCTCGGGTAAGCGCCACCGGAGAGCGACCCGAGGAGGACAGCATGGCTCAGTGCGAGGTGTGCGGCAACGAGTACGACAAGACGATGGAGATCGTCAAGGGCGGCGAAACCCACGTCTTCGACAGCTTCGAGTGCGCGATCCACGCGCTCGCGCCGGCGTGCCCGCACTGCGGCTGCCGGGTCATCGGCCACGGCATCGAGGCCGCTGGATCGGTCTACTGCTGCGCCCACTGCGCGCAGGCGGCGGGCGTGGAGGGGGCTCGCGACCGCGTCGAGGCCTAGCCCGTTCGGGCGCCCACGCCGCTGAGGAACTCGCGGGCCCTCAGCGGGCCGGCGTTGCCGGCCTCGAGCGGCGGCGTGTCCAGGCCTGCTCCCTCGCGCATGCCGGCGAGCAGGTCGCGCAGCGCGTCGGTCGACGAGCGCTGGGGTCGCCAGCCGAGCTCCTGGCGGGCGCGGGTGCAATCCATCACCGGCACGTCCAGCGCCATGTCGAGCCACCCGGGCTCGGACGGCTGCAGACGCAGCCGAAACGAGGCCGCGGCAGCCGCTCTCAGCACGCCCGCCCGCACCGGCAGCTGCCGCGCGCCGAGCACGCGCGCCAGCTCGGCGGAGTCCAGCACCGGCTCGGCCGCGATGTTGAAGGGGCCGCCGGCGTCGCTTACGAGCGCCAGCCGGTATGCCTCGCCGACGTCGTAAGAGTGAACGGCCTGGAAGACCAGCCGATCCACGTCGGGCACGACCGGCAGGAATGCCGGCCGCAGCAGCGATCCGGGCAGCAGCGGCCCGGCGAACAGTCGCCGGATCCCCGATGCGGCCTCGCGCTTGAAGATCAGGCCGGGCCGCAGCCGCACCACCCGCACGTGCTCGTGCTCGCTCTCGAAGCGATCGAGCAGGCGCTCGACCTCCGCCTTGTGGCGCGAGTAGAAGGAAGTCGCTATGCCGGTCGTGGGCCAGGTCTCGTCCACGCGCCGGTCCTTCGGCCCGCGCGCGTAGGCGCCGATGGAGGACGCGTAGACCAGTGTGCCGACCCCGGCCGCCGCCGCCGCGTGGAACACCCTCGCGCTGCCGTCCACGTTGACCGAGCGCACCAGCCGCTGGTCGCGCGCCGGCTGGATCAGCCAGGCCAGGTGCACCACGGCGTCGGCGCCGGCGAACAGCGGTCGCAGCGGCGACTTGGCCACGTCCGCCGAGCGCCACTCCACCTTCGGGAAGTCGGCCTTGGGCACGCGCCGGCACAGGCCGAGCACCGAGTCGACGGCCGGCTCGTCGGCGAGCGAGCGCAGCAGGCTGGTGCCTACGTTGCCGCTGGCCCCGGTTACGACGACTCGCACGGCTGCAGCTCCACTTCCGCCAGCTCGCGGCTGCCGGAGGCGGGCACGATGCGGCTGTGCCACTCCAGCCACCAGCTCGCGTGACGCACGGCCGAGGCGGTCACGGCCGCCGCGGCTTCCAGGCCCGCCAGCCCGATGACAATGGGGCGCAGCATGCGAACTGGCTACCCAGCCAGGGCTGTTTCAACCCCCTGTCACCATCTGGCGGGATGGCCCACCACCATCATCACCACGCGCCCACCGGCGACAGCAAGCGACTCGGGGTCGCCCTCGGGCTGATCCTCGGCTTCATGGTCGTGGAGGTGGTGGCCGGCATCCTGGCCGACTCCCTGGCGCTGCTCTCCGACGCCGCCCACATGCTCACCGACGCCGGCGCGATCGGCCTGGCGCTGGTTGCGGCCCGGCTCGCCGGCAGGCCCGCCGCCGGCGGCTTCACGTTCGGCCTCAAGCGCGCCGAGATCCTGTCCGCGCAGGTGAACGGCGCCACGCTGGTCGCACTCGCCGTGGTCATCCTGGCCGAGGGCGTGCGCCGCCTGATCGACCCGCCGTCGGTGGACGGCGCGCCGGTGCTGGCGGTCGCCCTCGCCGGCATCGTGGTGAATCTCGCCGCGACCTGGGTGCTGGCCGGCGCCGAGCGGCGCAGCCTCAACGTCGAGGGCGCCTTCCAGCACGTGCTGACCGACCTGTTCGCCTTCATCGCGACGGCGATCGCCGGCGCGGTCATCCTCGCCACCGACTTCGGGCGGGCGGACGGCATCGCCGCCGTGCTGGTGGCGGCGTTGATGCTGCGCTCCGGCTGGGCCCTCCTGCGCGACTCGGGCCGGGTGCTGCTGGAGGCCTCGCCGCGGGGGCTCGACCCGGATGAGATCGGCCGGACGCTCGCGGCCGAGCACCACGTCGTCGAGGTTCACGACCTGCACGTGTGGGAGGTCACCTCGGGCATGACCTCGCTGTCGGCCCACGTGACCGTGCGCGCGGGCTGCGACACGCAGTCCCACCGGCGCCAGCTCGCCGACCTGCTGAGCGAGCGGTTCGGCATCGACCACACCACGCTGCAGGTGGAGGAGCGTCACGAGGGGCAACTCGAGATAGAGCCGCTGCGCCCCGGGAACCGGGCCACGTAGATGCCGCGCTTCGTGGTCCAGCAGCATCACGCCACCAGCATGCACTGGGACTTCCGCCTGGAGGTGGGCGGGACGTTCAAGTCCTGGGCGGTGCCGAAGGGCCCCTCCATGGACCCGCGCGACAAGCGCCTGGCGATGGCGGTCGACGACCATGCCATCTCCTGGGGCGACTTCGAGGGCGTGATAGGCGAGGGCCAGTACGGCGCCGGTCCGGTGATCGTGTGGGACCGCGGCACCTACGTGAACCTGCGCGACGAGCCGATGGAGGCGGCGCTGGCCGCCGGCCACGCCTCGTTCTGGCTCGAGGGCGAGAAGCTGCGCGGCGGCTGGAGCCTGCGCCGGATCGAGGGCCGCCGCTGGCTGCTCGTCAAGCGCCGCGACGAGTACGCGGACACCGGCGACCCGGTTGCGACGCGGCCGGAGTCCGTGGTGTCCGGCCGCACCATCGAGGGTAAGCGGCTACGAACACCGAAAGGAGGCGAAATGCCACCGCGTGGAGTGAAGAAGGGCACCAAGCGTGCCCGCCAGTACGAGCAGATCAAGAAGAGCGAGAAGAAGCAGGGCCGCTCCGAGGAGCGAGCGGAGGAGATCGCCGCCCGCACCGTCAACAAGGAGCGGGCCCGCAGCGGTGAGTCGCGCACCCGTTCGCGCACCTCGACGCAGGACATGTCGTCGAGCCGCCGCGGCGGCCAGCGCTCCGGCACCAGCGGCCCCAAGGGCCGCACACGTGACCAGCTCTACAACGAGGCGAAGAAGCTGAACGTCGAGGGCCGCTCCCGGATGAACAAGGCGCAGCTGCAGCGCGCAGTGGACAACAAGAAGCGCTGACCGGATACGAGCCGATGAAGGCCGTCCTCTGGGACGAGCCCTTCTCGGACCCCGATTGGATCTTCGAGCGCAAGCTGGATGGCGTCCGCTGCCTCGCTCACCGCGAGGGCGGTGGCGCCGTCGAGCTGCTCTCGCGCACTCACCGCAGCATGAATGGTGACTACCCTGAGCTGGTGAGGGCACTCGAGGCCGAGCCGTGCCAGGACTTCGTCGTGGACGGCGAGGTCGTCGCGTTCGACCGGCGCGGCATCACGAGCTTCCAGCGCCTCCAGCGCCGCGGGCGCGAGCGTGTGCCGGTGTTCCTCTACCTGTTCGACCTGCTGCGCCTCGACGGGCGCGACATGCGCGAGCTGCCGCTGCGCAAGCGCAAGGCCGAGCTGCGCAGGGCGCTGCGGTTCGAGGGCCCGGTGCGCTACACGCCTCACCGCAACGAGCGCGGCGAGGAGATGTTCGAGGAGGCCTGCCGCAAGGGCCTGGAAGGGGTGATCGCCAAGCGGGCCGACAGCCCGTACCGCTCGACGCGCTCGAGCGACTGGCGCAAGCTCAAGTGCCACGCCGAGCAGGAGCTGGTGATCGGCGGCTACACGGCGCCGCAGGGCTCCCGCACGGACTTCGGAGCGCTGCTGGTCGGGCACTGGGACGACGGGCAGCTGAGGTACGCCGGCAAGGTCGGCACAGGCTTCGACCACGACACTCTGCGGGAGCTGGGCAAGCGGCTGCGCGAGCTGGAGCGTCCCGACCCGCCCTTCGCCGACGTGCACCCGGTCCCGCGCGGCACGCACTGGGTGGAGCCGGAGCTGGTCGCGCAGATCGCCTTCACCGAGTGGACCCGCGACGGGCGCCTGCGCCACCCGCGCTTCCTGGGGCTGCGCACCGACAAGCCCGCGCGCGACGTGGTCAGGGAACGACCGGCGTGAGCGTCGCGATCACCCATCCCGAAAAGTTGCTGTTCCCCGCCGACGGCTTCACGAAGGCGGACATCGCCGACTACTACGGGGCGGTGTCGGAGTGGATGCTGCCCCATATTCGAAACCGCCCGATCAGCATGCTGCGCTTCACCGACGGCATCGACGGCGAGGGCTTCTTCCACAAGAACGTCCCCGACCACTACCCAGGCTGGATCAGACGCGTCGAGGTCGAGAAGCGCGGCGGCACGCTGGTCCACGCGCTCATCTGCGACACCGACACGCTCGTGTACCTCGTCGGTCAGAACATGATCACCCCGCACGTCTGGCTGTCGCGCGCCGACCGGCTGCGCCAACCCGACCGCGTTGTGTTCGACCTCGACCCCGCACCGGGAGCCGACTTCACGGCCGTGCGCCGCGCCGCCCGGCACACGGGCGACCTGCTGCGCGAGATCGGCATGGAGCCGTTCGCCCAGGTGACGGGCTCGAAGGGCATCCACGTCTGGACGCCGCTGCGCCGGCGCGCGACCTTCGCGGACGTCAAGCCGTTCGCCCGTGCCGCGGCCGAGCTGCTCGCCAGCCGCCACCCGGACGACCTGACCACGGAGTTCCGCAAGTCCGAGCGCGGCGGGCGCATCCTGATCGACGTCATGCGCAACGCCTACGCCCAGACCACGGTGCCGCCCTACGCGGTGCGGCCGCGGCCGGGCGCGCCGGTGGCCACGCCGATCGCTTGGGAGGAGCTGTCCGACTCCAGGCTGCGCGCGGACCGCTGGAACGTGAGGAGCGTGCTGCGCCGCCTGGACGCCAAGGGCGACCCCTGGGCCGACATCGCGTCGTTCGCCCGCGGCCTGTCGCGGGCACGCAAGCGCCTGGACGCGCTGATCAGCTCCGGCTAGCCAGCCGCGCCGCGCGCTCCACGCCGGGCGGGACGGCCCGCCGCTCGCGCAGGATCCAGGGCAGTCCCCGGCCTGCGTCCACGAGCGCGCCGGCGCGGCCATCGCGCACCGCCGCGGCCATCAGCCGCGCGCTGCGCTCGAGCGCCGCCGCCGGGCGGCGCCGCAGCCACGCCACCCAGAGCGCGTTGCGCAGCTGCGCCTCGGCACGCCCGGCGCGCTCGGGGCCGGGCTCCGGGTGGTGGCGGGCGATCACCGACTCGACGTAGGCGAGCTGCCACCCCGCGGCCGCCAGGTCGAGCGCGAGCAGCTCCTCCTCGCCGCCCACGCCAAGCCGCGGGTGGAAGCCTCCGGCGGCCAGGAAGGGCGCGCGCCGTACCACGACGCCGCACGCCACGAAGCCCAGCAGCGCGGGGCCCGGCAGCCCCCCGGGCGCCGGCACGCGGCTGCGACGCATCGCCGCGCAGGTGGGGTCGAGGCGCCCGTTGGGGCCGACGAGGATGCCGCCCTGGAGCACCGCCAGGCGGGGGTGCTCGGCGAACACGGCCGCGGCCCGCCGGAGCGCCCCCGGCTCCCACCAGGAGTCGTCGTCGCTGAAGGCGACCAGCGGAGCGTCGAGCGCCCGCACGCCGGCCGTACGCCCGGCGGCGCCGGCGTTGCGACCCAGCTCGATCACGCGCACGCCGGGGTGGCGCCGCGCGATGGCCGCCGGGGTGCCGTCGCCGGAGCCGTTGTCCACGACCACCACGGGGGGGTGCTCGGGCAGCTCGGCGAGGCGATCGAGCGTGTCCAGCGTGCGCGCGCGCCGGTCGCGCGTGGCCATCACGACTCCAACCGTCATGAGCTGCCCAGGTCCGCCATCGCCTCGAGCGCGTCGTCCACGCCCAGCTCCAGCAGGCCCGCGTGCGGGGATTGCCCGTGCGGATCGCCGGTGGCGCCGGCCCACAGGACACGGTGGCGAGGGCAGTCGGGGGGCGGGCCCCACTCGGCGGGAGAGGTGGGACCGAACAGGAGCACCGAAGGCGTGCCGAACGCGGTGGCCAGATGCGCGACGCCCGTGTCGCCGCACACGACGCGCTCCGCGGCCGCGACCGCGCGCGCGAGCGCCGCGAGGTCGGTGGACCCGGCCAGTACCGCGTCGTCCGGCAGTCCGGCGCGAGCCGCGACTTGGATGGCGAGCGGCACCTCGGCGCGCGATCCAGTGATCACGACGCGGCGACCGGCGACGGCCTCGGCGCGTGCCACCGCGGCGAAGTGGCCGGCGGGCCAGCGCCGGGCGGGGCTGGCGGCGCCCGGGTGGATCAGGGTCGCGCCCGCGCTCGGTCCGGGCGCGGGCCCGGGCGGCGGGTGGAGCCGCAGATCGGCGGGGTTCGCGGCCACGCCGAATTCGCGCAGCAGCCGGCACCAGCGCCGCACCTCGTGCTCGCCCGGCCTCCAGCCCGGGCAGCCGCGGCTGTCCGGGACCTCCGGGTGCTCGAACCAGAGCGCGCGGCCCGGGCCGGCCGCCTGCAGCAGCCGGTGGCTCTGGGGCCCGCGGCCGTGGAGGTTCACCGCGACGTCCGCTCCGTGCAGGCCGGCCGGGAGCGGCTCGAGCTCGCCCACCGGCACGAGCTGCCAGCCGACCAGCTCCGCCAGCGGCGCCAGCGGCCCGGGCGCCACGAGCAGCAGCCGGTGCGCCGGGTAGGCGCGCGCCAGGCCGCGCAGCGCCGGCACGGCGGTGAGCAGGTCGCCCAGCCCGAGCGCGCGCAGCGCGAGAACGGCCGGCCGGCCGCCTATGGCCACGACGGCTCGGTGGACGGGCAGACCACCAGCTCCCGGAGCTCCACCCCGTCGGGACGCGTGAGCGCGAACATCACGGTTTCGGCCACCCGCGCGGGCGGCGCCAGCTGCGCGTCGGCGGGCGGCTTGTACTGCTCGTCGCGCCCGTCGAAGAACGCCGTCTGCATGCCGCCCGGCACCAGGCAGGTGACCCCCACCCGCCCGGCCGTCTCCGCGGCCAGCGCGCGCGAGAAGCCGATCACGCCGAACTTGCTCGCGCAGTAGGCGGTCGCGTCGCTCAGCGCGCGCAGGCCGAGCGTGGAGGCGACCGTGACCACGCGGCCGCCGGAGCGCTCGAGGTGGGGCAGCGCGGCACGCACGACGGCGGCCGTGCCGAGCAGGTTCACCGCGACCACCCGGTCCCAGTCCTCGCCGTCCACGTCCTCGATGCGGCCGCAGGCGTCCACCCCGGCGGCGGTGACCACGGCATCGATGCCGCCATGCTTGTCGGCGATGCGGTCCACCGCCGCCTCCGCGTCGCGCGTGCGCGACAGGTCCACCCGCTCGAACGCGAAGCCGTTCTGCGGCTGCTGCACGTCGACGACGACGGCCTTGCCGCCGCGCTCCGACACGGCCTCCGAGATCGCGGCGCCGAGGCCGCTCGCTCCGCCGGTGACGATCACGGTTCCAAGCTCAGACACGGTGGGCCGCCTCCTCGATCAGTCGGGTGGTGGAGCGGCCTTCCACGTGAGGCACGAGCACCGCGCGCCCGCCCCAGCGGCGCAGCACGCGCTCCTCGGGAAGGGCCGCTCCCCGGTAGTCGCCTCCCTTGACCCAGATCTGCGGCCGCAGCTGCTCGAGCGCGCGCTCCGGGGTGTCCTCGCCGAACACGAGCACGGCGTCGATGCACGCCAGCGCCTCGAGCACGGCGGCGCGATCGCACTCCGGCACCAGCGGGCGGGCAGGGCCCTTGAGGCGGCGCACCGAGGCATCCGAGTTGAGGCACACCACCAGGGCGTCGCCGAGGCGGCGGGCCGCCTCGAGCGTGCGCACGTGCCCGGCGTGCAACAGGTCGAAGCAGCCGCCGGTGGCCACCAGCGTCCCGCCCGCCCGCCGGACCCGTTCGGCGACCGCCAGGGCATTCTCCTCGGCCGCGGGGGCCGCGGCCGCGGCCCCCGAGCTGGCCGCGGCGGCGCCGCCGGCGGCCACGAAGTCGGACGCGCAGGCCACCGCTTCGGCTACGGCGTCCTCGGGGTCGGCGCCGTGGGCGAGCCCCAGCGCGAGCCGGGCGGCGAAGCGGTCGCCGGCCCCGCACGGGTCGCCGCCACCGACAGGCGGCGCGGCGACCGCCAGCGAGGGCCGGCCGCGCCGCACGAGCAGGGCGCCGGCCGCACCGCGCGTCATGCATAGAGCGCCGGTGCCCCAGCGCTCGCGCAGAGCGGTGGCCCGCGCCGAAGCCGCCGCCGCGTCCGCGCCCCGCGGCTCGGGCGCAAGGAGCGCGACCTCAGCCTCGTTCGGCGTGGCGACGCTCACGCCGGGCGGCGGCGCGGCACCGCGCGGATGGGGGTCCCAGACCGTGGGCACGCGCCCGACCACCGCGGCCACGGCGTCGCGCACGTCCGTGGCGCCGGCCACGCCGCGGCCATAGTCGGACACGAGCACGGCGGCCGCCCAGTCCACCGCCGCGCGGCCGGCCGCCGGCAGCGAGCCAACCGCTCCGCCGTCGCCGCCGCGGTCGAGTCGCAGCAGCGACCGCCGGCCGGTGCGGAAGCGGACCTTCTCGGGCGTGTGGCCGTCGAGGCCGAGGTCGATCACGTCGACGCCGGCCGCCTCGAGCAGCGAGCGCAGCTCCCGTGCCGCTTCGTCGCGCGCGAGCGCGGTGATCAGCGTGACCGGCACGCCGTCGGCGGCGGCCAGCGCGGCTGCCAGCGCCGCGCCTCCGGGACGCGCGGCCGCGCCGGCTTCGTCGAGCACCGGCACCGGTGCGTCGGGGCTGAGCCGCTCCACGCTGCCGTCGACGTCGCGGTCGAGCAGCGAGTCGCCGATCACCACCAGCGGCCGCTTCACGCGTGCACCTCCTCGTGCCTGCGCCCGAGCGTCCGCAGCGCGACCTCGCGGTCGATCGCGCCGCACACCAGGTGCAGCGCCACCTGGTGCAGCTCCTGCACGGTGGCCGGCGAGCCGCAGTCCAGAGCGACCGCCTCGTCGCAGAGCTCGGCCAGCGGGTTGGGGGCGGCGCCGCTGAGCGCCCAGGTCTCCAGGCCGCAGTCGTGCGCGGCCCGCACGGCCGCGAGTACGTTCGGGCTGCGTCCCGAGGTGGAGAGCGAGAGCAGCACGTCGCCGGGGCGCCCGTGCGCGCGCACCTGGCGCGCAAACGCCTCCTCGATGCCGTAGTCGTTGCAGATGGCCGTGAGGCTCGACGTGTCGCCGTGCAGGCAGATGGCGCTCAGCGGCTCGCGCTCGGACTCGTAGCGCCCGACCAGCTCGGCGGTCAGGTGCTGCGCCTGGGCGGCGCTGCCGCCGTTACCGACGACCAGCAGGCGCCCGCCGTCGAGCAGGCGGCTCGCCAGGCGCTCGCCCCACGCCGAGAGGTGGCCGAGCTCGCCTTCGAGGCGGTGCAGCGACTCGGTCACGGCGGCCAGGTGCTCCGCCGCCGTGGGCGGCAGCCGGAAGCTGCCGTTCGACGCCGCGCGGCGCCGGCGCGGCGCGCGCCGGCGTACGCGCTCGTAAACGTCGAGCGACGAGGCGGCGATCCGGTTCCAGTCGTACAGGCGCCGGGCGCGCTCCACCCCCGCGCTCCCGTACTGCCGGCGCCGCTCGGGGTCGTCGAGCAGGTCGGTCAGCACGTTCGCGAGGCGCTCGGGGTCGCGCGGGGGCACGTGCACGCCCGTCACGCCATCCACGACGCTGTCGATCATCCCGCCCACCGCCGAGGCCACGACCGGCACGCCGCAGGCCATCGCCTCGAGCGGGACGATCCCGAACGGCTCGTACCAGGGCGCCGACACGACGGCGTCGGCCGAGCGCATCAGCGGTGGCACCTCGCGCCGCTCGAGGCCGCCGCACAGGTGCACGCGGTCGAACACGCCGGCCTCCTGCGCGAGCAGCGTCAGGCGGCGAGCCTCGGGGTCCTCGTCGAGCCGCCCGAGGTCCGGTCCGCCGGCCACGATCAGCTCGGCGTCCGGCACGCCCTGCAGCGACGAGATCACGTTGCCGATCCCCTTGCGCTCCACCAGGCGGCCGATGCAGAGCAGACGCCTCAGGTCCGGGGCCCGCGGCGCCGCCGGGCCGTCGGGGCGGAACAGCTCCAGGTCCACGCCGCACGGGACTACGGTCACGTGCGGGCTCGGGGCGCCCATCCGCACCAGCTCGAAGACCTCGTCCGTGCAGGTCGCGACGATCCGGTCGACCCGTCGGACCAGGTCGCGCTCGATCGCGATCCGTTCGGCCGGGCTCGGGTCGCGCTCGCCGTGGTAGCGGCGCTTGACCACGCCCAGCGCGTGGAAGGTGTGCGCGAGCGGGATGCCCAGCGGCGCGGCCGCCTGCAGGGCCGCCCACCCGGACATCCAGAAGTGCGAATGAACGACGTCGGGCCGCTCGCGCCGCCACGCGGCCGCGAGCTGCGCCGCGAACTGCGGCATATGGGGGAGCAGGTCGTCCTTGGGGATCGCCGCGGCCGGCCCTGCATCCACGTGGTGCACCTCCACCCCGGGCGCCATCCGCACCCGCGCCGGCAGGTCGGGGTCGTCGCGGCGTGTGTGCACGACCACCTCCACCCCGCGGCGGGCGATGGCGCAGGCGAGCGCGGCCACGTGCACGTTCTGGCCGCCGGCGTCCACTCCGCCGAGCGCGGCGAGCGGGCTGGCGTGCTCGGACACCATCGCCACCCTCATCCCGCCACCTCCTCCAGCAGGTTGTCCCAGTCGGCCAGGAACCGGCCGAGCCCGTACCGCTCGAGCGCCGCCGCGCGCGCCGCCAGACCGGCCGCGTGGGCGGCGTCCGGATCCCCCACGAACCGCCGTACGGCCGCGGACAGCACGCTCACGTCGGTCGACACGGTGCCCGCGGCGGCGGGCACCGCCTCCGGCACCTCGGTGGTGGCGAGTGCGACGACCGGCATGCCCAGGTGCATCGCCTCGATCAGCGACAGGCCGAGCGAGGTCCAGCGGATCGGGTGCAGGTACACCCGCCGCCGCGCCATCTCGGCGTGCAGGCGCTCCTGCGGCGGGTTCTCGGTGCCCCCCAGCGCGATCGCGTCCATGCCGAACAGGTCGATCGGCACGGTGCCGTTGAGGCGCGGCAGCAGATCCGTGCCCGTCACGCGTCCGCGGCGGCGCGCCTCGTTGATCACCACCGCGGCTCGCGGCAGCTCGCCCGTGTAGCGCCGGCCCGGATCCACGACGCCGTGCTCGATCACCCGCGTGGGCGTCGACCCGGCGTCCCAGAACAGGTCGTTGAAGTGCGTCACGTGCACGAGCACGAGATCGGGCCGGTCGTACGCCGGGTGACGCATCTCCGCGATGCGCCCCTGCGGCGCGTTGTGCTCGACGTACACGGCGGGCAGGTCGCGCCCGGGGCGGCGCCCGCCCAGCCAGGTCTCCACGAGTCCGTTCAGCTCCGACGACCGCTGCAGCACCACCGCGTCCACCTCCGCGTCGGCGGCCTGCTCGGGTGTGACCTCGATGGCGTTGAGCGGCCACTCCCAGGTCTGCGCGCGCCCGCGCCCGCCCGGGCCACGGTCGGGCAGTACGGGAAGCAGGTAGTCGTGGCGGCCCTGAACGAGCGCCGTCGTCCACGAGCCGTGCACGTGCCAGAGCAGCACCCTCACGGCTGGGCTTCCAATACGAGGTCGACCGCCTCCAGCAGCGTCCGCGCCACCACAGGGGCGGACGCCACCTCCTCGGGCCGGGTCGCCGGCGTGGGCACCAGCACCGCTCGAGCGCCGGCCGCGTGACCCGCCTCGACGTCGGCGCCGATGTCTCCGATCACCACGCAGCGCTCCGGCCTCACGCCCAGCCGGCCGGCGGCATCGAGCACGAGGCCCGGCCGAGGCTTGCGGCAGGTGCAGCCGTCCCCGGGTGCGTGCGGGCACACGAGCCACGGGCCGAGCGGGCCGAGCACCTCCTCGACGCGGCGATTGACCGCCGCCACGTCCCGCGCGCGGATCAGGCCGCGGCCGACCCCGCTCTGGTTCGAGATCACGGCCAGGGCAACGCCCGCCTCGCGCAGGCGCTCGAGTGCCTCGCCCGCTCCCTCCAGCGGCTCGACCCGGTCGGGGTCGCCGTTGTACGGCACGTCGCGGATGAGCGTGCCGTCGCGGTCGAGCAGCACGGCCTCCGGAAGCGGGTGCGGCGCCCGTCGCGCGTCCGCGAGCAGGCGCGCCCGGCGCAGGTACCCGCGCACCCGCTGCGCCGCGGCGACCGGCGGGATCAGCGCCGAGGTCGCGAGCATCGTCGTCACCTCCGCGGGAGTGCGCGGGCCCGGCGCGACCCGCGCCCACGCCAGCTCGGCGGTGCCGGCCAGCCAGGCTCCCAGTCCGGCGGCGGCCGTGCGCGGCCTGCCCGCGGCAAGCGCGCCCGCTCCGGCCAGACCCGCCGCGGTCACGGCAAGGTGGCGAGTCAGCCGCCCGCGCGGAGCGCCGGCGCGCTCTCGCCAGTCGCCGCCGTGCAGCGCGGCCATCAACACGTCATCGGCGTTGCCGGCCTGCAGGCGCACGCTCACGAGCGGTCCGGCCGGGCGCACGGGGTGCACGACCATGCGCTCGCCGCGGGCGATCTCCCAACCCGCCGCGACCAGGCGCAGCCCCAGGTCGGCGTCCTCGCGGTAGGCGCGCTCGAAGCGCTCGTCGAACCCGCCGACCGACGCGAGGACCGAGCGCCGGTAGGCCATGTCCGCCGTCGCCCAGCGGGCCAGCTCGAGGCCCGCCGTGTTGCGCTCCCAATCGGTCGGTCGCCGGACGCCGGGCAGCGGCACTCGGATCCGCCCTTGGGAGCCCGCCGCGCGACCGGAGAGGGAGTCGGTATCGCGCTTCAGGTCCCGCCGCCAGCCCGGCGCCGGCAACACGTCGTCGTCGAGGAAGGCCACCCACTCGGCGCGAGCGCGCCGCCAGCCGCGGTTGCGGGCCGCGGCGGGTCCGCGGCCCGCGCCGCGGACGACCTCGTTCAGTTCGAGGATCGCGGCGGGCGGCGCGCCGACCGGCGGGGGGCCGTGCGGCGCCCTGCGGTCGTCGACGACAAGCACTCGCTCAGGCAGCGGTCCCGGGCCCGTGCCGAGGGCCGCGAGCAGTCGCGCCAGCGACGGGCGCCCGCTCGTGGGGATGACGACCTCGTAGCTCACGCCAGCACGCCGGCCTCGGCCGGCTCCCCCATCGCGGCCGGCGACGTCGGGCGGCGCACCAGGAACGGGCCCATGACGAGGGCGTCCACCGGCGCCGAGCCGAAGCACTCGAGCGCGTCGCGCGGGTCGTCGACCATCGGCCGCCCCGCCGTGTTGAGGCTGGTGTTGACGACCACCGGCACCCCGGTGCGGCGCTCGAACGCGCGCAGCATGCGCGCGATCGCGGGCTCCCGCTCGGCGTCGACGGTCTGGATGCGCGCCGTGCCGTCCACGTGCACCACGGCGGGGATCCGCGCCCCCCACTCCGGCGCCACCTCGTGGGTGAAGAGCATGTACGGGCTCGGAACCGGGCCGCCGGAGAAGATCTCTCGCGCCCGCTCGGCGAGCACCATCGGGGCGACCGGCCGGAACTGCTCGCGCCCCTTGACGTCGTTGAGGCGCTCGAGGTTGGCGGGGTCGCGCGGGTCGGCGAGCAGGCTGCGGTGCCCGAGCGCGCGCGGCCCGAACTCGGCGCGGCCCTCGAACCACGCGACCACGCCGTCGCGGGCGAGGATCTCGGCGGCCTCCTCGGCCACGTCGTCGGGGCGTTCGTGGGCGACCGCCGCGCGGCGCAGCCAAGCCTCGAGCTCGTCGGCGCCCCAGCCGCGTCCAAGGGCGGCGCTGCCCATCGGCACGATCCGGTCGCCGAGCTCCTGGGCCACGTACTGCGCCGCGCCCAGCGCCGTGCCGGCGTCGCCCGCGGCGGGCTGGACCCAGATCTCGTCGAAGGGACCCTCGCGCCACAGGCGCGAGTTGCACACGCAGTTCAGCGCCACTCCGCCGGCCAGAGCCAGCCGCGACTCGCCGGTGCGCGCGTGGACCCAGCGCGCGAGCTCGAGCACGACCTCCTCGAGGCGGCGCTGCACGCTGGCGGCGAGGTCCGCGTGCTCCGAGCTCCAGCCGTCGCCCCCGGTCAGCGCCGGCGCGAAGCGGCTCCAGTCGAGCGGCTCGGTGGCAAACCCGCCGTCGTGCGTGACGCGCACCGCCTCGCGCAGCTCGCCGAGCCAGCGCGGCTCGCCGTAGGAGGCGAGCGCCATCACCTTGTACTCGTCCGAGGCGCGCCGGAAGCCCAGGTGGACGGTGAGGTCCTCGTAGACGAGCCCGAGCGAGTGCGGCAGGCGCTGCTCGTAGAGCACCTCCAGCCGCCCGTCGCGGGCGTGCCCGGCCAACTGTGAGGTGCTCTCGCCGCGCCCGTCCAGGGTCAGCACCGCGCAGGAGTCGAACGGCGAGCACAGGAAGGCCGACGCCGCGTGCGCTAGGTGGTGACCGACGAACCGCACTCGGGCCGGGTCGAGGCCGGGCAGCGCGGTTCTCAGGAAGAGAGGGGCGCGCTCGGCGAACAGCGTGCGCAGACCCTCCCAGCGCTCGCCCATCGGGTCGTCGCTGCGCACGGAGGCCAGCGCCGGGTCGTAGGCGTAGGCGACCGCGTCGAGCGCGGCGGGCGCGAGGCCGGCGTGCTCGAGGCACCACCGGGCCGACCGTTCGGGCAGCTCCCACGCGGAGAACGGCACCGGCTCCTTGCCGTGCTTGCGACGCGAGAAGCGCTCCTCCTCGGCGGCCGCGACGATCTTCCCGTCGCACACGAGCGCGGCCGACGGGTCGTGGAACGCAGCGTTGACTCCGAGCACTCGGGAAGGCAAGCGCACACCTCCGGTTACGTCCTTGTGCGGAAGTCCGCCCCGACGCGACACAGCGCCCGGTACGTCCCTCGAGTACTTAAGTGCGTCCGCCCCGCCCTCGTGTCAAGCGGGCTCGTCCTGTCCCGTGTCGCTACCCGAGAAGCGCTTCGAGAAACAGCGCTTCAACCCCCGCGGTGTTGGGCAACCGGTCCGCGGGATGCCGCCCCTTCCCCCCACGGCCCGGCACGTCCTCGCCGTTCGCCTGGACACGCTCGGCGACGTGCTGATGACCGGCCCTGCCCTGCGCGCGCTGCGAGCGGCCGCACCCGGCCGCCGGCTGACGCTGCTCACCTCCCCGCCCGGTGCGGCGGTCGCGCGGCTGATGCCGGAGGTGGACGAGACGATCGTCTACGACGCACCCTGGATGAAGCGCGAGCGGGGCGCCGGATCCGCACCCGACGAGCAGCTGCTGGCCTCGCTGCGCGAGCGGTCCTTCGACGCCGCTGTGATCTTCACCGTCTACACCCAGAGCCCGCTGCCCGCCGCGTTGATGTGCCACCTCGCCGGCGTGCCCCGGCGGGCGGCGCACTGCCGCGAGAACCCCTACGCCCTCCTGACCGACTGGCTGCCCGAGCCGGAGCCCGAGGACATACAGCGCCACGAGGTGCGACGCCAGCTGGATCTCGCCGGGTCCCTGGGCGCGCCCGCGCCGGACGCTCCGCTGCGCGTCGAGGTGCCGGACGTCGCGCGCGCGGGCGTGCGCGCCATGCTGGCCGAGGCCGGTGTCGAGCGGCCCTGGGCGGTGGTCCATCCCGGCGCCACGGCCCCGTCTCGCCGCTACCCGCCGGAGCTGTGGGGGCGCGCGTGCCGCGCGCTGGCCGAGGACCACGGCCTGCGGCTCGTGTTCACCGGCGACCCGGCAGAAGCCGAGGTGGCCACGCGGGTGCGCGCGCTCGCGGGCGAGCCCGGACCATCGCTCGCCGGCCGGCTTTCCGTGGACGAGCTCGCGGCGCTGATCGAAGCGGCTCCCCTGCTGATGGCCGGCAACACCGGCCCGGTCCATCTGGCGGCGGCGGTCGGCACTCCGGTGGTCGACCTGTACGCGCTGACCAACCCCCAGCACACGCCCTGGATGGTCCCGAGCCGGGTGCTCTCCAACGACGTGCCGTGCCGTTGGTGCTACCGCAGCGTCTGTCCCGAGGGGCACCACCTCTGTCTGCGGGGGGTTGCCCCGGAGCGGCTCGTCGCGGCGGCGCTCGAGTTGCTGGCGGAGCGGGGCGGCTGAGGCTAGGCTGCCCGCGTGACGCGCAAGATGCACCACACCACGGTGCACTTCGGAGGCGACCTGTGGGAAGCGCTCGAGAGCGAGTGCGCTGAGCTCGGGCTCACCGTCTCGCAGTACGTGCGCGAGGCCGCGCTGGCCCGGCTCGTATACGCAGCCGGCAAGCGCGGAGACGCGGAAGGGGAGCTGGCCCTGGTCGTGGCTCTCGAACGGGAACGCGAGCAGAACCGTCCCGCCTAGGGCCCTGTTTCGGTCGCCGGGCCATGGGTAGACCTTTCACATGCCGACGATGACGGAGGGTTCCGCCGAGGGGCGGATCGAAGGGCTGCTCGAGCGGGGCGAGGAGAGAGGCTGCGTCAACCTGTCCGAGCTCTTGGAGCTGATTCAGGAGCTCGAGCTTCCCGAGGACGACGCCCAGGCGCTGCAGGACCGACTCGACGCTCGAAGCATCGAGGTGAGCGACGACTGCGGGAACGAACGCGCGGGGGCTCACTACAACAACGACGAGCTGGCGACGATGACCAGCGACACGCTGCAGCTCTTCCTGCGCGACGTTCGCCGGCACCCGCTGCTCTCCGCCTCCGAGGAGGTCGAGCTCGCCAAGCGCATCGAGCGCGGCGACCTGGAGGCCAAGGAGCGCATGGTCAACTCGAATCTGCGCCTCGTGGTGTCGATCGCGAAGAAGTACCAGGGCCACGAGCTGGCCCTGCTCGACCTGATCCAGGAGGGCATCCTCGGGCTGATCCGCGCGGCCGAGAAGTTCGATTGGCGCAAGGGCTACAAGTTCTCGACCTACGCGACCTTCTGGATCCGCCAGGCGATCCAGCGCGGCCTCGCCAACCAGGGCCGCACGATCAGGATCCCCGTGCACATCGGCCAGCGCGAGCGCAAGATCGCACGCGCGGAGCGCGAGCTGGCGGCCAAGCACGGTCGCCCGCCCACCGACGAGGAGATCGCCGCCGCAGCCGAGATCACCCTCGCCGACCTGAACGAGACGCGCGAGGTGATGCGCACGATCACGAGTCTGGAGCGGCCGGTCGGCCAGGAGGGCGAAACCGAGTTGGGCGACCTGCTCGCCAGCGACGAGATCGAGCCGCACGAGGAGGTCGAGATCGGCCTGCGCGACCAGACCGTGCGCGCGGCGCTCGATCAGCTGCCCGACCAGGAGCGCGAGGTGATCGGCCTGCGGTTCGGGCTCGGCGGTGACGACCCCACCCCGCTGCGCGAGGCGGGGCGGCGCCTCGGGCTGTCCCCCGAGCGCGTGCGGCGCATCGAGCACAAGGCGCTCGAGCGGCTTGCGGAGTTCCGCGAGGTCGCGGCGCTCTCGGAAGCCGCCTGAGTGACCGCCGAGAGCCCGACCTCTCTCGAAAAGCGCTCCTGGCTCGGGGTGCTGAAGCGCACCGTCACCGAGTTCTCCGACGACAATCTCAGCGACTGGGCGGCGGCGCTCACCTACTACGCGGTGCTCGCGATCTTCCCGGCGCTGATCGTGATCGTGTCCGTGCTCGGCCTGATCGGCGAGTCGGCGACGCAGCCCCTGATCGACAACCTCGGCAGCGTGGCGCCCGGCCCGGCCAAGGACATCTTCACCAGCGCCATCGAGAACATCCAGGGCAGCCAGGGCGCCGCAGGGGTGTTCTTCGTCGCCGGCCTGCTCGCCGCGATCTGGTCCGCGTCGGGGTACGTCGGGGCCTTCATGCGCGCTTCGAACGCGATCTATGAGATCGAGGAGGGCCGGCCGATATGGAAGACGCTGCCCCTGCGAGTCGGCCTCACCGTGCTGCTGATGGTGCTCACGGCGGTCAGCGCGATCGGCGTCACGCTCAGCGGCGGGCTCGCCAAGGAGGCCGGCAATCTGATCGGCGTCGGAGACACCGCCGTCTCGGTCTGGAACATCGCCAAGTGGCCGGTGCTGCTACTGCTGGTGAGCTTCATGTTCGCGGTGCTGTACTGGGCGGCGCCCAACGTCAAGCAACCGGGGTTCCGCTGGATCACGCCCGGCGGCGTCCTGGCCGTGATCGGTTGGGTGATCGCCTCTGTGGCGTTCGCCTTCTACGTAGGGAACTTCGGGTCCTACAACAAGACCTACGGGGCGCTGGCCGGGCCGATCGTGTTCCTGGTCTGGCTATGGATCTCGAACATCATGATCCTGCTCGGAGCCGAGTTCAACGCCGAGCTCGAGCGCGGCCGGGCGATCGAGCGGGGCATGCGGCCGAAGGACACCGAGCCCTTCGTGGAGCCGCGCGACACGCGCAAGATCGAGGACAGCGCGTCGTGACCATAGACGCCGCGGGGACCCGCGCCGAGGGCGCCTACTCGGGGTACGCCGAGCCGGGCCAGCGCCCGCCGTTCGGCTCCTACGCCGCGCTGACGGCGCTGTTCAACGCCGCCATGGCGGCAGGGCTGGCCGGAGCCAGGCGCGGCGGGCACGAGCTGCCCGAGCGCATCGAGACGCGCGACATCGTGCTCACGGGCGTCGCCACTCACAAGCTCTCGCGCCTGATCTCGAAGGACAAGATCACCGCGTTCGCGCGGGCCCCGTTCACCGAGTTCCAGGAGCCGGGCGGGCCCGCCGAGGTTGAGGAGCGCGCCCGCGGGCAGGGCTGGCGGCGCACGCTCGGCGAGCTGCTCATCTGCCCCTACTGCCTGGGCATGTGGATTTCCGGGGGCTTCAACCTCGGCCTGGTGGTGGCGCCGCGCGGCACGCGCTTCGCGGCGTCGGTGCTCACCGGCCTGACGATCTCCGACTTCCTGCAGATCGCCTACAAGGCCGCGGAGGACCGCGGCCTGGGCGGCAACTGAGCACAGGCTTCCAGCACGAACAGCTCGAAGCCGATGTCCGCGTCCGCGAGGAGCTGGCTGTGGTACGCCGCCACCTTGCGGCCCAGCGCCTGCTCGACCACGCCCTTGAAGGAGTCCTTCATCGCCTCCTGGAAGCTGAGCCGGACGCTCCGAACCTGGTCGCCGTGCCCCACGTCGACGAGCGTCCGCTCGACGGTCGTCATCGTGTCGCGCAGCACGGTCACGACAAAGGTGTCGTCGAGCAGGTAGCTCTTGGCCCGCGTCGGACCCCGGCCGTAGTACTCGCTGAAGAGCTGAACGATGCCGTTGGTGACCTGAGCGAGCTCCTCACCATGACGCGATTCGAGATCGGGAGCTGGAACGGGGTCCATTCGGCGGGATCTTAGGGTGTGGGCGCCCTATCCCCGTGCCCGCTGCCGGCCCGGCGGTCGCCGCCCTTGTCCTGCAGGCGGGGCGGCAAAGCGGACCGAAAGAGGCGGCTCACCTTGCCCAGCTTGGCGCGGCACCGCGGGCATTCCTCGAACGTCGCGGACGTCGGTGGGCTGTAGACCGTCAACCTGCAGGTTGGGCAGTTCAGGTACGCCATCTGGTCCTCCTCGCGCGTCGTCGGCAAACCCGCGAGGTCCGTCCGACCGCCCAGATGTCGGCGCACGTCCCGCGCTGAACGGGCGGTGGACGGAAGGTAGCCCAAACGGGGGGCGGCGTCAACGGAACAGGTATGGCCTATGGCGGACAGATGTGGATACGCGGACGCGTACCGGGCAAATCGACGCATGGGGACGAGCGCCAACCTCTCCGACGCGCTGGTGATCAAGGAGGAGAACGTCTTCCTGGTGACACCCCGCGACGGCCGGCTTGCGCTCGACGAGCAGCACGGCCTCGGGCTCTGGTATCGGGACTGCCGCTTCCTGTCGGGCTATGCGCTGCTCGTCAACGGGGAGCCGCCGGTGCTGCTCCAGGCCTCGGACGCGCTCGGCAACAGCGCCATACACGACCTGACCAACCCCGAGCTGGCGCTGGCGCCGGGTGTGAGCCTGCCGGCGCAATCGATGTCGCTGCGCTGCGAGCGCGTCGTCGGCGCCGGTGGCTCGCTGCGCGAGCGCCTGGAGCTGCGCAATCACCACCGCCGGCCCGTCCGCCTCCGGCTCGACGTGCTGCTGGCCGCCGACTTCCAGCCGATGCTCGTGACGCGCGGCCTGGTCGCGCCGCACGAGCGCCCGGCACACGTCGAGCGCGCCGGCTCGGCCGTGCGCTTCTCGCTCCTCGGACGCGACGGCGTGCTGCGGACCACCACCGTCGAGCCGAACGTGGAGCCGGCCGCGGCCGAGCTGTCCCCCGGCGACCGTGAGCGCACCGCGGCGACGGCCGCCCTGCGGTTCGATGTCGATGTTCCCGCCGGCGGCACGCGCGCGTTGACGCTCGACCTCGTGGCCTGCGAGGTCGGGGACGGGGCCGCCAGCGTCGCCGGGCCCAGGCCGGCCGCCGACCGGACGCGCGTCCAGTCGGACGAGGAGCTGTTCGACCGGGTGCTCGCCCGGTCGCTTCAGGACCTGGACATGCTGCGCTCCCAGCTCGCCGGGCGCTCGTACTACTCGGCCGGCGTGCCGTGGTACGCGACCCTGTTCGGACGCGACGGGCTGATCGCGGCGATGCAGATGCTCGCCTTCGAGCCCGACGTCGCCGCCGACACCCTGCGGCTGCTGGGCGGTCTGCTCGGCCACGAGGTCGACGACACGCGCGACGAGCAGCCCGGGCGCGTGCTGCACGAGCTGCGCGTCGGCGAGCCGGCCGCGCTCGGCGAGACGCCGTTCGCGCGCTACTACGGCACGGTGGACGCCACGCCGCTGTGGCTGTCGCTGCTGTCCGACCACGCCGACTGGTCGGGCAACCTGGAGCTGTTCCGCGAGCTGCGCCCCCAGGTGGACGCGACGCTCGACTGGATGGAGCGCTGCGGCGACCTCGACGGCGACGGCCTGATCGAGTATCTGCGGCGCGCGCCGAACGGGCTGGTCAACCAGGGCTGGCGGGACTCGTGGGACGGCGTGCCCTACGCGGACGGCACTCCGCTCGAGCCTCCGACCGCGCTGGTCGAGGTGCAGGGGTACGCGATCCGGGCGCTGGGCGGCGTGGCAAGGCTGTTCGAGCTCGAAGGCGACGGCGAGCGGGCCGAGCGCCTGCGCGAACGGGCCCACCGGCTGCGGCTCGGGCTCGAGCGGTTCTGGGTCGAGGACACCGCCTCCTACGCGATCGGGCTGGACGGCGACAAGCGCCCGGGCTCGAGCCTCACCTCGAATCCCGGGCACCTGCTCTGGGCCCGCGCGATCTCGGGCGAACGGGCGCGCAGCGTCCGGGACGTGCTGATGGGCGAGGCGATGTTCAGCGGCTGGGGCGTGCGCACGCTCGCCGCGGGGCACCCCGGCTACAACCCGATCGGCTACCACATGGGGTCCGTCTGGCCGCACGACAACGCCCTGATCGCCCATGGCCTGCGCGAGTACGGCTTCGACGACGACTTCAACCGCCTCTTCGGGGCGCTGCTCGAGGCGTCCTCGCGGTTCGCGGATTACCGGCTGCCAGAGCTGTTCGGCGGGCACGCTCGCACGCCCGGCGAGGCCCCGGTCCCCTATCCGGTGGCGTGCCGCCCCCAGGCGTGGGCCGCCGGCTCGATCCCCTACCTGCTCACGGCCGGCCTGGGTCTGTACGCCGACGGGCTGTCGCGACGGCTGCGGATCGTGCGGCCCGCGTTGCCGCGCCGGCTCGACTGGCTGGAGGTCGAGGGCCTGCGTGTCGCGGGGGCGCGGGTGGACCTGCGCTTCGAGCGGGCGGGCGACGAGATCGCGGTGGTCGACGCGTCGGTGGACGGCGAGCTGGAGCTGGTGGTGGATCGCTCCGGCGAGGTCCAGGTGGCTGACCCGCCCGCGTAGGCTCTCCGAGATGGATCTCGATGGAGAGATCGACCGGCTCTACGGGCTGCCTCTCGACGAGTTCGTGCGCGAGCGCGACGAGCTGGCGCGGCGCCTGAACCGCGCCGGCGACCGCGCGGCCGGCGCGCGGGTCAAGGCGCTGCGCAAGCCGACCGCCGGGGCGTGGGCTCTGAACCAGGCAGTGCGCCGCCGCCGCGCCGAAACCGATGCGCTGCTGGCGACCGGGGAGCGGCTGCGGGAAGCGCACCAGGCGCTGTTGGCGGGCGGCGACCAGGCGGTCCTGCGCAAGGCGATGGACGAGGAGCGCTCGCTGACGTCGGCCCTCGCAGACTGCGCGGAGGTGATCGCGAGCGAAACGGGCAAGAGCGGGCCGGCCTTGAGGGACCGCGTCCGGGCGACGCTGCACGCCGCCGCGGTGGACGACGAGGCGCGCGAGGAGCTGGCCGCCGGGCGCTTCGTGCGCGAGCGCGAGGCCGTGGGCCTGGGCCCGTTCGGCGAAGGCATGCCCGCGACCGGCTCCCCCGGCAAGCGCGCGCCGGCGAAGCGGAAGCGCGCGCCCGCCGAGTCGCCGCCCGCGAAACGGAAGCGCGCCCCGGCCGAGGCCGCGCCGGCGAAGTCGAAGCGCGCCGCGACCGAGGCCCCGCCGGCGCCCGATCCGCGGCTCGCCGAGGCCGAACGCTCGCTGGCCGAGGCCCGCGAGGCGCTCGCGGGCGCCGAGTCGGAGTCCGCGGCCGCGGTTTCGCAGGCCGAGTCGGCACGCGAGGCGCTCACCGAAGCGGAGCTGGCCGAGCGGGAGGCCAGGCGCGCCGTGCGCGACCTCGGGCGCGAGGTCGCGAGCAGGGAGCGCAAGCTCGAGCGGATGCGCCCGAAGCCCTAGCCGGGCGGCTCGCGCGGCGGCAGACCTCTCACCGCCGGCCCCATGATCACCTCGCCGTGGGGGTCGAAGCGCGAGCCGTGGCACGGACAGTCCCAGGTGCCCTCGCCGGAGTTCCAGTTGACGATGCAGCCGAGATGCGTGCAGCGCGCCGACAGCGCGTGCAGCTCCCCTCGCTCGTCGCGGAAGACCGCCCGCTGCGCCAGGCCGACCCCCACCACGCGCCCCTCGCCCGGCTCGATCGAGTCGACGTCCGCGCGCTTGGCCAGCCGGTCGCCGAAGAACCGCAGCGCCACGTTCGCGTTCTCCTTGAGCAGCGAACCGGCACCCGCACGCAGACGCAGGCGACGGGTGTCGTACAGCTCGCGCCACGGGTGGTCGCGCCCGTCGACCCAGGCGTCCAGCAGCTCCGCCGCGGCAAGCCCCATGGCCAGGCCCCACTTGCGGAAGCCGGTGGCAACGTAGACGTTCTTCGAAACCGGGTCGACCGGGCCCACGTACGGCACGCCGTCCGCGGGCATCTGGTCCTGGGTGGCCCAGCGCATCGCCGGCTCGACGCCGAAGCGCTCTCTCGCCCACTGCTCGAGCCGCTGGTAGCGCTCGCGCGCGTCGTCCTGCCCCGTCTTGTGGCTCTCGCCTCCGACCAGCAGCCATGTGCGGCCGTCGAGCGAATGAGTGCGAATCGAATGCGCGGGCGACTCGGTGCTCAGGTACATGCCGCCGCCGGCCGACTCGCCGTCGTACGGGGCCGCCACCACGTACGAGCGCTCCGGGTGGCAGCGCGCGAAGTAGAGCCCGCGGTCGAGGAAGGGCAGGTGCGTGGCCACGACCACGCTGCCGGCGGTGACCGTGCGCCCGCCGTCGGTGCGCACGCGGCAGGGTGCGCCGGCGTCCACGGACACCGCGAACGTTCCCTCGTGGAGGCGCGCGCCGGCGGCGTCCAGGGCGCGCGCCAGGCCCACCAGGAACTTGACCGGGTGGAACTCGGCCTGGTCCGCGAAGCGCACGGCGGCCGCGATCGGGAAGGGCAGGTCCGCCGCTTCGACCAGCGAGGCGGGCAACCCCGCGCGCCGCGCCGCCGCCACCTCCGCCTCGATCTGCTCGCGGTCGTCGCCGGACTCGGAATAGGTGAGGTTCGGCTTGCGCCGCAGGTCGCAGTCGATGCCGAGCTCGCCCGTCAGCTCGAAGACGCGCTCGATGCCGCGCTCGTTGGCCTGGCCGTAGGTACGGGCCGCCTGCTCCCCCAGCGTGCGCTCCAGCCGCGCGTACGTCAAACCGTGTAGCGAGCTCAGCTTCGCAGTGGTGTACCCGGTCGCGCCGGCCCCCACGAAGCGGCCCTCGAGCACCACCACGCTGGCGCCTGCCCGGGCGAGCTGGAGCGCGGCGCTGAGGCCCGTGATGCCCGCTCCCACGACGCATACGTCGGCGTGCACGTCTTCGCCGAGCGCGGGGTGCGGCGAGCGCTCGACGGAGTCGAGCCATAGCGAGCCAAGGGCGGCCATCCCCCGCAAGTCTCCCCCCTGGGGGTTGCGCAAACCAACAAGGGGGGATAAGCGGGCTGTGTCCGCTCCAGGGCCGGTATTGGCGCTCGTCCTGCTCGCCGGGTACATGTGCGCCGGCTGTGGGGCCTCCGACCGCGCGCCCGAGGCCGCCGCGGTGGCGCACCGCTTCGAGGCGGCGCTGGACGGCGGGGACGGAAGGGCGGCCTGCGCCCAACTCAGCGACAACACCGCCAGCAAGCTGGAGCAGGACGAGGGCCGTCCCTGCGAGCAGGCCATTCTCGACGCGCAGCTCCCCGCCGGCCGGGCGGTGGCGCACACCAGCGTGCACGTGACCTCCGCGTACGTCTCGCTCACCCACGGGGGCGCTCTGTTCCTCGACGAGGCGCCCGGTGGTTGGGAGGTGTCGGCGGCCGGCTGCCGCCCGACCGGGGCGGACCTGCCCTACGAGTGCGACCTGGAGAACTGATGCGGGCGATGTTCGTGCTCTACCTGGTGGTGATCGTCGTCGGCCTGGTCCTGTACTCCGCGATCGGCCTGATGCACCAGTAGCGATGCGCTCGTTCCTCAAGAACAACGGGCTCTCGCTCTTCTTCCTGGCGCTGTTCCTCGGCGCGCTGACAGGGCAGGCCTTCGCCGGCCACGCGGCCTTGAACGAGGACGCGCTGCGCCACGGCGACCCGACCATGTCGATGGGCCGCTACGTGCTGTCGTCGCAGTTCGGCGGCGCGGTCCTGGAGAACTGGCAGTCGGAGTACCTGCAGTTCACCCTCTTCATCCTGACGACGGTGTGGCTGCTACAGCGAGGGTCGCCGGAGTCGAAGCCGCTGGACAAGGCCGGCCGCGAGTCCGACAAGGACCAGAAGGTGGGACGGCATGCGAACCAGGAGTCCCCGCGTTGGGCGAGGGTCGCCGGCCTGCGCCGCACGCTCTTCGAGAACTCCCTGCTGATCGTGATGGCCGCCATCTGGGTCGGCAGCTGGTTCGCGCAGTCGGTGACCGGCCTCAGCCAGTACAACGCCGAGCGCCTCGACCACCATCAGCTCCCGGTGTCGTGGCTCGACTATCTGGGGCGGGCGGACTTCTGGGAGAGGACGCTCGAGAACTGGCAATCCGAGTTCCTCGCCGTCGGCTCGATGGCGATCCTCGCGGTGTATCTGCGCCAGCGAGGATCGCCTGAGTCGAAGCCGGTCGGCGCCCCCCACGAGGCGACGGGTGTCGAGGGGTGAACCGGGTAACGGCCAAGCATGGCTTCCCTCGACGAGCAACTGAACGCATACCTGAGCGACGCCCACGCGATCGAGGAGCAGGCGCTGCCGCAGATGCGCGCGGCCCCGGACATGGCGGGCGACCCCGAGCTGGCCGAGGCCTTCCGCCTGCACCTCGCTGAGACGGAGCGTCACGAGCAGCTCACGCGGGAACGGCTAGAGGCGCGCGGCGGCTCCCCCTCGCGCCTGAAGGACGCGGTCTTCAAGGCCGGGGGCTTCGCGTTCGTGCTGTTCGCGCAGTCGCAGCCGGACACGCCCGGCAAGCTGGTCAGCCACGCGCTCTCCTACGAGCACCTGGAGGTGGCCGCCTACAAGCTGCTGCGGCGCATTGCCAAGCGCGCCGGGGACGTGGAGACGGCCGACGTGGCGCGCACGATCCGCAAGGACGAGCGTGCCATGGCGGAGCGCCTGGAGGCCTCGTTCGACCGCGCCGTGGACGCCTCGCTGCGCGAGCTCGACCCGGACGACCTGGACGAGCAGCTCAACAAGTACCTGGCCGACGCGCACGCGCTCGAGGCACAGGCGATCAAGCTGCTCGAGCGCGGCCAGAAGCTGGCAGGCGACGCGGAGCTGGCGCGGATCTACGAGGAGCACCTCGACCAGAGCCGCGAGCACCAGCGCGGCGTCGAGCAGCGCCTGGAGGAGCGCGGCGGCTCGCCCAGCAAGCTCAAGGACGCAGCAATGCGCCTGGGCGCGCTCAACTGGGCCGCCTTCTTTGCCGCTCAGCCCGACACGCCGGCCAAGCTGGCCGCCTTCGTCTACGCCTTCGAGTTCCTCGAGGTCGGCGGGTACGAGCAGCTCAAGCGGGTGGCGGCCCGCGCGGGCGACCCGGCGACCGAGCAGCTGGCCGACCGCGTCATCGCCGACGAGCGAGCCATGGCCGACCGCCTGTCCGGCAGCTTCGACCGCGCCCTCGACGCCTCGCTCGCCGCGCAAGAGGTGAAGGCTTGACGCGCTACTGGGTGCAGCTCGCCACGGAGCAGTTCCCTCCGAGCGAGCTCGTCGATCAGGGCATCGAGGCCGAGCGCGCGGGCTTCGACGGCCTCAACGTCAGCGACCACTTCCAGCCCTGGTGGGAGCCGGGCCATTCCGGCCAGGCGTGGGTGCTGCTCGGGGCGATCGGGCAGGCGACCGAGCGGATAGGGGTCGGCACCGGCGTCACGGCGCCGGTTCACCGCTACCACCCCGCCGTGGTCGCCCAGTTCGGCGCCACGCTCCAGGAGCTTTTTCCTGGACGCGGCTACCTCGGCATCGGCTCGGGCGAGTCGCTCAACGAGTCGCCGGCCGGGATGGACTGGCCGGACACCGGCGAGCAGGTGCGCCGCATGGAGGAGGCGCTCGAGATCATCGACCGTCTGCTCGACGGCGAGCGGCTCGACTACGAAGGCCGCTTCTTTCGGACGAAGGCCGCCTACCTGCACACGCGCGGCGCCGAGCGCCCGCCGGTCTACGTGTCGGCCTTCGGCCCCGATGCCGCCCGCGTCGCCGCCCGCTACGGCGACGGCCTGTGGACGCTCGCCGACCCGGAGTCGGCGCCCGCGCTGATCGAGGCCTACAAGAGCGCACGCGAGGACGAGGGCAAGGAAACCGGCGAGATCATCCTCCAGACCGGGTTCTCCTGGGCACGCGACTACGGCGCGGCGCTCGAGGGCGCCCGCGTGTGGAAGGCCACTCAGCCGGAGGAGTACTTCACGGACGACTGGCACGACCCGAAGGCCATGCACGAGAAGGCCGAGCGCGAAGTCTCCGACGAGGAGTTCAAGCAGTCCTACATCGTCGGCTCGGATCCGGAGCTGCACGTGCGGCGCATCCGCGAGGTCGAGCAGCTCGGCGCGACGGTCGTCTGCCTCCAGAACGGCTCAGGGGCTGACCCGCTGGGAGCGCTGCGCACCTACGGCGAGCACGTGCTGCCGGCGCTCAAGGGAGCGCGCGTCTAGCGGTCGAGCCGGTCCCGCTCGGGCGGTTGGGTCGGCTCCGCCTCGAGATCCTGGTCTGGGTGCGGCGCGCTGGTGCTGTGGCTGCCTGTGGGCGGATGCTCCTGGTCACGCGGGTCCTCGCGCTTGTCGTAGGGGTCGGGCCACTCGGTGGGGTCGGGCTCGTCGACCGGGTTGTTGAGCGAATGGTGGGGGTCTTGCCTCTCCATGCCAACGGCCTACCCGATCCTGATAGAGCCATTCTTGTTTAAGAACGGAACGAAAGGGAGACAGTGCTGTATAGGCAACTATTCGAGGGGCTCACGCCACCCGAAGCGGTGCCACAGCAAAGTTGGGGGACGAGGAACGGTCGCCTTGGTCGGATCGGCCGCTCTACGGACCTCGCGTCAGGTAAGCACTAATACCGACGGAGGTCACAATGTCCGCAGTCGCGCTCGCATCCCCGAGCGTCCCACGCTTTGCCCAGCGCAAGGTCGTCGACCGCGCCGAGGCGCGCGAAACCGAACGGCAGCTGCTCGTTCGCTATCACCGCGAGGGCGACCTGGCCGCTCGCGAGGAGCTGGCCGAGCGGTTTCTCCCGCTCGCACGCGATCTGGCCCTGCGCTACACCTACACCGACGAGCCTTTCGACGACCTGCTCCAGGTCGCCAGCCTCGGCCTGATCAAGGCGATCGACCGCTTCGAGCCGGATCGCGGCACGAAGTTCACGAGCTACGCCGCGCCCACGATCCTCGGTGAGCTGAAGCGGCACTTCCGCGACAAGGGCTGGGCGCTGCACGTGCCCCGCGACCTGCAGGAGCGCACGCTTGCCGTCAGCCGGATGACCGAGACGCTGTCGAAGGAGCTGGGCCGCTCGCCCAAGGTCCGCGAGGTCGCGGCCGAGCTGGGCTGCCGCGTCGAACAGGTGCTCGAGGCACAGGAGGCCGCGGCCAGCTACGAGGCCGCGTCGCTCGACGCCCCGACCGCCCGCGACGACGACGAGGCGGCCACGCTCGTCGACCTCATGGGCGACGAGGACACGTCCTACGACCTCGTCGAGAGCCGCGACGCGATCGCCAGCACGTGGAAGGCGCTGCCGGACGTGGAGCGCCGGGTGCTCGAGCTGCGCTTCATGCACGACCTGACGCAGCGCGAGATCGGCGAGCGGATCGGCTACTCGCAGATGCACGTCTCGCGGCTGCTGCGGCGGGCGCTCGACCGGCTGGAGACTGCCGCAGCCGCCGCTTGAGCGAGCGGGCGTTCTCCACGGCGAAGCCCTCCCAATCGTTGTTGAAGTAGACGAACACCTCGGCCCGGCGGCGCCACTTGGCGATCCGCCGGGCCCACTCGTCCAGCTCCGACTCGGAGTAGTTGCCGCGCCGCCCGCGCCGGCCGTGATGGAGGCGCAGGAGCGTCCAGTCGGCGGTCAGCTCGCGCGCCTGGAAGGGCCATTTCGGGTGGTCGCCGATCACCAGCGCGGCGCCGTGCTCGCGCAGCACGGCATAGACCTCCTCTGTGAACCAGCCCTCGTGACGGAACTCGAAGCAGTGCCGGCCCGGCGGGACGACCTCGAGCGTCGCAGCCACCCGGTCGAGCGCGTCGCCCTCGCGGCGGAAGTTGGCCGGGAACTGCCACACGACCGGCCCGAGCTTGTTCGCCTCGACCAGGGGCATGATGCGCTCGTAGAAGCGGTGGACGCCCTGCTCGATCTCCCGTAGGCGCCGGACGTGCGTCAGGTAGCGGCTCGCCTTGACGGCGAAGACGAAGTCGTCGGGCGTCTGCTCCACCCAGCGCGCCACCGCGTCGCGGGAGGCGAGCCGGTAGAAGGTCGAGTTGACCTCGACCGTGTCGAACTCCTCGGCGTAGCGAGCCAGCCACCGCGGCCGTCCGAGCCCCTCGGGATAGAGGCGGCCGCGCCAGTCGTCGTAGTTCCAGCCCGAGCAGCCGACCCGGACCGGCCGGGCGCTACTCGGAGACGAGGGTCTGCTCGTCGCGCTCGGTGAAGTCGACCTTCTGCGTGCGGGCGCGCTCGCGCTGGTCATGGATGCTCGCCGCCGACTTGCGGCGCTTGGTGTAGTCGATCGTGGCCGTTACGGCGATGGCGATGATCGCCACCGGCACGGCCACAATCACCGCTCCGCCCGCGAACGCGAACGACATGGCAACCAATGCGAGCACGAACGCGGAGACGACAATGGTGAGAGGTGACATTGGTTGCGGGTACCCGCCCGATCCGCCGGGAAACCGCTACCGCGGACGCGGGAGCCGGCTTGTGTCCACGACCTCGAACGCGCTGCCCGGCACCTGGTGCAGCGTGTGGAGCTGGTCGTTGTCCCAGCCCGGGTTGGGCGCGCCGCTGACGTACCAGGAGGACCCGTTGTCGGCGAGGATCATGCCGTAGCGCTTGAGCGCCCTCAGCACGACGCGCGCCTGGCGCGGGAAGCGCGAGACGTCGTAGCCACGCCGTAGCCGCAGGCGCTGGCCCATCGCCGGCAGGTCGGGGTCGGTCAGGTCGGATGCGAAGTGACGCGCCGGGTAGATGAACGCCTGCCGCGTCCGCTCCGCCGTGAAGCGCAGCGCGTGGTCGATGCGCCCTCGCTTGACCTCGTCGTAGCGGGCGAGGCCGGGGAGGATCGGCAGGCCGGCGGCATCGGCCGAGGTCCAGCCGCGCGGCCGCAGGCGGTTCGAGCGCAGGTTCCAGATCGCGCCCGACCCGGCGCTCCAGTGCGCCCCGCCGTCGCGCGGGTAGGCGGCGAACAGCTCGTAGAGGCGGCACCGGGCCCGGTCCACGACGATCACGTGGCGATCGCCGTCCGCCGCGCGTCCGCCCTCGATCGGCGCGCCGGGCGGGATCGGGTAGCGCCCGCGGTCGGACTCGTCCGCGTAGTCGAAGCTGACCGGCACCTTGCGCTGAGCGCCGCCGACGGCCACAAAGGGGATCCCGATCGGGCCACCCTCCCAGAGCCCCGAGCCGAAGTCGGCGTGCATGGTGTCCGCGAGCCCGATCGAGCGCACGATCGCGTCGGAGTTCGAGTGGACCGGCAGGCGGTCGACGCGCTGGTTCCAGGCGTTGTTCGGCGGGAAGATGGGGCAGCCCGCGATTCGGGGTGAGGCTGCCGCCGGCGATGCCGTGAGCGCCAGCGCTGTAACGACAGCAATGAAGGAGGCGGTGAAGCGCATCCGCGTGGTTCCATCGGCGCGTTCGCAGGGGGGCTTGACGAGTTTCTCTCGGTATCCGCGAGAAATTCGACGAACCCCCGTGGGGCCCACCCTTTATTGCTGCTGTTGGCCGGCCCGGACAGGCGCCCGGACTAGGCGCCGGGCGGTCCGCCGCGGCTCGTCTCGCCCTCCGGCAGGAGGCCGTCGCGGCCCACGTAGCCGTCCTTGCCGCCCGTGACCACGTAGAGGGCGGGCTCGTCGCCCACGTTCTTGATCTTGCGGACAGTGGCCGCGTCCACCCGGGCCAGGCCGCCCGGGCCCAGCGCGTGTGTGGAGTCGTCGTTGAAGGTGAGCTCGATGCGCCCGCGGTGCACGAAGTAGAGCTCCTCTTGGCGCTCGTGGAAGTGCCGGCCGGTTTCGTACCCCGGGGGGATCTCGATCGCGTTCACGCCAAAGGCGGTCACGCCGAGTGCCCGGCGCACCTTGCGGAAGCCCGGCCCCTCGCCGAGGCCGTCCACGTTCGCGACCGCATAGCCGTCGCCCTCCACGACTTCCTTTACCTCGTCGGCCATGGGGGCAGCCTACCGCCGGCCGTGGGCTAGGCCGCGCGCTCGGCGCTGCGCAGCCCGCCGCGCGCCCACAGCGCCGTGACCGACACGAGCAACAGCCCGACGCCGAACGCCGGCAGCACCTTGGTGGGGTCGCCCGACAGGAACCCGCGGCCGGCCTCCAGCACCAGGGTGATCGGGTTGACCGACGCCGCCGTCTGCACCCAGCCGGTCAGCAGGTCGTACGGCACCCACACGGGCGCCAGGAACAGGAGCAGGAACGCCGGCATCTGCATGGCCGGGCCGGCCTGCATCGTGCGCAGCCGCATCGCGATGCCGGTGCCGAACAGCATCGCCGTGGCGTTGAGGAGCACCGCCATCGTGTAGAGGCCGGCGAGGTCGACCACGTTGCCGTTGACGTTCAGCCCGGCGACCAGGGCGACCACCGTGATCACCGCGACCGTGAAGACCGCGCGCGTCAGCGCCGACAGCCAGTAGCCCGCCACGATGCCACCGTGGCGCTGGGCCGCCAGGAACAGCCTGCGCGAGAAGCCCGACTCGAAGTCGCGCGCCACGGAGAAGCCGGTGAAGATGCCGCCGAAGGTCGACGCCTGGAGCAGCACGAAGCCGTAGACGAACGTCGTGTACCCGGCGTCGTAGTCGAAGCCGGGCACCTGGTCCACGCGCGACAGCCCGCCCGCGAACGCGATGAAGAAGAACATCGGGAACATCACCGCCGGAATCACCATCGCCGGGTTGGTGAAGAAGTTGTGGGCGTTGCGCCAGGCCACCGCACGGGCTACCGACCAGAAGCTGCCGCGGCTCATGTGCGCGCCATCTGCGTGCGGAGCGCCGCCGAGGCCGCCACCAGCGCGACCAGCGCCAGGCCGCCGGCGCAGGCGAAGCCGAGCGCCAGCGCCTGGCCATCCCAGCCGGAGATCACGAGCGAGCGGATCGCCTCGAGCATGTAGGACACCGGGTTCCAGTCCGCGACCGTGCGGAACCAGTCCGTCTCGATCAGGTTGCGGGGCAGCGCCATCGAAGACAAGAACAGCGCGGCGAAGAAGAGAGGGAACACGCCCTGCACCGCCTCGCCCGAGCCGGTGCGCAGCGCGACGAACGCGCCGATGCAGCCGAAGGCCAGCGAGATGACCATGGAGAGCGCGACGATCACGAGCGCGCCGGGCACGCCGGCCGCGATGCCGCTGCCGAACGCCACGCCGATCACCACGAACGTCGTGGCCTGGATCAGCCCCAGCGCCAGGATGCCCGCGAGCTGGCCCATCATGAGGGCGACCCGGCGCAGCGGGGTGAGCGCCAGGCGGTTGAGGAAGCCGCTTTCGATGTCGCTCGCGACGTTCGTGCCGGCGCTGTTCGCCGAGAAGAGCGCCCCCTGGACGAACGGGATCGCCAGCGCGAACTGGAAGTAGGAGTCGCTCGGGAAGCCCGGCAGCCGGGTGGCGGACCCGAGCCCGCTCGAGTTGATGGCGAGCAGGATCAACGGGAAGACCAGCGAGGGCACCACCATCGCCGGCTGACGCAGCGTGCGGACCACCGAGCGCCGGGCCAGTACGCCGACCTGCACGGCCAGGGTGGAGCGGCTCACGCCGCCACCACCGCCTTGGGATCGGGCTGCTCGGCCTCGTCCTCGGCCGCGCCCTCCAGCGATCGACCCGTCTTCGCGAGGAAGACGTCGTCGAGCGTGGGCGCGTGCAGCTGGAGGTGCTGGACGTGGATGCCGTCGGCGTCCAGGGAGCGCACCACGTCGGCCAGCTGGGCCTCGCCCTCGGACAGGCGCACGGCCGCGCCCTTGGGCGACGAGCTGGCCGGCTCGCCGAAGCGGGCCAGCACGTCGCGGGTGCGCCCGAGCTCGTCCTGCTCCGCGGGGATGATCTCCAGGGTCGGCCGGCTGATCTCGGCCTTGAGGGCCTCGGGGGTCCCCTCGGCGACGATGCGACCGTGGTCGATGATCCCGATGCGGTCCGCGAGCACGTCGGCCTCCTCCAGGTACTGGGTGGTGAGGAAGACCGTCACGCCGCTGTCCGACGCGAGCCGCTGGACCTCGTCCCAGAGAGCGGTGCGGCTCTGCGGGTCGAGGCCGGTCGTCGGCTCGTCGAGGAAGAGGATGCGCGGCTCGTGCACAAGCGCGAGCGCCAGGTCGAGCCGGCGCTTCATGCCGCCCGAGTAGCCGCCCACCTTGCGGTCGGCGGCCTGGGTCAGCCCGACGCGGGTGAGCAACTCGCCCGAGCGCCGCTTCCCCTCCTCGCGGCGCATTCCGTGCAGCGCGGTCTGCAGCCTCATGTGCTCGGCGCCGGTGAGGAACGGGTCGAGCGCGGCCTCCTGGAGCGCGGCCCCGATGGTCGCGCGCACCTGGGCGCCCTCGTGGACGACGTCGTGGCCTCCGACCCGCGCCGTGCCGGATGTGGGGGGCAGCAGCGTGGTGAGCATGTGCACCGTCGTCGACTTGCCGGCGCCGTTGGGGCCGAGGAAGCCGTAGACCTCGCCCGCCTCGACGCGCAGGTCGATTCCATCGACGGCGCGCGGGCCCTTCTTGAAGTCTCTGACGAGGTCCGTGGCTTCGATGGCGGCTTCGGTCATGACCGCTCAATCTACCAAGCAAAGGTTGAGGTTGTCAACTATTGCCAACATGAACTATGATCGGCTCGACCATGGCCCAGCGCAACGATCCCGCCCGTGAGGCCTGGGAGCTCCTGTGGGAGGTCATGCAGGCGAACAAGCCACGCTTCATGGCGCTCGCCCAGGAGCTCGGGCTGTCCCCCGTGCAGCTGCACACCCTCCGCCTCATCGAGCCGGGCGTCGAGGTGCCGATGAGCTCGCTCGCCGACAAGCTCTTCTGCGACAACTCGAACGTCACCGGCATCGTCGACCGGCTCGAGGCGCGTAGCCTGATCGAGCGCCACCCCGCCGAGCACGACCGGCGCGTGAAGCTGCTGGTGCTGACCGCCGCGGGCGAGCGGGTTCGAGCGATCGCCACGCGGCAGATGAGTCAGCCGCCGCCGGAGATCGCGGCGCTCCCGATCGAGCAACAGCGCGCGCTGCGTGACGCGCTGCGGGCGGCCGTGCGCGCGCCCGCCGAGACGTCTGCCTAGAAGCGCAGCAGCGCGGCCACGCCGTCGGCGCGGTCGGCCAGCTCGTCTCGCCGCCGGCGCACCACCAGGATCTCGGCGGACTGCTGGATCGTGAGCTCGACCGCCGCTTCGATCAGGTCGTCGCCGACGAGCTGCTCCAGCTCGGTTCCATCCAGAGGGCAGGTGCGTTCGCCCGCGGGTCCGAGCCAGCCGCAGCTCGGGCAGCGGGTGCCCTCGGCCGAGAAGCGCTCGTCCATGGCAAGCGTCTCGACGCGCCGCTCGTTGAGCGCGCGCAGCACGTCGTCCAGCCCGGTGGCCGCTCGGCCGGCCTCGCCCAGGCGCTCCAGGGCCTGGGCCTCGCGCTCGTCCTCTAGCTCCTCGAAGCGCGGCTGCACCGCCTCCAGCACCTGCTCGGCGGTCGAGTGCTCGACGTCCACGTCGATGCGGCCGGCGAGCCTCTCCGCGAGATAGCCGTGCAGCTTCGACTCGAAGTCGGCCACCACCTCGCGCGGCCCGCCGACGATCAGGCGCTCGAACGGGCGCCGCTTGAAGTGCTTCATCAGCACCTCGGCGGTGTGCTTGAGGTGGTCGTCCTTCTCCTTCTCGATGCCGCGCTGGAAGCGCGCCTGCGACCAGCCGCCGCGATCGTGCTGCCCGTAGACCACGTCGTGGACCTGCTCCACCTCCTGCAGCCCGTCGTGTGCCCCGCGGAAGACGCGCGCGTCGCGGCGGTTGACGAGGGTCACGCACCAGCGCTCGCGGCGCGCCAGGCGCGTGAGCGGCGCCACCAGCGGCGAGCGGCGGATCGCCACGCGGCTGGACAGCGGGCGCGGCAGCTTGAGGGCCTCGAACAGCTCGGCCGGCTCGGCGGCGAAGACGGCGACCGCCTGGGCGCCCTCGCTGGGCAGGTCGCCCTGGAGCAGCGTGGCCGCGCGCTCCAGGCTGGCCCGCAAGGCCATGCGCTCCTCGTGCGACAGGTCCTCGAAGTCGCGAATCTGGCGCTCGGTTTCGTCCAGCAGCGACCGCACGGCGGTGGCGCGCGCCGGTGGGGTCGCGAACTCGGCCGGGTCGAGGTTGAGATAGAGGCTCAGGACCAGCGGGCGATCGAGCCGGATCTCCGCGAGACGCCGCAGTTCCTCGCGGTCGGGAGCCATGACCTGCATTGTCTAGCCGTTACCCGGCCCACACGCCCCCGACACCGAGCGAGTCAAACCGCGCCTCAGCCCTTACGATTGGTAAGTAACGAAGTCGTGGGTTCGGAGTATGTACTTGTGTGTGCAACCACATTGCCGACGATTTGGCGGCCGCGGATACGGGCACCAGACTTCAGTGCGGCCTATGCAGACTTCAATCAGGCCACCCCATGAGGTATACTTTCGATGAACGTCGAACTATCTAACGAAGGATTGACTACGAGCACCACTGAGAAGACCACCAGCTATTCGTTTACTCCGGAGCTGGAGGATTCGCTGCAGCTGTTCTTCAACGAGGCGCGCAAGCACCCCCTCCTGAACGCTCAGGAGGAAGTCGAGCTGGCCAAGCGCATCGAGAAGGGCGACATCGAGGCCAAGGACCGCATGATCAACTCGAACCTGCGGCTCGTGATCTCGGTCGCGCGCAAGTACCAGGGCCAGGGCCTTCCGCTCGGCGACCTGATCCAGGAGGGGATGCTGGGGCTCATCCGCGCGGTCGAGAAGTTCGACTGGCGCAAGGGCTTCAAGTTCTCGACATACGGGACGCTGTGGATCCGCCAGGCCATCGGCCGCGGGCTCGCCAACTCGGGCCGCACCGTGCGGCTGCCCGTGCACATCGTGGCGCGGGCGCGAAAGATCTCCGACGCGGAGCGCAAGCTCGCCGTCGAGCTGGGCCGCCAGCCCACCGACGAGGAGATCTCCGAGCGGGTTGACCTGCCGGTCGACGAGGTGATCGACATCCGCCGTGCGGATCGCGGTCCCGCCAGCCTTGACCAGGGCGTCGGCGAGGACGGAGATACCGCGCTCGGCGACCTGATCGCCAGCGACGGCCCGTCGATCGAGGACTACGTCAGCTCCGAGCTCAGCTGGGAGGCGCTGCGCGACGCAGTCGGCACGCTCCCGGAGAACGAGCGCACCGTGATCACGCTGCGCTTCGGCCTCGATCGCGAGGAGCCCAAGGCCCTGCGCGAAACCGGCCGCCGGCTCGGGCTCTCGAGCGAGCGCGTCCGCCAGCTCGAGGAGAAGGCGCTACGCCGCCTCTCCAACGACGAGACGGTCGCGGCGCTGCGCGAAGCCGCCTAGCGACAATCCACCAGCAAGCAGTTCCGCCGGCCGGGCCAAGCGCCCGGCCGGCGCTTTTCTAGAGTCCGCGCGCGGTTTCGTCGGCCAGGTGCCGCAGCAGCGCGGGCATGCCCCCCTCCGCGTGGATCGCCCGCTGCCGCGCCGGGGCGCCGCCCTCGCGCAGGATGCGTTCGACGCCTTCGAGCGCGTCGTCCTCGCCTTTGAGCTCGTGGAGCAGCTCCCGGGCCACCTCGGGCACCGGGCGCAGGCGGCCGCGGAACAGCACCTCGGCTTCGAGCCCGTCCCGCACCGCGCGGAAGCTCGACCAGTGCAGCGCCTGGGCCGGCGCGTGCTCGCTCACCGGCTGCTCGGCGGCGCGCCGCGCCAGCGCATGCACGAGAGCGGCCATGCCGGCCGCCTCCTCCAGGCCGGTCTGCACGTCCAGCTCGCGCAGCTCGACCGTGCCCAGGCGCGGCTGAAGCCGCGCGTCCCACCACACCATCGTGTGGTCCTCCGGGCCTCCTCCGACCCTGATGCCGTCGAGCGTCTCCAGGTAGTCCTCCCAGTCGCGCAGCGGCGGCGGGACACCGCGCCCGGGGTACGCGCGGATGACCGCCGAGCGCGCGCTCGCCAGCCCCGAGTCCATGCCGAACCAGAACGGCGACCCGGCGCCCAGCGCACCGATCAGCGGGAGCGCCTCGCGCAGGCCCATCAGCGCGTCGACCGCGGCGTCGGGCGAGGGCATCGCAACGTGCACGTGCAGCGCGCACTCCGGCGTGCGCTTGATCAAGCCGCGCATCTCGCCCTCCACGCGCCGGTAGCGATCCGAGTCCACCAGCTGCACGTCCCCAAAGCCGGCATCCGGGTGCAGGCCGACGGACATCGGCGTGCCGCCTGCCGCGCGCACGGCAGCGCGACCGTCGGCGATGTCGGCCACAGCCTCGGCGGCGCTGCCGCGCGGCTCCGAGCGCACCTCGATCTCGGCGAGGAACGCCTCGTGGCTGGCCCGCTCGCGCGGCAGGTGGACGTCCGCGAGCACCCGGTCTGCCGCGTGAGCGAGCTGGAGCGTGTCCGCGTCAACCAGCAGCAGCTCCTCCTCCACGCCGACCGTGAACGCCTCGCTGCTCCCGAAGCTGTGTTTCACGGGCTCTCCCCCAGCGCGGCCCGCGCGGCGATGCGGCCGAACACCAGCGCGGCGGCCAGGCCGCTGGCGTAGCCGCCGGTGGCCACGCCGCCCGCGTCCGCCCCGCAGGCGAACACCTCCGAGCCGGCGCGCGCGTGCCCGTCGATCGCCAGCCCGCCCAGCGTCGTCGTCACGCCGGCCACCGTCTCGACGGTCACGTGACCGTCCTCGCGCCGTACCGGCGCGCCGGCCGCCGCCGCCGCCTCGACCATCTCCCCCACGCTGCGGTCGCGCACGCGCTCGGCGAGCGCGGCCTCGGACACCCGGAACCACGCACGGGCGCGGGGCTGGAGCGCCATCCACTGCGCGGTGTCGACCTCGGACCACGTGGCCGCCTCGTGCCGCTCGCCGCGCTCGTTGGTCACCTCCGCGTGGCGCGCGTACAGCTGCGAGAGCGCGACGAATTCGGAGGGGTGCACCCGGGCGGGGGGCGCCGGCATCGCGCGAGCGTAGACCTCGGCCAGGCCGACACTCGTGCTCGCGCCGGCGGCCAGGCCCAGCCGCAGCCCGTCGCCGGTGGATCCGGGCGCCGCGCGTACCAGCACGTGGTCGGCCTCGGGCGTAACGTGCTCGCGCAGCAGCTCGCGGTCGGCGCCGAATCCCCCTGTGGCCAGGACCGCGGGCGCCGAATCGGGAAGCTCTCTCAGCGGGGCGGAGAGGCGCACGTCGCCGGCCGCCTCGACCAGCGCGGCGGTGAGCCGCTCGGGGTCGAAGCGTACGCCCGTGGTCAGCTCGTTGCCGGTGTCGCGCGCGACGACCGGGACGCCGAGCGACTCCAGCCAGCGCAGATCGTGGTCGAGCCGCTCGAACAGCAGGCGCTGCAGGAGCGGGTCGCCGCCCGGGCACTCCGCCCTGAAGCGATCGAGCCGGCGGTGGCGCCAGACCACGCCGCTCGACAGGCGCATCGAGCCGCCCGGGCGGTCCAGCTTCTCGAATATGACGGGCGCCGCCCCGAGCCGGCGCGCCTCGGCCGCCGCCACGAGGCCGGCCATGCCGGCCCCGGCGACGACGAGGTCTGCCACCGCTCAGACGAGGGCGAAGCCCGGTTTGTGCTCGACGTACTCGATGCGGACCCCGGACGGGCCACGCAGGAACACGGCAAAGGTGTTCGGGGCGTCCTTGACGTCGTCGATCTCCACGCCGCGCTCCTCGGCGTCGCGCTGCACCTCCTCGGCGGAGTCCACGAGCAGCGCGATGTGGTTGAGCAGCGGACGCTCGCCGTCGGGCGCGTCGCCCTCCACGATGCGCAGCTCGCGATCGCCCACGGCCAGCGCGCCGTTCCGGCGCTCGAAGCCCATCGTCTCCAGCTCGCTGAGCGCCACCTCGCGATCGGGCAGGCGCAGCAGCACGTGGTCGAGGTCGAACTCGACACCGCCGCGCTGGACCAGAGCCAGGGGCAGCCCGCCCGGCGCCTCGAAGCGCACCATGCCGTCGTCGGGCGGCCGGGCCGCGGCGGTCTGGGGCAGGCCGGCGACGGCGGCGCTGAGGTCGCCCACGCGCAGCGCGATGTGCCCGATCGTGCCGCGTTCCCGCGGACCCTCGGCGTCGAACAGGGTGAGCTTGCCGAGCTTCGCGTCCACCCCGACGAGCGTGAACGTGTCCGTCTCCTCGATCACGTGCATGCCCAGGTGATCGCAGAGGAAGCTCGCCAGCGGCTTGCGCTCGTCGACCCACAGGGCCACGTGGTCGAGGCTGCTCGGCCGGATCTCGCTGGACATGGCGGTTCGTTTACCCCTTGAAGCGCTTGTCAATCAAGCTGCCGCGGCAAGGCGTTCGAACTCCTCCGGCTCCAGCTCCAGTTGCGCCGCCGCGACGTTCTCCTCGAGGTGCTGCTCCGATGCCGTGCCCGGAATCGGCAGCACCACGGGCGAGCGAGCCAGCAGCCAGGCGATCGCCAACTGCCCGGAAGTGGCGCCGTGGCTGCCTCCGAGCTCGTCGAGCGGCCCGCCGGGACGGGCGAGGTCGCCGGTGGCCAGCGGGAACCACGGGATGAATCCGATGCCGGCCGCCTCGCACAGGTCGAGCACGTCCTCGGAGTGGCGGTCGACGAGGTTGTAGCGGTTCTGGACCGTCACCACGTCCACGACGGCGCGGGCGCGCTCGAGCTCGTCGGCGGACACGTTCGAGACACCGACGTGGCGGATCTTGCCCTCGTCCTGCAGCTGCTTGAGGGCACCGAGCGACTCCTCGAGCGGCACCTCCGGGTCGGGGCGGTGGAGCTGGTAGAGGTCGATCCTCTCGAGCCGCAGCCGGCGCAGGCTGCCCTCGCAGCACTCCCGCAGACGGTCCGGATGGGCGTCCACCGGCCACTCGCCGGGGCCGGTGCGCCGCAGCCCGCCCTTGGTGGCGATCACGAGGTCGTCCGGATACGGGTAGAGCGCCTCGGCGATCAGGTTCTCGCTCACGTCCGGGCCGTAGGAGTCGGCGGTGTCGATCAGGTTGACGCCGAGCTCGAGGACGCGGCGCAGGACCGCCTTGGCCGACTCAGGGTCGTCGGGCGGCCCCCAGATGCCGTCACCGGTGATGCGCATGGCGCCGTAGCCCAGGCGTCGGACCTCCAGGTCCCCGCCGATCGTGAAGGTCGAGCTCATGGCCCCAGAGACTACGCGCGAGTGAGGCGCTTGCGCAGCGGCTGGGCCCGCTTGTGGAAGAGAGCCACGTTGCGCAGCTTGATCTCCTCGTAGCCGCGGATCACGTCCGGCAGCTCGAACAGCTCCAGCGCGGTCGCGTGGCTGTCCGGCGTGAGCCGCACGAGCGCCTCGGCGATCATCTCCTCGTACTCGCGGATCAGCTCGCGCTCGACGCGGCGCACGCGGGCGCGGCCGAACGGGTCGAGCCGCGTGCCGCGCAGCCGGCGCATCCGGTAAAGCGCCCGGAACGACGGGACGAACCAGCTGCCGAGCTTGAGCTTGCGGTCGAGGCCCATGGCGCGCAGCAGCGGCGGGTGCAGGTTGAACGCGATCTTGGCGTCGGCTCCGAACTCGGAGCTCAGCTTCGCCTGCTCGACCGCGTCGAGGTGCAGGCGGGCGACCTCGTACTCGTCCTTGTAGGCCATCAGCTTGAACAGCTGGCGCGCCACCGCGTCGGCCAGCTCCGCGTGTCCGGGCGTGCGCTCCTGCTCCGCCACGTGCACCCGGCGTACGAGCTCGGCGTAGTGGCGCGCGTAGGCCGCGTCCTGGTAGGCCACCAGCTCGGGAACGCGCAGCTCCACCAGCCGGCGCAGCTCGCCCTGGTCGCCGTTGACCGCCAGCGTCACGAGCTCGCGCTCGATGCCCGACAGCTCGCGCCGCGCGGCCGCGGGCTCCGGCGGCCGCGTGGCCCGCTCGACCGCCTCCGGCGCGGCCACGACCGCGCGGCCCCAGGCGAACGCGGCCAGGTTCTTCTCGACGGCGGCGCCGTTGAGCCGGATCGCCTGCTCGAGCGCCTCGTCCGACACCGGCAGCATGCCGCGCTGGTAGGCCGCGCCGAGGGCGAGCGTGTTGGCCATCATGTGGTCGCCGAAGAGCCGCTCGGACAGGCGCTGGGCGTCGAGGTAGAGGTTGTGCTCGGGGCGGGTGACGGCGTCGACGCGGTCGAGCTGCGCGGCCAGCTGCGGGAAGCGCTCGTCGACGTCGATGACCATCCGGCCGGTCGGCACGGCGCTGGTCGACACCACGGCCACGGTGCGGTCGGGCGCCGCGCTGATCAGGTTCTTGTCACTGGCGGCGCCGAGCAGGTCAAAGCCGAGGTAGAGGTCGATCGAACCCGCCGGCGCCTTGGCCGCGGCCGCCAGCGGCTCGTGCGAGATGCGCAGGTCCGACACCACCGGACCGCCCTTCTGGGAGAGGCCGGTCTGGTCGAGCCCCGACACGTGCAGCCCGTCGATCAGGGCCGCCATCCCGAGCACCTGGTTGACCGTGACCACGCCGGTGCCGCCGATGCCCATCATGCGCACGGCGAAGTCCGCGTCTCCGACCAGTCTGTCCGGCTCCGGCAGCTCGACCGTGAGCGGCGGGGTCTCGTGCCGGGCGCGCTTGCCCGGCACGACCGGGTGGGAAGAGGGGCAATACCCCTCGAGGCCCGAGTAGTCCTTGTTGGAGGAGGCCGGGTGG
>JAXDIG010000028.1:0-15469 GCA_034664125.1 Thermoleophilaceae bacterium | reverse complement strand
GCCATGGAGCAGGAGCTGAGCCGGGCGATCATCGAGGCGACCGTCGACGAGTGCACCTTCGGCCGTGGCCGTACGCGCCTCGTCAAGTACCTGTCCGCCGCGACGGTATAGGTAGGCTCCCCCGCCGTGCTTCAGCCCGTTTCGGTCGGGACCAAGAGCCTCGCCGACTACACCCATCTGGCCGGCCGGCCGCTCATCGAGGAGATCCGCGAGGTCGCGGAGCCGCTCAAGGGCCTGCGCGTCCTGCACCTGTCCGCGACCGCGTTCGGCGGTGGCGTGGCGGAGATCCTCTACACGCTGATCCCGCTCATGAACGACGTGGGAATCGACGCCCAGTGGGAGATCATGTTGGGACGCGAGGAGTTCTACAACGTCACCAAGCGCCTCCACAACGCGCTGCAGGGCAACCCGGACTCGCTCTCCGACGAGGAGTGGAAGATCTTCGAGCGCTACAACGCGCTCAACGCCACCGAGATCTCCGGCGGGTGGGACGTGATCATCGTGCACGACCCCCAGCCGCTGGGTGTGCGCAGGCACGTGCCGGACAAGGCGCAGACCTGGATCTGGCGCTGCCACATCGACCTCTCGACGCCCAACCCGGATGCGATCGAGTACATCGTCCCGCTCGTGCGCGAGTACGACGCCTCGGTCTGGCACGTGCCCGAGTACGTGCCAGCAAGCCTGAACGGGACGGGGTCCGGCGTGACGATCTGCCCGCCGGCGATCGACCCGCTCTCGCCCAAGAACATGGCGCTGTCGCCCGAGGACGCCGCGTTCGTGTGTGACCAGTTCGGCATCGACGTGGACCGGCCGCTGATGTGCCAGGTGTCGCGCTTCGACCCGTGGAAGGACCCGATGGGCGTGATCGACGCGTACCGGCTCGTCAAGCTGGAGATGCCCGAGGTGCAGCTCGCCCTGGTCGGCTCGATGGCCACCGACGACCCCGAGGGCTGGGAGTTCTTCAACTCGACCATGGCCTACGCCGACGGCGATCCGGACATCCACATCCTCAACAACCTCAACAGCGTCGGGGCCATCGAGGTCAACGCGTTCCAGTCGCAGGCGGACGTGGTGATCCAGAAGTCGACGCGTGAGGGCTTCGGGCTGACGGTTTCGGAGGCGCTCTGGAAAGGCCGCCCCTTCATCGGCGGCGACGTCGGCGGCATCCCGCTCCAGGTGCAGGACGGCGAAACCGGGTTCCTGGTTTCCTCGCCGGTCGAGTGCGCGGAGCGCTCGCTGCGAATCCTGCGCGAACCGGACCTCGGCAAGCGGCTCGGCCGCGCCGGCAAGGAGCACGTGCGCAAGCACTTCCTGACGCCGCGCCTGCTGCGCGACTGGCTCAAGCTCTTCCAGGACCACCGATGACCCAGGAGGCCGCGCTCGTCCTCGTGTCGAACCGCGGCCCCGCAACGTTCGAGGGCGGGGAGCCGCGCCGGGGCGGCGGCGGACTGGTGACCGCGCTCACCGGCCTCGTGCACCACCGCGACGCGGTCTGGGTGGCGTCGGCGATGAGCGAAGGGGACGTGGAGGTGAGCCGCGCGCACGGCGGCGGGTCGTTCGAGATCGAGCTCGACGACGCCCACTACCGGATCCGCCTGGTGGAGTCGGACCCGGAGGCCTACGAGCTCTTCTACAACGTGGTGGCGAACCCGATGCTGTGGTTCATCCAGCACTACCTCTGGGACCTGTCCAACGCGCCCGACATCCGGCGCCACGAGGTGGAGGCCTACGAGCACGGGTACTGCACCGTGAACCGGGACCTGGCGCAGGCCGTGCTGGAGGAGGTCGAGGGCGAGCGCGAGGCGGTCGTGATGCTGCACGACTACCACCTCTACGAGGCGCCCAAGATGATCCGCGCCGAGCGCCCCGACGTGTTCCTGCACCACTTCGTCCACATCCCGTGGACGCAGCCGGACGCGTGGCGCGTGCTGCCGGCGGACATGCGCGAGGGGATCTACGAGGGCATCCTCTCGAACGACATCATCGCCTTCCACACGCGCTCCTACCGGCGCAACTTCCTGCTCTGCTGCCGCGAGCTGTTCGACCTCGAGGTGGATGAAGATGCGGGCGTGGTGCGCTTCGAGGGGCGCGACGTGTGGGTGCGCTCCTATCCGCTGCCGATCTCGGCCGAGACGTTCTACAAGACGGCCCAGCGACCCGCCGTCCACGAGTACGAGCGCGAGATCCTGCGGCGCCGGCGCGAGCACCTGATCCTGCGCGTGGACCGCGCGGACCTGTCGAAGAACGTGCTGCGCGGGTTCACCGCCTTCGACCTGTTCCTGGAGCAGCACCCGGAGTTCAAGGAGAACGTCACCTTCATCGCCCACCTGATCCCGTCGCGCCAGGACGTGCCGGAGTACGCGGAGTACCTGGAGCGCATCGAGGCGCTGGCCGCGGTGGTCAACCACCGGCACGGGACGACGGACTGGATGCCGATCGACCTGCGGCTGCGCGAGAACCTCGAGGAGGCGGTCGCCGCCTACAAGCACTACGACCTGCTGATGGTCAACGCGATGTTCGACGGGATGAACCTGATCGCCAAGGAAGGGCCACTGGTCAACGAGCGCAACGGCGTGTCGCTGCTGAGCGAGAACACGGGCGCGCACGAGGAGCTGGCCGACTTCGCGCTGTCGGTGAACCCGTTCGACGTGCAGGAGCAGGCCGACGCGATCTACCGCGCCCTGTCGATGTCGGCCGAGGAGCGCTCGTGGAGGGCCCAGGGGCTGAAGCGGATCGTGACGGCGCGCGACCCGGGCGACTGGGTGGACGACCAGCTCACGGACATCGAGGCAAAACGGCGCGGCGAAGCGCCGGTGCGGTCGTAGCGGGGCTGGGCCGCGGGCGACATGCCAGCGCAGATCGTCGTAGTGCGACGGATTGGCAAGGTCGACCGTTTCCGGTCGTATCGCGTGATTGTGGATGGGGAACGCGTTGGGACGCTGCGGCCAGGCGAGGAGAAGACATTCGCTGCCGCGCCGGGGCACCACGAGGTCGAGGTGGCCGTGGACTGGGGACGCAGCCCGGCCGTCTCGGTGGACGTGAAGCCGGACGACATCGTTCGGCTCGAGTGCACGTCGCAAGCAAGTGTCTCGACCGCTGTGTTTCGCAGCTTCTTCCGGCGCCGTGAGTACCTGCGCTTGCGGCGGATCGATGACGACCCGCCTGGCTAGACCGATCCTTTCGCCCGGCGAACTCGCCTGGGCACCTCTAGCCACGAACCTGAGGTTTCCCCTGCATACCAAGGTAAAACTCAGTCTCGTGGCTCAGGCCCCGCTTCCGGAGCGAATTCCCCGGGCGGTGGCGCGAGTTGCGGCGGCCGCGGCTGGGCCGGCGGCGCGGGGGGTGGTGGTGGCGCGACCGGAGCGGCCACCGCGGGCGGCGTGACCACCGGAGCGGCTTGCGGCGCCCGGGGAGCGCGCGGAGCGGCCCGGCGTCCCTCCCCACTCTTCGCCTCCTTTCGCCTGCCTTCCCGAGCGGCCCGCGGCGCGCGCGGAGCGGCCCGGTGCGCCGCTCCTCTCTTCGCCGCCTTCGGCCGCCCCTGCCGGGCGGCCGGGACCTCCGGGCGCTTCACCCGCGGCATCCTCATCCGCGGCGCCGGGTCGGCGGAGCGATCCGGGGCCGCCTCTCCCGGCCCGCAGCCCCTCGGCGCGCTCGCGATCAGCAACCCGGCCCCGGCCAGAGCCGCGAGGCGTCCCACGTTTCCCCATCGCACCCGGCGCAGGAGCGCCGAGGCGCCGCTCGCCTGCCGCCGGTTCATAGACGGCAAAGGCCCGCTCCAGCCCGCTTTCGCCCCGGCCGGACCACCCGCCCGCTGCTAACCTGCCCCGCTCCATGGCACGCCTGTACGACCTGATGCTCCTGATCGATCCGAACGCTCCGGAGGAGCGCCGCACCGCGGCGGTTTCGGAGGCGGAGACGCTGATGAGCTCCGGCGGCGGGATCGTCGCCTCCGACGACTGGGGCCAGCGCCGGATGGCGTACGAGATCGACCACCGGCCCGAGGCCGAGTACCGGCTCTACCAGTTCAACGGCGACAACGACCTGCTCGGCCGGCTCAACCAGCGCTTGCGGATCAACGACGCCGTGCTGCGCTTCCGCATCATCAAGGCCAAGCCCGGCCAGCCGCTGCCGCCGCCGCCGGAGGCGCAGTCCCCGCGCCGCCGCGACGACCGCGAGCCGCAGGACACCCGCGTGGCCGCCCGCGCGGCCGCAGACGCGCCCGCCGCGGCAGATGCTCCCGCGGCCGCAGACGCCCCCGCAGACACTCCCGCCGCCGCAGACACTCCCGCCCCCGCAGACACTCCCGCCGCCGCAGACGCCCCCGCGGCCGCCGACACCGCCGCGGCCCCAGACACTCCCGCGCCCGCCGACGCCCCCGCGGCCCCAGACGCCGCCGCCGACACCGCCGCGGCCCCAGACACTCCCGCTCCCGCGGACGAGTAGCCCTCGCGGCCGCCTCGCGGCCGGGCGCTTCCCCAGCGGCCGGGCACTTTTCCGCCCCGTCGGCCCGTCCTCTGTAACGCCTCCGCGAAAGAACCCGCACTTTTCAGCAACTTCGCGCAGGCATCCGCCCAGGGTCGCCGACCCTGTTCGTACACTCGGCCGACAGCTATCGAGCCGTCTCCAAAGACGCCAAGAAGGGAGCTGGACCGCCTCATGGCATCAACCAACATCAACAGGGTCGTCCTTACGGGGAACCTGACCCGCGACCCCGAGCTGCGTTCGCTGCCGAGCGGCATGTCGGTCTGCAGCCTGCGGATCGCCAGCAACACCCGCCGCAAGGACAATTCGACCGGGGAATGGGTCGACAAGCCCAACTACTTCGACGTCACCGTATGGGGTGCCCAGGGCGAGAACTGCGCCCAGTACCTCGCCAAGGGACGGCCCGTCGCGATCGACGGCCGGCTCGAGTGGCGCGAGTGGGATGACAAGGAAACCGGCAAGAAGCGGCAGTCGGTGGATATCATTGCCGATTCCGTCCAGTTCCTCGGCTCTCGCGAAGGTGGCGAGAACGGCGGCCGGTTCACGCCCCAGAGCGATGTCCCGGCCGACACCGGAGACTTCGAGTCGGCGCCAGTGGGTGCCGGGGGATCAGACGACGACATCCCGTTCTGACCCCGAAGTAGCGAGTACGCAGGAAGGAATACGTGGCGAAGCAGCGTGGAGCAACCCCAACCCGTGACCGCAAGCGCGGTCGCACGCGGGGCGTACCCGGTGGCGGGCGGCGCAAGCCGTGCCCGTTCTGCCGGGACAAGGTCGACATGGTCGACTACAAGGACCTCGCAGCGCTGCGCAGGGCGATCAGCGACAAGGGCAAGATCCGCTCGTCGCGTGTGACCGGTGCCTGCCGCCGCCACCAAGCCCAGCTCGCTCGCGCGGTCAAGCGCGCCCGGGAGCTCGGCCTCCTCCCGTACGTCGCGGATCGCTGATGGGTGCGAACCGGCGCCTGGCTGTGTCATCGGGGTTCGGCGTGCTCGGCACGCCTTCACCCCTGCGTCCTGGCCAGGCTCGGTTCTCGCGATCAGACGCGGTCCTATAAGGACGGGGACCTAAGGCATGGCCCAAGCAATTCTCCTAAAGGAAGTGGACAACCTCGGCGAGCGCGGCGACGTGATCGACGTGTCGGCCGGGTACCTCCGCAACTTCCTGGTTCCGCGCAAGCTCGCTCAGCCGGCCACGCCGGCGGCGATCGCGGAGTCGCAGCGCCGCCGCGAAGCGGCCGAGCGGGCCGCCGTCGAGGCGGCCGCGAAGGCCGAGGAGACGGCCGCCCTGTTGCGCAAGACGGTGCTCACGATCGCCCACCAGGCAGGTGACGACGGCCGGCTGTTCGGCTCGGTCACCTCCCAGGAGATCGTGGACGCCATCCGTCAGGCGCGCGGAGTGCGGCTCGACAAGCGGCGCGTGCAGCTGGAGGACGCGATCAAGACAACGGGCACGCACATGGTCACCGTCGAAGTCGCGGACGGCGTGACGACGGAGATCAAGACGATCGTCACACCGCAGGCCTAGCGCACACCGGTGGCAGTCACCGCCCCGCCTGAGTCAGCGGGCAGCGTTCCTCCCCACAACGAGGAGGCCGAGGCTTCCGTCCTGGGCGCCATCCTGCTCACCGAGCAGGCGCTCGACGGAGTGGTGCTGGAGATCGGGCTGAGGGCCGGTCACTTCTACCGCCCGCGCCACCAGCGCATCTTCGCGTCCATGATCCGCCTCAAGGAGAAGGCGGAGCCGGAGGCCGTCGACGCCCTCACCGTCTGCGACGACCTGCGCAGCCAGGGCGTGCTGGACGAGGCCGGCGGCGAGGCGTACATCCACTCGCTGCCGACGGTCGTGCCCGCGGTTGGCGCGGTCCTGGACTACGCCCGCATCGTCCGCGACGACTCGCTCATGCGCGGCATCCTCGAGACGACCCGCCAGATCCAGGCGGAGGTGCTCGCCCACCGCGGTGAGCCACGCGAGCTGATCGAGCGCGCCGAGGCGGCCCTGTTCAAGATCGGCCACGAGGGCGGCATGGCCGAGATGCGGACCATCGAGGCCGTCCTCCACGAGGAGATCGACAAGCTCGAGGAGCTCTCCCGCAAGGACATCGGCCTCACCGGGACCCCCTCCGGCTTCTCGGACATCGACGACCTGACCGGCGGCTTCCAGAACGGAAACCTGATCGTGCTGGCGGCCAGGCCCTCGATGGGGAAGAGCACCCTGGCCACCAACATCGCCGAGAACGCCGCCATCGACCACGGCAAGCCGGTCGCACTGTTCTCGCTCGAGATGTCCGAAACTGAGCTGGCTCACCGCTTCATCGCCTCCCAGGCCAAGGTGTCCAGCGACGAGCTGCGCAAGGGGCGCGTCAAGGCCGACCGCTGGCCCAAGGTGCTGCGCGCGGTCGAGAAGCTTGCCGCCGCGCCGATCTTCATCGACGACTCGAGCGACATCGGCGTGCTCGAGATGCGCGCCAAGGCCCGCCGCCTGCACGCCCGCCACGGCGGCCTCGGGCTGATCGTCGTGGACTACCTGCAGCTGGTGCGCGCCGACGGCCGCTCCGACAGCCGCGTCGAGCAGGTCGGCCAGATCAGCCGTGGACTGAAGATCCTCGCCCGCGAGCTCGACATCCCCGTGGTGGCCGTCTCACAGCTCTCGCGAGCGGTCGAGTCGCGCCACCCGCCGGTGCCGATGCTCTCGGACCTGCGCGAGAGCGGCCAGCTCGAGCAGGACGCGGACGTGGTCATGTTCGTCTACCGCGAGGAGTACTACGACCAGGAGTCCGAGCGCCTGGGAGAGGCCGACATCATCTTCGCCAAGCACCGCAACGGGCCGATCGGCAAGGTCACGCTCAGCTTCATGCCGAAGTACCCCAGGTTCGCCAGCCTCTACCGCGACCACGGCGCCGTGCCGGCCATCCCCGACGGCAACGGAGCCGGCTGACGTGCTGCGCCGGGTGGAGCCCCAGGAAGCGGTCGCCTGCTCCTTCGGGGAGTGCGACGGCTCCACGTGGGTCTTGGACGAGGCGACCGGCGAGGCGCGGCCCTGCCGCTGCCGGGAGCAGCGCGTGCGCAAGGTCGCCAGCGGCGGCATCGGCACCGGCATCGGGCGGCGCTTCCTGGAGGTGTCCTTCGATCGCGAGCCGATCGTGTCGCTCGACGCGATCGTGCTCAGGCAGGTGCGCGCCTTCGTCCGCTCGATCGAGGACAACCTCGACGCCGGCCGCGGGGTGTGGTTCGACGGCCCCGTCGGCACCGGCAAGACCTCGCTCGCCATCCTGGTCGCAAAGGCGGCCAAGGACGCCGGCCGCTCCTACGCCGTCTACCCGGTGCCGCGCCTGCTGGCCGAGATCAAGCGCACCTTCGACCGCGACGCCAGCGACACCTACCTCGGCTTCTTCCGCCGCCTCTGCACCGTCGACGTGCTGGTGCTCGACGACCTGGGCGCCGAGAAGCAGACCGAGTGGGTGCTCGAGCAGCTCTACTCGATCGTCAACGAGCGCTGGCAGGACCGCCGCTCGGTCGTCGTGACGACCAACATCCCGGACGCCGATCCGGACGCCCCGGGCCGCATGCTGCAGGCGAGCGTCCGCGACCTGCGCGACGCCACGGCCGCGGGACGGCTCGACGGCCGCGATCTCGACGACCTCAGGCGGATCGTCGACCGGGTGGAGCAGGTGGCGACGAGAGTTGCCGAGCTCGACGTCGACAACAGCTACGACCCGATCCTGCGGCTGCGGCGCCAGATCGGGGCGCGCACGGTTTCGCGGCTGGTCGAGATCTGCGACGACCCGATCCCGATCATGGGTCCGGACCTGCGCATGGCGGCTCAGGGCGCCTAGCCGCGCCCCAGCCTACACTCGCTTCGTCATGGCTGGTCTGGTCATCGTGGGCGCCCAGTGGGGCGACGAGGGGAAGGGCAAGGTCGTCGACCTGCTCGCCGAGCAGGCCGATCTCGTCGTCCGCTTTCAGGGCGGCAACAACGCCGGCCACACGATCGTCCGCGACGGTGAGACGTTCAAGTTCCACCTGATCCCGTCCGGCATCCTCTACCCGGGCAAGCTGTGCGCGATCGGCAACGGCGTAGTGGTCGATCCCAAGGTGCTGACCGAGGAGATCGCGGAGCTGTCGCGCCGGCGCATCGACCTGAGCGGGCTGCGTATCTCCGCCAACGCGCACCTGATCATGCCGTACCACAAGCTGCTCGACCACGCCGGCGAGGCGCAGCTCGGCAAGCTCCAGATCGGCACCACTCGCCGCGGCATCGGCCCGTGCTACGCCGACAAGGCGTCCCGGCTCGGCATCCGCATGCAGGACCTGCTCGACGAGAAGATCCTGCGCAAGAAGATCTACACCGCGCTGGAGCCCAAGCGCCTGATGCTGCGTCCCTTCTCCAAGGAGCCCGAGCTCGACCTGCACACCATGACCGAGGAGTTCCGCATCCTCGGTCACCGGCTCGAGCCCTACATCGCGGACACGCCTCCGATCGCCTGGCGCGTCCTCGATCAGGGCGGCCTGGTCGTGTTCGAGGGGGCGCAGGGCGCGCTGCTGGACATCGACCACGGCACCTATCCGTTCGTGACCTCGTCCAACACCGTCGCCGGTGCGGCCTGCGCCGGGTCCGGCGTAGGCCCGCGCTCGATCGACGACGTCTGGGGCATCGCCAAGGCGTATACGACCCGGGTGGGCGCCGGTCCCTTCCCCACCGAGCTCGACGACGCGCTCGGCGAGCGCATCCGCGAAACCGGCGGCGAGTTCGGCACGACCACCGGGCGCCCGCGCCGCACCGGCTGGATCGACCTGGTCGCCCTGCGCTACGCCACGCGCATCAACGGGCTCAGCGGCCTGGTGGTGACGAAGCTCGACGTGCTCACCGGCATCGACCCGCTCTACGTCGGGGTGCGCTACCTCGGGCCGGAGGGCGCCACCTTCGACGAGTTCCCCTACCACCAGTCGATCGTGCACAAGGTGGAGGGCGACCTCGTGGAGCTGCCCGGCTGGCACGAGGACATCTCCGGCGTGCGCTCGATCGACGAGCTCCCGGCGAACGCCCAGTCCTACCTCGACTTCATCTCCGACTACCTCGGCGTGCCGATCGTCATGGTCGGCGTGGGCCCGGCCCGCGACGAGATGATCTGGACCGGGGCCGCCGAGCGGCTGCGTCCCGCGGCCGCCTAGTCAGCCTCTGACGACGTGGCTCTTGACGAGCATGTCGTGCAGGCAGCGGTTCTCGTCGTCCCATAGCGGCCAGAGGTAGTTGAGCAGCGTCGGTATCCCGACGATCCAGCTTCCGACGACGCCGAACAGCAGGTTCTTGACGACGAACTCGCGCAGCATGCCGTAGCCGATGTCCACCGGCTGCCCCGTGTCGCGGACCACCCGGATCCCGACGGCCTGCTTGCCCCAGGTCTGCCCGTTGCGCTCGCCCGCACGGCCCATCAGCACCGGGGCGTAGAAGAGCGCGGCCAGCACGTAGGCCAGGAAGAAGATCACCGCTGTCACGGCCGCGCCCACGTCGCTGCCGGCCGCGATCACCACCACGATCACGATCAGCACCACCACCGGGACCAACAGGATCAGCCCGTCGAGCAGCGCGGCGCCCACGCGGCTGCCCCAGCCCGCCAGCGGCCTTCCCTCCCAGCCCGACGGTGCGGCGATCGGCTGCTGCCAGCCGCCCGGCGGCGCCTCGGAGCCCGGCATGGGGGCGTAGCCGGCCGGTGGCGGCGCCTGCGGGCCCGGTGGCGGCGCCTGCGGTCCGGGCTCGGGCTGTTCAGGGGGAGGCGATCCGCTTTCCATGCCGCGAATCAAACCACCGACCCAGGCGGCAGGACGTTCAGGCGGGGCCGGGCTCCAGCACGGCCTGCTCGCCGCGGCGCAGGAAGCGGAGGCCGAGCGCGATCGACGCGAGCAGCGCCGTCACGGCCAGCGTGATCTGCACGCTCAGCAGCCCCTCGCGGCTCCAGTAGACGTCGTCCAGCTCCAGCAGCAGCGCGGACTCGTCCAGCGTCAGGCCCATGCCAACTCCGAAGGGCACCGCCAGCTTCGGCTGCAGACCTTCGTCGTGCGTGAGAATCGCGCCCGTTCCGGACGCGAACGCGATCACGATGCCCGGCACGAAGTGGTGGATGTGCCGCCTGCCGACCCGCAGGCTGCGGAACGGCCCCACCTGCGGTCGGTAGCGCAGGCGGTAGGTCACGGCGCGCGCCGCGATGAACGTGACGACGAACGAGCTGAGCAGGTTGAACGTGGCGTTCTCTCGCGTGGACACCTCCTGGTAGCCGGCGCGCGCCACCTGTGCGGTTTCCGCAAGCGCCTCCTCGACCGCGAGCACCAGGCTGTCCGCCTCACGCGGCAGCGGCGCCGACCCGCGCCGCCAGACCCGGCCGATCTCGCCCGCCACGACGGCAGCCACCGCGGCGCCCGCCACCGCTCCCAGCGCCAGCGTGCTGCGATCCGCGACGAGCGGCCCCGGCCGCGAGCCGGGGCGCAGGCGCAGGGCTCGGCCGAGTCCGCGCTGGGCGGCGGTCAACGCAACTCCTCGCCGGGCAACTCGCGCACCACGCGCGCGGGCACGCCCATCACGAGCGCTCTGGCCGGCACGTCGGCCGTGACCACGGCGCCCGCCGCCACGAAGGCCTCCTCGCCGACCTCGACGCCCGGCAGCAGGACCGCCCCGCCGCCTATCCGGCAGCCGCGCCGCAGCGTCGCGCCGCGCAGTTCGTCGTCCGGCCCCCGTCGCCCGGCGGTCGGGTCGTTCGTCAAGATCACGCCGGGCGCCACGAACACGTCGTCCTCCAGCACCGACCAGGCGGTGATGTAGGCGTTCGTCTGCAGCTTGACGCGGGCGCCGACGCTCACGTCGTTCTCCACGGACACTCCCCGGCCCACCACAGTGCCTTCGCCGATCGTCGTCCGCTCCCGGACGTGCGCCTGGTCGCCCACGATGCAGCCGGCGCCGATATCCGCGCCGGCCAGCACCACGGCGCCGGCGCCGATCGCCGCGCCGTCGCCGAGCCGCGCCGGCCCCGGCGCCTCGCCCGCTGCGCTGGAATTTGCGCTCAGCATCGGGGGCTTCCCGACCACGCAGCCGTCACCGAGCCGCACGCCACTGCCCAGTACGGTGCCGGGGTAGACCACCGCCCTGCCATCGGGCTCAGACTCGGGTGGCACGCGAGCTCTCACGCAGCGACTGCTGGAGCGCCTCGAGCACCCGGACGACGCGCAGGCCGGCCTCCCCGCCCGAGCGCGGCTCGGCGCCGTCGCGCACGCGCTGCACGAAGTGCGCGCACTCCACGCGCAACGGCTCGTCGTTGGGCACCCGCGGCGAATAGGTGTCCCCGGAGCGGGCGATGTACTCGCCGTAGGAGGACCAGTTCTCGTCGAAGCCCTTGTCGTACACGGTCAGCTTGCGCTCCAGCTCCATGTCGTCGAAGGTCGCCATCTTCTTGGAGCCGACGACCGTGAAGCGCCGCTCCTTGTGGGGGTCGAGCCAGGACAGGTGCATGTGCGCCGCCAGGCCGGAGGGGAAACGCAGGAAGCAGAACACGACGTCCTCGATCCCCTCCTGCATGTAGCTCTCGCCCACCGCACGGCACTCGTGCGGCTCCTCTCCCGCGAGGCGCAGGATCACCGACACGTCGTGCGCGCCGAGCGACCAGAGGGCGTTCTCGTCGGGGCGCAGCACCCCCAGGTTGAGGCGGTTGGAGTAGACGTAACGCACGTCGCCCAGCTCGCCGGCGTCCACGAGCTGCTTGAGCGCCTCGACGCCGGGGTGGTACTCGAGCAGGTGGCCGACCATCAGCACGCGATCGGCCGCCCTGGCGGCCGCCACGACCTGCTCGGCCTCCTCGACCGACTGGGCCAGCGGCTTCTCGACGAAGCAGTGCTTGCCGGCCTGGAGCACCCTCAGAGCGAGCGGCGCGTGCGTCGGGACCGGCGTGGCGAGCGCGACCGCGTCGAGCGTCTCGTCGGCCAGCAGGTCATCGAGCGAGGTCGTGGTGCGAGCGCCGGGAAAGGCGGCGGCGTGGCCGGCCAGGCGCTCCTCCGACTCATCGCAGAGCCAGGCGACCTCGGCGTCGGCAAGCCGATCGAAGTTACGGGCGAGGTTGGGGCCCCAGTAGCCAAGGCCGGCGATGCCGATCCTGGTCATGCCTCGGCCAGCCAGACGACCTCGGGGGTCCGGGGGCGCGAGCCCCCGGCTGCCATCCTCACAGGCGAACGAGGTTCGGGGCCTCGATCCCGCGCGTGACGCCGCGGAAGTCGACCACCAGCGGCGACTCGGACACGAGCCGCTCCACGTCCAGGCCCGGGTGGGCGGTCACGATCGCCACGCAATCCGCGTCCTCCGGCCATTCGCTGCGCAGGCCGAGGTCCGCCAGCTCGGGAACGAAGTCGTCGTGGTAGGACACCTCGGCACCCTGTTCACGCAGCAGGCGCAGGATCCTCAGCGCGGGTGACTCGCGCAGATCCCCCACTCCCGGCTTGTACGACACGCCCACGATCGCTATCCGCGAGCCTTTGACCGGCTTGGACTGGTCGTTGAGCGCCCGCGAGATCCGGTCCACGCAGAAGTAGGGCATGCGCTGGTTGACCTCGCCGGCCAGCTCCACGAACTCCGTCTGCATGTCGAACTCGCGCGCCCGCCAGGCCAGGTAGAACGGGTCCACCGGCAGGCAATGTCCGCCCATGCCGGGGCCGGGCTTGAACGACATGAACCCGTATGGCTTGGTGGCGGCCGCCTCGACCACCTCCCACACGTCGATCCCCATGCGATCGCACAGGATCGCCAGCTCGTTCACGAGCGCGATGTTCACCGAGCGGAAGATGTTTTCGAGCAGCTTGGTCAGCTCCGCCGCCTCCGGCGTCGACACCTGGACGACCTCGTCGCACACCTGGTCGTACAGCTCGACCGCGCGGCGCCGGCACTCGTCGGTCAGGCCGCCCACGATCTTCGGCGTGGTGCGCAGCGTGTAGTCGGTGCGGCCCGGGTCGATGCGCTCCGGCGAGAACGCCAGGAAGAAGTCGCGCCCGGCGGCGAGGCCCGACTCCTCCAGCAGCGGGGCAAAGCGCTCGCGCGTGGTCCCGGGGTAGGTGGTGGACTCGAGCACCACCAGCTGGCCGGCCTGGAGGACGTTGGCCAGCGCGGTGCCGGTGTCGATCAGGGGCTGCAGGTCTGGCTCGCGGTTGGCCGTGAGCGGCGTCGGCACGGCCACCACCACGGCGTCGACCTTGGCCAGGTCGGCGTAGCGCGGGGTCGCCTGGAAGCGCTCGGAGATCGCCTGGAGCTTCTCGTCCGGGACGTCCTCGATGTGCGAGCGCCCCTCGCCCAGCGACGCGATCACGCGCGCGTCGACGTCCACGCCCACCACGTCGTGCCCAGCCTCGGCGAAGGCGACGACCAGCGGCAGGCCCACATAGCCAAGCCCGACAACCCCGATCTTCATAGGCGCGCAGTGTAGGCCGAGACGGCGTCGCGGACTCGCTCAGCGGCGCGCCCGCCGCCGTAGAGCTCAGGCCGCTCCGCGGGCGGCGTGCGCTCCACCGCAGCCAGCGCCGCGTCGCGATCGAGGTCGACGAGCAGGTTCCAGCCCGCGTCCACGGTTTCGACCCACTCCGTCGTGTCGCGCAGCGTCACGCACGGTACGCCGAGCAGATAGGCCTCCTTCTGGACCCCGCCCGAGTCCGTCAGGATCGCCCGGGCGTGGCGGGCCAGCTCGAGGAAGTCGAGGTAGCCGAGCGGCGGCACCAAGGTCAGGCCACTCAGGCGGTCGAGCAGTCCGGCCGCCTCGAGCCGCGTGCGAGTGCGCGGGTGCACCGGGAACACGGTGGGCCGCGGCAGCGCCTCCAGCAGCGACACGAGCCGGTCGAGCCGGTCCGGATTGTCCACGTTGCCGGCGCGGTGGGCCGTCACGACCAGGTACGCGCGCGCGTCGAGGCCGAGGTCGGCGACGATCGTCGAGCGCTCCGCGGCGATCTCGCGGAAGGCCAGCGACACGTCCGCCATCACGTCGCCCACCAGGTGTGCCTCGCCGGCGACGCCCTCGCGGGCCAGGTTGTCGATCGCCGTCTGCGTCGAGCAGAGCAGCAGGTCGCTGGCGTGGTCGGTCAGGACGCGGTTGAGCTCCTCGGGCATCGTGCGGTCGAAGGAGCGCATCCCAGCCTCGACGTGGCCGACGGGGATGCCGGCCTGGGCTGCCGCCACCGCGCCGGCGAGCGTGGAGTTGGTGTCGCCGTAGACGAGCACCAGCCGCGGCGCCAGCTCCGCCAGCACCGGCTCGAGGGCCGCCAGGATGCGGGCCGTCTGCTCGGTGTTCGAACCCGAACCGGCGCCCAGCTCGCGGTCTGGCGCAGGGATCTCAAGCTCGTCGAAGAAGACCCTCGAAAGCTCGTCGTCGTAGTGCTGGCCCGTGTGGACCAGCAGCTCCTCGTGGGCCTCGCGCAGCAGGCGTGAGACGGCCGCGGCTTTGACGAATTGCGGGCGGTTACCGACGATCGTGACGATTCGAACCGAATTCATGGATCGCGCCTAGGATGGAAATTCGTATGACGAAGGTCCTCGAAGGCGCGCTCGGATTGGCGGCGGACGTCGCCCGCCACGTGGCCTGGTTCGTGCAGCACCATGTTCAGTCGAGCCCGCGCGAGCGCGACGACTAGTACACGTGACCGGGAGGCCGGCCGGGAATCGGCGCCCCCAGCCGCCGCCGAAAGCGGCCGAACTTGCGGGAGCGGGTGCTAGCCGGCCCGCCGGAGCCGCCTCTCGGTGAGATGAACGGCGGCTGTCTGTGGCAGTTGGTCTGTCTCGCCGCGAAGCGCAAACAGCGGCGGGGAAGGGCTGGGATTCACAACCCACCCCACCCCCCGGCTGCGCGGCAGGTGGGTCGGCTTTCGATGGGATACGCGCTCGGATCCGCCCCGCCCTGCGCTCCGGCCGCGGGGCGGGCCGCTTTGAGACGCGCAGGGATGGCAAATGCGGCCGACGCTCGCCGCAGCTGCCG
>JAXDIG010000023.1:0-131239 GCA_034664125.1 Thermoleophilaceae bacterium | reverse complement strand
CGCGACGCGCGCGTGAAGTGGGTGCCGATCCACCTCGGCGGGCGGCTCACCAAGCAGACGCTCGACATCATCACCGCCGAGGACGGCTCGGACATGAAGCACACCGGCATGTACTTCACCGAGCGCGACGAGCACCTCGACCTGTTCACCACCGACAAGCACGAGGCGGGCCACACGATGGGCGACACGGTTTGGAAGGGCGTGCTGACCGGCGACTCGCGGGCGTCCTACGAGGGCCTGATCCACATCCTCCCGAAGGCACCCGAGGTGGACACCTACCTCCAGACCCACCAGATGCTGCTGTCGCCGAAGGCGCGCGGGGATGCGATCCCGTCGCTGATCGTGGAGGTCGACAACGTCAAGGCCTCGCACGGCGGCACCGTCGGCGAGCTCGACGAGGAGCAGATCTTCTACATGATGAGCCGCGGCGTGCCGCGCGCCGAGGCGGTGCGCGTGCTGGTGGAGGGCTACTTCGAGGAGGTCGTGCAGCGGCTCGAAGACCCGGGCCTGGAGGAGCTGGTGCGGCGCCGCATCGCCGAGAAGCTGAAGGGCGCCGAGGACCAGGTGCGCGAGTTCATCGGGGAGCGGGCGGAGGCGGCCTGATGGCCAGCGTCGCCGCCAAGCCGTTCGCGGACCTGCGCGCCGACTTCCCGGTGCTGCAGCGCGAGATCAACGGGCACCCGCTCGTCTATCTGGATTCGGCCGCGAGCGCGCAGAAGCCGCGCCAGGTGATCGAGACGATGGAGCGCTTCTACTCGTACTCGTATGGCACCGTGCACCGCGGCGTGTACGAGCTGGGGCGCGAGGCCACCGAGCAGTTCGAAGGCGCGCGCGAGCGCATCGCGGCGTTCCTGAACTGGGACCCTGCCTGCTCGATCTTCACCCGCAACGCCACGGAGGCGATCAACCTGGTCGCCTATGCCTGGGCTCGCGAGAACGTGGGCGCCGGCGACGAGGTGCTCATCACCGAGATGGAGCACCACTCGAACATCGTGCCCTGGCAGCTGGTGTGCGAGGAAACCGGAGCGCGCCTGCGCTACCTCTCGGTTTCCGACTCGGGCGAGCTGTCGCTCGACGAGCTCGACGCGGTGCTGGCCGAGGGGCGAGTGAAGCTGGTCGCGGTCACGCACGTGTCGAACGTGCTCGGCACCATCAACCCGGTCGAGGAGATCGCCCGGCGCGCCCGCGCCGCGGGGGCGGTCACGCTGATCGACGGCGCGCAGGCGGTGCCGCAGATGCCGGTCGACCTTGCCGCGATCGACGCGGACTTCTACGCCTGGACCGGCCACAAGGCGCTCGGCCCGGCAACTGGGCTGCTGCACGGGCGGCGCGAGCTGCTGCAGGGAATGCGGCCGTTCCTGAGCGGCGGCCACATGATCTCGCGCGTGGAGCGCGAGCACTCGAGCTGGAACGAGCTGCCCTGGAAGTTCGAGGCGGGCACGAACGCGATCGCCGAGGCGATCGGCCTGGGTGCCGCGATCGACTACCTGGGCGAGATCGGGATGGACCGCGTGCGCGAGCACGAGCGCGAGCTGGCCGCGTACGCGCTGGAGCGGCTGCCCGAGGTGGATGGGATCACCCTCTACGGGCCCGAGGGCGTGGACAAGCGCGGCGGGGTCGTGCCGTTCACGATCGAGGGGATGCATCCGCACGACATCGCCGAGCTGTGCGACCGCGAGGCCGTGTGCGTCCGGGCCGGCCACCACTGCGCGCAGCCGCTGATGCACTGCCTCGGAGTGGGCGCCACGGCGCGCGCCTCGTTCCACGTCTACAACGTGCGCGAGGACGTCGACCGGCTGGTGCACGCCCTGGGCAACGCGCGCGAAGTCTTCGAGCTGTGAGGGTCTGATGGACGCGCTGTACCGGGACTACATCCTCGACCACTACAAGAACCCGCGGAACTTCGGCGAGCTCGATCCGCACGACCTCGAGTGGCGCGACCACAACCCGCTCTGCGGGGACGAGCTGGGCGTGCACATCGTGGTCGAGGGCGGCAAGGTCGCCGAGCTGCGCTTCCACGGCCACGGCTGCGCGATCTCCCAAGCGGCCGCGTCGATCACCTCGGAGGAGCTGGTCGGCATGCCGGTCGAGGACGTGCCCAAGCTCGACGCCGGCTGGGTGATCGACCAGCTCGGCATCGACATCTCCCCCACGCGCCGCAAGTGCGCGCTGCTCAGCCTCAAGGTGATGCGCGGCGCCACGACGGGCGACGCGTCCTGGCCGACGTAGCCAGCTCCCCCGAAACTGCAGCGACAAGAGGCCGCCCGAGTGAGTGTGGGCCGCGCAGCGCGTCATATGCGCGCGGTTCGCTACCCACACTCCCTACCCACCCTCGTTCGGGCGGCCCCTCATTGCTGCCGTTCCGGTTGCGGCCGGCCGGCCTCAGCTCGCGGCCTTCGCCGCCTCGGCTCCGGCCGCCGGGTTGGCCCGGGCCCATTCGACGATCTTCTTGGACTCTTGGATCACCTCGCCGTCGTCGGTGACCAGCACCGGCACCCAGTTCCGGCCGGTCAGCTCGCGCACCGGCTTGCGCGTCGGGTTGAGCGCGTTGCCGAGCGCCGCCCAGCCGTAGGTTTTCTGGACCTCCGGGTCCCAGCCGGCCTCCTTCAGCGCCTCGTACGCGTTGGCACACGGGTGCCCGCCCGGCCGCGGCGTCTGGAACGTCCCCCAGCAGATGTAGAGCTTCATGAATGGGACCCTAAGGCACACTCTCATAATCCCGACTGGGAGAGTCTGAAAAGCCGCCCGAGGCGCTAGAATTCGCGGAGATGGCAGCCACTGACAAAACCCGCATCGCAAAGCCCAGCCCGATCAAGGAGAACGAGCAGGGACAGCTCGTCGCCCAGAAGGGCATCTCCCGCGAAGTGATCGCGGAGCTCTCCAAGATCAAGGGGGAGCCGGAGTGGATGCGAGAGAAGCGGATCAAGTCGTACGAGATCTTCGAGCGCAAGCCGATCCCGACCTGGGGCGTCGACCTGTCCGACCTCGATCTCTCCGAGCTCGTCCTCTACTCGCCGCCCGAGGCCGGCCGCTACGACAGCTGGGACGACGTTCCCAAGGAGCAGAAGGACACGTTCGAGAAGCTCGGCATCCCGCAGGCCGAGCGCGAGCACCTCGCCGGCGTCGTGGGAGTGTGGCGCCAGGAGCCCTTCTACGAGGGCCTCAAGCAGGAGTACGCGGACCAGGGAATCATCTTCTGCGCCATGGACACCGCGGTCGTCGAGCACGAGGACATCGTGCGCGAGCACTTCATGAACAAGTGCGTGCCGCCGCAGGACAACAAGTTCTCGGCGCTGCACGGCGCGGTGTGGTCGGGCGGCTCGTTCCTGTACGTCCCGAAGGACGTCAAGGTCGACCTTCCGCTGCAGGCCTACTTCCGCATGGAGGGCGCCAACGAGGGCACCTTCGAGCACACGCTGATCATCGCCGACGAGGGCTCGGAGCTGAACTACATCGAGGGCTGCACGGCCCAGACCTACTCGGTCAACTCGATGCACTCCGCCGTCGTCGAGATCTTCGTCAAGGAAGGCGCGAAGGCGCGCTACACGACCGTTCAGAACTGGTCGAAGGACGTCTTCAACCTCAACACCAAGCGCGCCATCGTGGAGGCGCACGGCACGGTCGAGTGGGTGGGCGGCTCGATGGGGGCCAAGAAGGTCATGCTCTACCCCGGCTCGTTCCTGATCGGTGAGGGCGCGCGCGCCGACCACCTCAACGTGGGCGTGGCGAGCGGCAACGTCTGGAAGGACACCGGCGCCAAGGTCGTCCACCTCGCGCCGAACACCAACTCCAACATCCTCGCCAAGTCGATCTCCAAGGACGGCGGGATCATGGGCTACCGCGGCCTGGTCCGCATGGGCCACAACTCGCAGGGCTCCAAGGCCCGCGTGCAGTGCGACGGCCTGATGATGGACGACCGCTCGCGGTCGGACACCTGGCCCGACATCCAGATCCAGAACCCGCACGTGACCGTGGCCCACGAGGCCGTGGTCGGCAAGATCTCCGACGAGCAGCTCTTCTACCTGCAGTCGCGCGGCCTCTCGGAAGAGGAAGCCGCGGCGATGATCGTGAACGGCTTCATCGAGCCCGTCACGAAGGAGCTACCGATGGAGTACGCCGTCGAGCTGAACCGCCTGATTCAGCTCGAGATGGTCGATTCCATCGGCTGAGCGGATCGACCGGACTCAGTGCCGAAATCCCCGCGGTCGGTCACTAGCTGTTCGAGGCCGCGATCCGGCAGCACGCTCATGAACGCGTCGACGACCTGCGGGTCGAACTGGCGCCCGCGCTGGCCCAGGACCTCGGCCGCCGCGTCGACCACGGTCCACGCCTCCTTGTAAGGGCGGGCGTGCGTGAGGGCGTCGAAGACGTCGGCGATGGCGACGATCCGACCGACTAGCGGAATGTCGGAGCCCGAGAGTCCAGCGGGGTAGCCGCAGCCGTCCCAGCGCTCGTGGTGGGTGAGGGCGATCGTCTCGGCCATCTCCAGGAGCGACAAGCCGCGCCCGCTGAGCATGGCGGCGCCGACGGTCGTGTGCGCCTTCATCTGCTCGAACTCGTCCGACGTGAGCCTTCCTGGCTTGAGCAGGATGGAGTCAGGGATGGCGATCTTCCCGACGTCGTGCAGAGGGGCGGCCTGCCGTAGCAGCCCCAGTTGGTCGTCCTGCATGCCGAGAGCCTCGCCGATGAGCGCCGACAGCTCGCCCACACGGCGGGTGTGCTGGCCCGTGGCGTCGTCGCGGTACTCGCCGGCGAGTGCCAGCCGCTGGATGACCTGCAGCTGGGCGTCCTCCACCAAGAGCCGCGCGTTCTCCCGAGCCAGGCCCTGCGCCCTGGCGTGCGCGCTGTGCGAGCGGAGGTAGAAGACCGCGAACAGCAAGACCAGGGTGACGATCATGCCCGCCGAGCCGAGCGTCGCCAGCGTCAGCGATGTCGACGCGCGCCGCTGGTAGCTCGCACCCGCTCGGTCGAGCTCCCGGCCGACCGCCCGCTGGGTGGGAATGCTGGCCGACCCGAGAGCGTTGGCCGCCGCTTCCTCGTGGCGAGCGATATGCGTGCGGATCCTCTCCAGCGCGGCCCGGTTCTTCCTGTAGGGAGTCATCAGGTGGAACAGGTGTGGAGAGGAGTGGTCGCGCCGCAGCTCCGCGAGGCGACTGTCGATGCGCCGCTCGCTCGCTCGCATCCGCTTCAGCGCGGCGGCCTGCGCGGCGGCGTCCTGTCCCTGCCCATCCCACGCGATGCTCTGAAGGGCGTCGAAGTCCCGCGCGATCTGTCCCAGCCTGACCTGCGCGTCGCGGCTCGAGCTGGCGCGGCTCTGCAGCGTCGTCACGACGGCAATCGAAACGAATGCCACAACGAACGCGGCGGCGATCACCCACGTCGAGGAGGCCCCGAACGCTGCGGTGGCCTTCTTGCGCATCTGATTGGATCGACCGAATCGCTGGGAAACATGACCCACGCGCCGCACCGGCTGGACGGGGCGCGTGTGGCCGTGAAGCGCTGCGCGTTCGCGTGCGTCAGTTGTGCTTCACGGGCATGCGGCCGGCATGATCAGGTGGAGGTCGCCGAACTCATGGCGCAGGTAGCCGGCGCCGGCCGCCTCGGCGTACGAGCGCTCCAGCAGGTCGGCGCCGGCGATCGCCTCGAGCATCGCCAGGTGGGACGAGTCGCGGTCGTGGAAGCCGGAGAGCAGGCCGTCCATTGCTTTGATGGTCGAGTCGGGCGCGATCACGAGCTCGGTCCAGCCCTCGCGTTCGCGCACGCGGCCGTCGCGGCCGGCGGCCGATTCGAGGGCGCGCACCACGGTGGTGCCGACCGCGATCACCCGGCCGCCCAGCGCGCGTGCCAGGTTGATCCGCTCGGCGGTGAAGCGCGGCACGCGATACCACTCGGCGTACGGCGTCTCGCCTGCCTCCAGCGAGGACACGCCGGCGTGCAGCACCAGCGGGGCCACGTCGATGCCCGCCGCCACGAGCCGCGTGACCAGCTCCGGCGTGAAGGCGCGCCCGGCGCTGGGCATCTCGGCACTCCCGGGGACGTTGCCGTACACCGTCTGGTAGCGCTCCAGCGGCCACGGCCGGGTGGCGTGCCGGTAGCGGATCGGCTCGCCGTGGCGCGCCAGGTAGCGCGGTACCGCGGCGGGCAGGCGCAAGGAGGCCAGCCAGAGGCGCCCGCCCGGGTCACGCTCGACCAGGACGGCGGTACCGCCTGCGGGCAGTAGGAGCACGTCACCCTCGCTGCCGCCCCGGAAGCGGTCGCCCGCGCGCCGCAGCTCGACCAGCCAGGCGCCGTCGGAGCGCCCGCGGGCGGGCCCCGAGAGGTGGAGGCGCAGCTCGCCGGCCGGAGCGCGCACCGAGATCGCCGCCGGCATCGTCGCGGACGTGTTGACCGCGAGCAGGTCGCCTGGCGCCAGCAGCTCGGGCAGGTCCGCGAAGCGCGCGTGCTCGATGCCGCCGTCGCGGTGCGCGACCAGCAGCCGCACGTCGTCGCGCCCGTGGCCGCGCAGCTCGGCCGGCTCCCGTGCCTCGGCGGGCTCGGCGAGCTCCCGGGAGGCGCTGAGCATGCTCACGGCGCGGCCGCCGCCGGGGCGTCGGCGCCGGCTACTTCGCGAGCCGCGTAGCGCCCGCTCGGCAGGTCGCCCTCGATCAGCGCCAGCAGGCCGGGCACGCTCTCCTCTGGGAGCGGGCGGTCCGAGATGTCCTCGCCGGGGAAGGCGTCCTGTTGCATGCGGGTGCGCATGTCACCCGGGTCGACCGCGTATACCCGCAGCTCGGGGTGCTCGGCGGCCAGCACCCGGCTGAGCTGGTCGAGGGCGGCCTTCGACGCGCCGTACCCGCCCCAGCCCTCGTAGCCCTCGACCGCGGCGTCAGAGCTGACGTTGACGATGCGTGCGCCCGCGGCCATCAGCGGCAGCGCCAGCTGCACGAGCCCCAGCGGCGCCACAGCGTTGACGCGGTAAACCTGGTCGAGCTCGGACAGCGGATACTCGGCGAGGGTGGGCAGCGGGCTCGGTCCGAGGGCGCTCGCGTTGTTCACCAGCAGGTCGAGCCGGGGCCCGGCCGCCGCCACCAGAGCGCGGCGATGCGACTCGTCAGCCACGTCGCCGGCGATCGCCGTCACGTTCTCGCCCAGCCCCCCGCGCGCCGCCTCTAGATCCTCGGCTCCGCGCGCGTCGACAACCAACCGCCAGCCCCGCTGCGCCAGGGCGCGGGCCAGGGCGAGGCCCAATCCGCGTGAGGCACCGGTGACGATCGCCGTGGAAGTCATCAGGAACGAGGCTAGGCAGCCGCCGCGCCTGTGACCATCGGGAATTGGTCCTAGGACTCGAGCATCCCCATGCGCACCGCGTAGAGCGCCGCCTGGGTGCGGTCCGTGAGCCCGAGCTTGCCGAGGATGCTGCTCACGTGCGTCTTCACCGTCTTCTCGGCGATCTCCAGGTCGCGGGCGATCAGCTTGTTCGGCAGGCCGCGCGCGATCAGCTCGAGCACCTGGCGCTCGCGCGCCGTCAGCGCCTCGTCGGCGGCCGGCCGCTCCGTCTCGGAGAACTCCTCCATCAGCCGCGCCGCCACGGCCGGGTGCAGCAGCGCCTCGCCGTCCCCCACGGCCCGGATCGCGCGCACCAGCTCGGCCGGCTCCACGTCTTTGAGCAGGTACCCGGCCGCACCGGCGCGCACCGCCGGGAACAACTTCTCGTCGTCGAGGAAGCTCGTCAGCACGAGCACCCGCGCCTGCGGCCGGACCTCCCGCAGCCGCCGGATCGCCTCGACGCCGCCCACGCCCGGCATGACCAGATCCATGAGGACCACGTCCGGCTCGTGCTCCTCAGCCGCGCGCAGGGCCGCCTCGCCGTCGGCCACGTCGGCGACCACCTCGATGTCCTCCTGGAGCTCGAGGAAGGTGCGCAGCCCCTGCCTGACCACAGCGTGGTCGTCAGCGATCAGGACGCGAATCTCCGTCACTGTCCACCTCCAGGCTGATCGTGGTTCCCCGCCCCGGCGCGGAGTCGATCCGCAGGCGGGCTCCGAGTGCGCGAGCTCGCTCCTCCATCGACGTCAGGCCGAGGCGGCGCGAGCGCAAACCGGCCTCGTCGGGCTCGAAGCCGACCCCGTCGTCGGCCACGGACAGCCGCAGGCCGCCGGTGTCCTCCTCCAGCCTCAGCTCGATGTGCGCCGCGCGTGCGTGGCGCAACGCGTTCTGAAGCGACTCCTGCGCGATGCGGAAGACCTCCTCGTCCACCCCCGGCCGCAGTCGCGGCGCGCCCGTAAGCTCGAGCGAGATCGGCGCGCGATGCGCGCGGCTCAGCAGCTCCACGTGCTTGCGCAGCGCGGCGCCCAGGCCCTCGGTTTCGATCTCTGCGGGGCGCAGCTGGAACACCAGCGAACGCAGCTCCACGACCGCCTCCTGGGCGAGCTCCTGGAGGTGCTCGACCTGCTCGCGGGCCGCGCCGGAGTCTCGGTCGAGCAGGGTCCCCGCCGACTGCGCCGCCAGCACCATCCCAAACAGCTTCTGCACCAGCGAGTCGTGCAGCTCGCGGGCCAGCCGGTTGCGCTCCTCGACGATCGACAGCTCGCGGCTGCGCTCGTACAGGCGCGCGTTCTCCATGGCCACCGCGGCGTGCGGGGCCAGCATCTCGATCAGCTCCTGGTCATCCGCGCTGAACTCCCCCGCCGTCTCCTTGTCGGTCAGGTAGAAGGCGCCGATGACCTCGCCGCGCGCCATGATCGGCACGCCCAGAAACGACCCCATCTGGGGATGCTCGGCGGGCCACCAGCCGCGGAAGCGCGAGTCGCGCTTGATGTCGGCCGTGCGGTACGAGTCCTCGGACTCGAGCGTCGCGCCCAGCAGGCCGTGCGTGCGCGGCAGCGGCCCCATCGCCTCAACCTCGGCCTCGGTCATGCCCGAGGTGATGAAGCGGGCGAAGTTGCCCTCGCCGTCCGGGACGCCCAGCGCGGCGTAGCGGGCGCCCCCAAGCTCGCGGGCGGTGTGCACTATGCGCTGGAGCACGGTGTCCACCGAGCGCTCGCCCGCGATCGCCAGCACGGCGTCGCTCATGGCCCGCACAGCGCCGCTTCGGCCCTCGGTCATCGAGCGCCACGATAGGGCGCGCGTGGACGCGCCGCATCGGGCGTTGGGCCGAGCCGGCCTGGGACCTTTGGCCCGCCTCAGCCCGGGGCCGGCCGGCGAGCGGGCGGTCCGCTGCTCACGGATCCGCCTGGCCATGCCGATGCGTGTCCGAATGAGCGTCAACGACTTCGTGCTCGTCCAGGGCATGCAAGACACCAGGTTCGCCCTGCGGCGCTGGAACGAGCACCCGTGGCGGATGCTGCGGCCATGGGCCACGCTCAGCCTGCTGATCGCGTGCGGCCTGCTCGGCGCCGTCTACGTGATCGCGAAGCTCACCACGCCGGATCCGACCAGCTACCTGATCCCCGGCTACAACTCCCAGGCGACGTTCCACGACTACCTGGCCGTGCTCTACCGCAACTCGCTGGTGCTGGCCCTGCACGCGATGGCGTGCGTGGCCGGGTTCATGGCCGGCAGCTCGCTGCCGCTGTCGGCGTCCAAGCGCAGCGGGATCTCACGCTGGGTGCACGAGAAGGCCGGCCCGCTGGCGATCGGCTTCGTGGTGTGCGCCACCACCTTCTCGCTCTGCACGCAGGCTTACGTGATCGGCGGGGGCGCCGCGGCGATCGCCGCCCAGCTCGGGACCAGCCCGGGCGTGCTGCTGCTGGCGCTGGTACCGCACGCGCTGCCCGAGCTGTTCGCGCTGTTCCTCCCGCTGGCCGCCTGGATCGTCGCCAGCCGCGCCGGTGAGTGGCAGGACCTGCTGGCCGCGACCTTCGTCACCGTCGCCATCTCCGTCCCGGTCCTGCTGGCCAGCGCCGCGGTCGAGATCTGGGTGGCGCCACATCTCCTTCACGCGATCGCGACCCCTTGAACGCGACGGGGCGGCCCGAAGGCCGCCCCGTGGCGAAACCTGCCGAAGCAGCCGCTAGGCGGCTATCAGCACTTCCCGTCCCTCGACTTCGGCGTCTTCTGGCCCGCCTCCGAGATGAACGTCACCTGGATCGAGCGCTTGCCGCCCTTGCAGCCGATCGACGAGTAGAAGCCGACCGTGCGCTGCACGCCGCCGATCTTCTTCTTCGCCGTCCGCTTGGCGATCTGCGACGTGACTTCCTGCACCGCAGTCTCCAGAGGACCGACATGCAGCAGGGACTGTGGCACCGTGAACTGGAGCTCGTCCGATGTCACGCCCTTGATCTTGGTCTGGACGTAGGGAGCCAGAATCGACTCGTTCTGGGCAGCGGCGCACTTGCCCTTGTACTTGTCGCTCAGGTCCGGGATCCCCGCCTGAACGCCGTCGATGCGGATCGCCAGGCCGCCCTGCTTCTTGGTGATCTTCACCGGGCCGCCGTTGGTGTTGTACTTGCCCGGCTTGAGGTTGTAGAGGTTGAGCTCGAGGACACAGTTCAGCTTCGTGGTCTGATCCGTGGGCGGGCCGGCATAGGCCTTGATGATGCCGCCGCCTACCCTCGCCTTCTTGCAGGCCTTCTTGACCTTGGCGAGGTCCTCGTTGTTGGCACCGTCGGACGCGCCCGAACAGCTCGGGAACGCTTCGGGATAGGTCACGAGCCCCTCGGCGCCGATGAAGTACTTCTCCACCGGAGTACCGCGGTTCGCCGGGTTCTCGTCCTTGACTGTGTAGCTGAAGTTGAGCGAAACCGGAAGCGGCTTCGCGGGGGTGCCCTTGCCGCCGGGTTTCGTGCTCCCGCTGACGGTGTAGATGTTGGCGGCGTAGGCAATACCGGCCACCGCGAGGGCTACGGAAATAGCCAACGCGGGGATCAAAAGCTTGCGCATTCCTCCTCCTGGAATGTGGGGAACCGTACGTCGATCCGCCCACGGCACTCGGGACTCGAGCCGCCACGGGCGGCGCTCAGCCTATAACACGGCCAGCCCCATTTCGATGCGCAACCCGCAACCGGAGTCAGGCAGGATACGCCGGGTACCATGCGACCCCCGGCAGAGGCAGAGATCTACGCGCCTGAATTCCCGCAGGGGATGGAGTGGCTCAACGTCGCCTTCCTGCGCATGAACACGCTGATGGGTCGCGGGGCGGTGCTGGTCGAGTTCTGGGACTTCGCGCGCGTGAACTCGCTGCGCACCATGCCGTACCTGAAGGCCTGGCACGACCGCTACGCCGATGCCGGCCTGCGAGTGATCGCGATTCACTCGCCCGGCTACTCGTTCGGCCGCGACCGCGACGCCGTCGCCCGCGCGGTCGAACGGCTCGAGGTGCGCTACCCGGTCCTGCTCGACCCGGCGCTCGAGGTGTGGCGCCTGTACGGCAACATGGGCTGGCCCGGGCGGTATCTGTTCGACCGCACCGGCAAGCTGCGCGACGTCCACTATGGCGAGGGCGAGTACCTGGAAGCCGAGCTGGCGATCCAGGAGTGCGTGGGCGAGGCGATCGAGCCGCTCGCCCCCGTGCGCGCGGAGGACGCTCCGGGCGTGCTGCTCGAGCCCCAGACCGCGGACATCGCCCTGCCCGGGGACCGCGAGCGGCTCGAGCTGGTGCGCGACTGGGCCGACGGCGAGGACTGGATCGAGGCGGCCGACGCCGGCGCGGCGGCGAGCTTCGACTTCAGCGCCGGCGGTGCGTTCGCGGTGCTATCCGGCGCAGGGCTGGAGCCCGGGCTCTACGAGGCCGATGGCCGGGTGGAGGCGGAGTCCCCCGGCCTACGGCTGCACGGCGTGCAGTTCACGCCCGCGCCGCCAGCTCCCGGCGGATCTCCCGCGGGAGCATGAAGCGCACGTCCTCCTGTACGACCTGGAACTCGGAGACGTCCTTCGTCCCGCGGGCCCGGAAGAAGTCGACGAGCCGCTGAACCAGCTCCTCGGGCGCGCTCGCGCCGGAGCTGATGCCCACCACGCGCTTGCCCTCCAACCACTCCTCGCGCACCTGGCCCTCGTTGTCGATCAGGTGCGAGTCGGCGCCGTGGTCGCGCGCCACCTCCACCAGGCGGTTCGAGTTGGACGAGTTGCTCGAGCCGATCACCAGCACGAGATCGCACTCGCGCGCCATCTGGCGGACCGCCATCTGGCGGTTCGTGGTGGCGTAGCAAATGTCGTCGGACTTGGGACCCGTGATGTTCGGGAAGCGCTCGTGCAGCCGGCGGATGATGCGGTCGGTCTCGTCCACGGACAGGGTGGTCTGGGTGAGGAAAGCGACCCGGTCGGGGTCGGGCAGCTCGAGGCGATCGACGTCCTCTTCGGTTTCCACCAACACGAAGCTGTCCGGGGCCTCGCCCATCGTGCCCTCGACCTCCTCGTGGCCCTCGTGCCCGATCAGCACGATCGTGTAGCCCTCGGCCGCGAACTTCTTCGCCTCGACGTGCACCTTGGTCACGAGCGGGCAGGTCGCGTCGATCGTCTTGAGGCTGCGCGACTCCGCGTTCGCGTGCACGCTCGGAGCCACGCCGTGGGCGGAGAAGATCACCGTCTCCCCCGGCGGCACCTCGGTTTCCTCTTCGACGAAGATGGCGCCGCGCTCGCGCAGCTGCTCCACCACGTGCTTGTTGTGCACGATCTCCTTGCGCACGTATACGGGCGGCCCGTACAGCTCCAGGGCGCGTTCCACGGTCTGAACGGCGCGGTCGACACCGGCGCAGTAGCCGCGCGGAGCGGCGAGTAGCAGCTTCTCGGGGGCGAATGCCATCCGGGTCAGAGGCTAGCGAGGAGCCGGTACACGGCTTCCCCGGTGGCGTCGAGGCTGCGCTCGGAGACGTTCGACATGTCGTCGCAGCGCAGGTGCCAGCAGGGGAAGTCGAAATCGATCAGGTCGATCGAGGGCACGCCCTCGCGCAGGAACGGGATGTGGTCGTCGAGGATCGTGCCGCGCGTGTCGGGCGGAAAGTGGCGCGCCACGCCCACCGCCCGGGCCGCCGCACGCAGCCTGCGCCAGAGCCCCGCGTCCGAGGATCCCTCGCGCGGGAGGCTCAGGCGGCGGTCGCCGACGAAATCGAGCAGCACCATCGCCCGGGCGTCGCTGTAGCGCGGCGCCGCCACCTTGGCCCCGCGCAGGCCCTCTTGGGCGAACAGCCGGCCGGGCGTGCCCGCGGGGCTCTCCTCGCCGTCGAACAGGATGAACTTGATCGTGTGCCGCGGCCGCTTGATCGTGCGTGCCAGCTGAACCACCACCGCCGTCCCGGAGGCGCCGTCGTTGGCGCCGACGAAGCCCGGGATGTCCTTCGTGTCGTAGTGCGCGCCCACGACGACGTAGCCGGGCTCGCGGCCGCGCACCGTGCCGACCACGTTGCGCAGGCCCTCCGGCACCGCCTCGAAGCGCCCGCGCGGCAGCAGGCGGCGCAGCCGCTCGGCGAGCCTCCGCGACGCCTCCGATCCGGCCGGGCGCGGCCCGAGCGCGACCTGGTCGCGGAGCAGCGCCCAGGCGGCGCCCGAGTCGAAGCGATCGGCCGTCGGACGGGCGATGCCTGCCGGCGCGCCGTCGGCCTCGTCGCCGCCCCACGGCAGGTTGTCCGTGGCCACGAGCACTACGAGGGCCAGCCCCAGCGCCACCTGCACCGCGAGGACGGTCCCGAGAAGCTTCACGGGAGCGATTGTGGCGGGTAGATTCCCCACATGGCACAGCAGGGACACAAGGACCGGCTAAGCGCCATCGACGCTTCCTTCCTCCACCAGGAGAAGCAGGCGTCGCACATGCACGTCGGCGCGCTCGTGATCTTCGAGGGCCCGGCGCCCTCCCACGAGGAGTTCTCCTCGCACATCCAGTCGCGCCTGCGGCTGGTGCCGCGGTACCGCCAGAAGCTGGCTGTGCCGCGCTTCGAGATGGGCCGCCCGTTCTGGGTCGACGACCCGAACTTCAACATCGACTACCACGTGCGCCACACCGCGCTGCCGCGGCCGGGGTCGGATGACCAGCTCCGCCAGCTCGTCGGGCGCATCTTCTCGCAGCGACTCGACCGCTCCAAGCCACTGTGGGAGGTCTGGCTGATCCAGGGCTTCGAGGGCGGCAAGTTCGCGGTGATCTCGAAGACCCACCACGCGCTGGTGGACGGCGTGTCGGGCGTGGACATCGCCACCGTGCTGTTCGACCTCCAGCCGGTGCCGCCCCAGGCGCCCGAGGACGACGGCTGGGCCCCGCAGCCCGAGCCCTCGGTCGTGGAGCTGGTAGCCGAGGGGGTCAAGGGGCTGGTGCGCACGCCGCTGTCGATCGCGGGCCGGGCGCTGGGAGCGCTCGGCAGCCCGGGCCGCTCGATCGAGCAGGCGCGCGAGGCCGTAGAGGGCGTCGGCGAGGTCGTCTGGGCCGGGATGAATCCCGCGCCCGACGTGCCGCTGAACGTTCCGATCGGCCCCCACCGGCGCGTGCGCTGGGTGCAGAGCCGCCTGAGCGACTTCAAGGAGATCAAGGACGCGCTCGGCGGCACCGTGAACGACGCGGTGCTGGCCGTCGTGGCGGGCGCGCTTGGCCGCTGGCTGCGCACGCGCGGCGTGCGCACGGAAGGGCTCGAGCTGCGGGCGCTCGTGCCGGTTTCGATCCGCAGCCAGGACGAGCGCGGCGCGCTCGGCAACCGCATCGCGGCGATGCGCGGGCCGCTGCCCGTCTACGTGAAGGACCCGGTGGAGCGCCTGCGGCAGGTGCAGGAGTCGATGGGCAACCTCAAGCAAAGCAAGCAGGCGCTCGGCGCGGAGGTGATCGCCGGCCTCACCGACTTCGCGCCGCCGACGCTGCTCGCGCAGGCCTCGCGGCTGAACTTCTCCACGCGGCTGTTCAACCTGATCGTCACGAACGTGCCGGGCCCCCAGTTCCCGCTCTACCTGCTCGGCCGGGAGATGCTCGAGATCGTGCCGATCGCGTTCCTGCCGGAGAACCACGCGCTCGCGATCGCGATCATGAGCTACAACGGCAAGGTCGACTTCGGCCTGCTGGCCGACTACGACGCGATGGCCGACCTCGAGGAGTTCGGCACGATGCTCGAGGACGCGCTGGCGGAGCTGCTCAACGAGGCGCGCTCGCGGACGAAGGCGGCCGCCAGCTCGAACGGCGTCAAGAAGAAGTCTCCACAGGGTGCCGGTCGCGCACCCAATACTCAAAGCCCCCAAGCATCTCCTTGACCGGCTGGCCGAGCTCGGCCATCCGCCCAGCCGCCCTGCGGGCGCCGCCGGCCCTGTCGCGGTAGGTTGCTCGCAGCCCCTATGAAAAAACTTCTCGCGCTCATCCCCGTCTTGGCCCTGCTCGCCCCCGTGACCGCCGAAGCCGCCGATCCCTTCGGCCACGCCTGCACGGCCCAGAACGGCGTGCGCTTCTGCCCTACCGCGAGCGACGCCCAGCGCGTGGCGAGCTGGGACGGCGTGCCGCTCGACGTGGACGTCACGCTGCCACCGGCCGGCGACGGGCCGTTCCCGACGATCGTGATGATGCACGGCTGGGGCGGCGACAAGGGGGCATTCCTGGCCACCGGAACCGATGGCGACGGCGGCTCGACCTTCCACTACAACAACGTCTACTTCGCGCAGCAGGGCTACGCGGTCGTCAACTACTCGGCCCGCGGGTTCGGCCGTTCCTGCGGCAAGCTCGACTCGCGCACGTCCCCGGCGTGCGATCGCGGCTGGGTGCACCTGGCGGACCAGCGCTACGAGGCACGCGACACCCAGTACCTGCTCGGCCTGCTCGTGGACCAGAGCGTCGTCAAGCCAAGCGCGATCGGCGTCACGGGCATCTCATACGGCGGCATCCAGAGCCACAACCTGGCGCGCCTGCGCAACCGCATCCGGCTGCCGAACGGGTCGTTCGCCGCTTGGCGCAGCCCGGGCGGGCGCTCGCTCGAGATCGCCGCAGCGTGGCCGCGCTGGGGGACGACCGACCTGACCAACGCGCTCACCCCGAACGGGCGCTTCCTCGACTTCGCCCCGGTTTCAGCCGCCCAGAGCCGGCAGCCGCTGGGCGTGATGAAGCAGAGCTTCACGAACGGGCTCTACACGCTTGGCACCCTCACGGGCTTCATCGCACCCGAAGGAGCGGATCCCACCGCCGACCTCAGCGCGTGGCGCGCCGTCACCGACCGCGGCGAGCCCTACGGCGCGGATGGACAGGCGGCTGCGCGCGAGCTCACGACCTACCACAGCGCCGCCGGGGTGCGCGGGACGCCGGCCCCGCTGCTCGTCCAGAACGGGTGGACCGACGACCTCTTCCCCGCCACCGAGGCGCTGCGCGTCTACCAGGCCTTCGAGCGCACCAAGGGCGCCCGCATCTCCTACCAGCTCGGCGACCTCGGGCACCCGCGCGGCTCGAACAAGGTGGGCGCCGATCGCTTCTTCAACACCCAGGGCGCGAACTTCTTCGCGAGCCACCTGAGGGGGAAGGGCCGCGCGCCGGCACACAACAGCGTCATCGCCTTCACCCAGACCTGCCCGAAGGACGCCCCGGCGGAGGGGCCCTACAGGGCGCGCAGCTGGGAGCGCCTGCATCCCGGACGCCTCGCCTTGCGCGCGCCGAAGGTGCAGCGAGTCGACTCGACGGGCGGCAACCCCGAAACCGGCAAGGCCTTCGACCAGATCCTCGCAGGTGACGCGTGCACGACCGTGCCGGCCGAGCGGGCCCCGGGAACAGCCCTCGCGTCCGCCGCGGTGAGGCGGCCCGTGACCATGCTCGGGCTGCCGACGGTGCGCGCGTCGATCCGCACCAAGGGCTCTGGCGGGTTTCTCGCCGCCCGGCTCTGGGACGTCCACGGCGGGAGCCAGATGCTGATCTCGCGCGGCGTCTACCGGCTCGCGGACGACCAGCGCGGCCGGATCGTGTTCCAGCTGTTCGGCAACGGCTGGCGCTTCCGGCGCGGGCACGTGGCGAAGCTGGAGCTGCTGGGCGCCGACGCCGGCTTCCTGCGCACGAGCAACAACGCGTTCTCGGTGCGGGTGTCCAAGCTGAGCGTCGTCCTTCCGACGCGCGATCAGCACTAAGGCCGCTTCGACATCCGGTCCAGGTCGCGTCGCCAAAGGGCGCAAATTCGTTGACCGGCGAAGCGGCCGCGCCTACCTTGCGTCGGTGCGAGGAGAGCGGCGTCAGATCGTGGCGTTCGGCGGCGGCGGCTTCTCTATGGAGCGCGGCAACACGCTGCTCGACGACTACGTGCTCTCCCTCACCGGCAAGGCACGCCCGCGCGTGTGCTTCCTGCCGACCGCCAGCGGCGACGCCGACCACTACATCGTCCGCTTCTACCGCGCCTTCGAGGCAGGCCGCTGCGAGCCGTCGCACGTGTCGCTGTTCCGCCGCGAGCAGTCGGCGGGCGACGTGCACGAGCAACTGCTGACCAGCGACCTCGTCTACGTGGGCGGCGGCAGCGTGGTCAGCCTGCTCGGCACCTGGCGCGCCCACGGGCTCGACGTGACCCTCCGGCGTGCCTGGGAGAGCGGCGTGGTGTTGTGCGGGCTCAGCGCGGGCTCGCTGTGCTGGTTCGCCGAGGCGGTGACCGCGTTCCACGGGCCGCCCCAGGCGATCGCGGGGCTCGGCCTGCTGCCGTGGAGCAACTGCGTCCACTTCGACGCCGACCCCGAGCGCTGCCGCGCCTACCGCACCATGCTTGCCGCCGGCATGGCCGAGGGCTACGCGGTAGAGGACGGCGCCGCGCTGCATTTCGAGGGCGAGCGGCTTACTCGGGTGGTCAGCTCGCGGCCGGGCGCGCGGGCGTACCGGATGCGCCGGACCGGGGGCCGGGTCAGCCGCCGGCCGCTTCCCGCCGACTACCTGGGCGCTACCCCCGCGGTGGTGCGGGCGGCCTGAGGGTGGCAAGCGAATCGGAGCGCCGCCGCATCGTGGCGATGGGCGGCGGCGGGTTCTCGTGCCCGCCGGGCGACCCGGCGCTCGACCGCTACGTGCTCGAGGCCGCGCGCGCGCCGCACCCGCGCGTGTGCCTGCTGCCCACCGCCGGCGGCGACGCCGAGGAGCAGATCCGCCGCTTCTACGCCGCCTTCCGGCATCTGCCGTGCGAGCCCACCCACCTGTCGCTGTTCCGGCTCGGCTCGGAGCCGGTCGACGTCCGCGCGGTCCTGCTCGGTCAGGACGTGCTCTACGTGGGCGGCGGGAGCCTGCTGAACCTGCTGGCCGTATGGCGGGCCCACGGGGTCGACGCGATCCTGCGCGAGGCCTGGGAGCGCGGCATCGTCATGTGCGGCATCAGCGCCGGGTCGATGTGCTGGTTCGACGCCGGGGTGACGACCTCGTTCGGAGCGCCGCGGCCGGTCCGCGGGCTGGGCCTGCTGCCGGGCAGCAACTCGGTGCACTACGACGCCGAGCCGGCCCGCCGCCCCTGTTTCCACGAGGCGATCCGCACGGAGGCGGTCCCGCCCGGCTGGGCCGTGGACGATGGCGTGGGCCTGCTGTTCGCCGGGCGTGAGCTGGTGGAGGCGGTGAGCGCCCGGCGCGGCGCCGGGGCGTACTGGGTCGAGGAAGCCCAGGGCCAGGCCGTCGAGACGGCGCTCAAGCCGCGCGCGCTGCCGGGGCGCGAGGAGCTCGAGCTGCCCACGCCGCTGTCGATCGTGGAGTGGCGGGAGGCGCGGATGCGGCGCCGGTAAGGTCTGCCGCATGGCCGAGGAAACGGCACGCGCCAACGGCATCGAGATCGCCTACGAGACGAACGGCGACCCGTCCAACCCGCCGCTGCTGCTGGTGATGGGCCTGGGAATGCAGCTGATCCACTGGGACACCGAGCTGTGCGAGCAGCTCGCGGAGCGCGGCTTCTACGTGATTCGCTTCGACAACCGCGACTCGGGCCACTCGACCAAGATCGACGCGCCGGTGCCGGACGTCCGGCGGGCGATGATGGGGCTCAGCGTGGACGCGCCGTACCTGCTCGAGGACATGGCCGACGACGCCTTCGGGCTGCTCGAGGCGCTCGGCATCGACGCGGCCCACGTGGTGGGCGCCTCGATGGGCGGGATGATCGCCCAGACGATGGCGATCAAGCTGCCGGAGCGGGTGCTCTCGCTCACGTCGATCATGTCCACCACCGGCGAGCGCCGGGCGGGGCGGCCCAAGCTGCGCGTGTGGGGCGTGCTGATGCGCCGCGCCCCCGAGGAGAAGCAGGCCTACATCGAGCGCTTCGTGCGCATCTTCCGGCTGATCGGGTCGAAGGGCTTCCCGCTCCAGGACGAACGCATCCGCGAGCTGGCCGCCGCGACCTACGAGCGCGGACACCACGCGGCCGGAACGGGCCGCCAGCTGGCGGCGATCCTGGCCTCCGGCGACCGCACCGCGCAGCTGCGCTCCGTGCAGGTGCCGGCCACCGTCATCCACGGCCGCAGCGACCCGCTGGTGCCCTTCCGCGGTGGTCGCGCCACCGCCCGGGCGATTCCCGACGCCCGCCTGATCGCGATCCCCGGCATGGGGCACGACCTGCCGCGCGAGGTGTGGCCGCAGCTGGTCGACGCGGTGGCCGAAAACGCGCGGCGCGCGGCGCCGGCGCGGGCGGCGCCCCAGCCGCGCTAACAGCGGCAACCAAGGGTGCCGCCACCGCCTTGGCGGAGCGTGTGGTCGAGCTTTCCGGACAATATGACTGGAAAACTCGACCACACTCGCTTCGGGCGACCCTCTATTGCTGCTTTTCGCCGACGCTTGCGGGCTCGAGCGGCCGGTGTTCTGCCGCCAGCGTCCGCGCCAGGGCGAGCGTTTCGGCGTCCAAAACGTCCTCGGCTAGCCGAAAACGTCCGGCGTACTCGCTGAGCAGCGCGTCGCGGACCGACTCCCAGCCAACGCCGGGCGCCTCCTCGGCCACCGCGCCCACCGTCGCGGGCTCCCAGTCGAGCTCCAGCGCCGCGTAGACCGGGCCGAGCACCCGCCGCACCGCGGCCGCGTCGTCCACCACGATCACCGTCCCCACGTGGGCGCCGCCTGAGATGACGCGCTGGCCGATGCCGGCCAGCTTGCGCTCGCCGCCCGCGTTCACGCTGAAGCGCCCGGCGCAGTACTCGCCGGGCACCTCCCCCACGCGCGCGTCGACCGCCAGCCGGCGCAGGGCGCGCGCGATCAGCTCGGCGGCCGCCTCGAAGCGAGTGTGGATTCCGCTGCGCGGGTCGGGATCGGAAAGGGCATGCGCGATCTCCAGCGTGTCCTGGTGGAAGACGGCGGCGCGCCCGCCCGCCAGCCGCACCACCGACCCGAAGCCGGCGGCCCGGGCCGCCGCCACGGCCTCGGGGAAGCCGGGAGCCAGCGCGTCGCGCTTGGCGAACGCCACGACCGCCGCGGGACGAGCCAGCCGCAGCGTCTCGGGCAGCTCGCCCGCCGCAACCAGCCGCATCGTCGCGCGCGACACCGCCGTATCGAGGGCCGGATCGCCGGGGAAGCAGTCGTATAGGACGCGGAGCGGGCGCACGCCTAAGAGGCTAGGCGTCTCTCGCTCGGCCCGCCTAGGCGGCGGGCACCCAGTCGACGGCCGAGAGCGCCCGGTCCTTGCCGGTCAGCTTGGCGCCGCGCACGCAGAAGTCGGCCGCGGCCACCAGTTCGTCGATCGTCTTGGCATCGTCCGGGTAGAGCGCCCAGCCCACGCTCACGGTCAGCTCCACGTCGACGGTCGCGCCCCGCGGCATCGATCGCACGGCCTCCAGCACCCGGTCGGAGAGGGTTTCCATCGCGTCGGCGCCCGTCCGCAGGGTGAGCACCGCGAACTCGTCACCGCCGAGCCGCGCGACGAAGTCGCCGGTGCGCACGCAGGACTGCAGCGTGCGTGCGGTTTCGCGCAGCACGGCATCTCCCGCGGGGTAGCCGTGGACCGTGTTCACGTCCTTGAAGCCGTCGAGGTCGGCCAGGATCATCCCCACCTGGGCGCCGGCCCCGGTGTGACGCTCCAGCCACTCGAGCAGCGCGCGGCGGTTGGGCAGCTCGGTGAGCGCATCCTGCAGCGACAGCGAGCGCGCTTGCTCGCGCAGGTCGACCATGATCCCCTTGCCGGCCACGATCAGCCAGCCCAGCGTGATGTAGGCGGCGCACAGCACGATCAGCTCGCTCACGTAGCCTCCCGGGACGGCGGTGCCGTCGTACGCGAGCGGCGTCAGCGCCACGCCCACGCAGCCGCCGACGTAGAGGCGCGCGTAGCGTCGCGGAAAGAAGTAGCAGGCGTAGAAGAGCAGGAAGAAGACGTAGAAGCGCGCCGGCGACTCCGCGCCGCCGGTCGCGGCCATCAGCCCGGCCATCAGCGGGATGGCAAGCGTCGCCGGCACATGCCAGAACCAGGCGCCGTGTTCCTCCGGCCGCGCCAGCGTCAGGCAGAACGCCGCCCACGCCACGCAGATGGCGGAGAGGCTCACCACCCACAGCCAGTGGCTGTCCTCGACCCCCGGCAGGAACAGCTGGAGAACGATGGACACGCTCGCGGTCAGGAACAGCACGCCGGCCAGCTTCCCGGCCAGCAGGCGCTCCTCGTCAACCTCGAAACTGCCCTGGTGCGGGGTTGCCAACAACGCCTCCGGCGCGATCGCTCGTGAGGTCTATCGGCAGGTGGAGCGCTGCGCTGAAGCGCTCAGTAGCCGAGAGCGAACTTGGCTTCCTCGCTCATCAGCTCGGGCGTCCACGCGGGGGTGAACGTCATCTTCGAATGCACGGCCGTGACGCCATCCAGCTCGCTCACGAACTCCTCGATCTGCTCGGAAACCTGCGGCCCGATCGGACAGCCGGGCGAGGTGAGCGTGAAGGTGACGAACACGTCCCCGCCCTCGACCTCCACGGTGTAGATCAGCCCCAGCTCCACGAAGTCGAGCCCGAGCTCGGGGTCGATCACGTTTGTAAGGGCATCCTGGACATCGTCGACGGTCGGCATGCATCCAAGGTTAGTACTGTCAGGCAGCCATGCCGCTGCTGGCACTGCTCGCAGTTTTCATACTGCTCCCGCTCGCAGAGCTCTATGTGATCCTCGAGGTCGTCGGCCCCTGGCTGCAGTGGTACGGGACCGTTGCTCTGCTGCTTGCGGACTCGGTGATCGGAACGCTGCTGTTCAGGTCGCAGGGTCGCGCCGTCTGGCGGCGCTTCAACGAGGTCCTTGCACAGGGCCGGATGCCGCACCGCGAGGTGCTCGACGGGGTGCTCATCGTCTTCGGCGGCGCGTTCCTGATCACACCGGGCTTCATCACGGACATATTTGGCGCGCTGCTGCTCATTCCCCCCACGCGGGCGGTGATCCGCCGGCTGGTTGCGCGCCGCCTTGGGCGACGCGTGGCGGTCGGCAACACCCCCGAGCCCTACGACGTCGAGGGCACCGCCACCGAGTACGACGCGCCCTCCAGGCGGCTCGAGCGGTGAGCGTCGAGGCGTTCGCGTTCTCGTTCTTCGACCCCGACCGCGACCTCTACGGCACGGCGCGATCGGGCGCGACGCTGCTTTTCCACGGACGCCAGCCGGCGGTCCACGCGGACGGTCCCCAGGTCACCGAGGACGGCGACGGCTGGCGCGCAGAGCTGGCCGACCGCATGTCGCTGAGCCTCGAACCGGTCAGCTCCGAGGTGGACCTGGAAGGCGTCACCGCCCGTATCTGCAGGGTCAGCGGCCAGGTGGACGGAACGAAGGTCGACTGCCTCGGGACGTTCTCCGTCACCTCGATAGCTCCGCGCTGGGAGGAGCTCCAGGCGCTGCGCAGCATCTCCGCCCTCGTCGACGAGGGCAACGGCCTGCTGGCGCTGGCCAGGCGCGCGCGCGACGCGCCCGGGCACGGGGACGAGGAGGTGCGTGCCGGGCTCTTCCTCGACGGCGAGCTGCACCAGGTCGAGGAGGCGCGCATCTCGACCGTGTACGACGGGGGCGGGCGCCAGCGCAGCGCCGGCCTCGAGCTGTGGCTCCCCGGCGAGGAGTTCCCGCGCCGCGGCTCCGGGCAGGTGATCGCCGGATCGACTTTCGAGCTGGACGCGATCCAGGTGCACACGGCCGTGTTCCGCTGGCGCCTCGACGGGCGCGAGGGCATCGGGGCCTACGAGCTGATGGTGCGAGTCATCCCGCCCGTCGCGGCGTGATCCGAGCTCTGATCAGCGACTTCGGCGGGGTGCTGACGACCCCGCTCGCAGCCGGGTTCCTTGCCTACCAGGAAGAGGCACCGATCTCGCTCGAGGACCTCGGCCGCGGGATGCAGGCGGCCGCCGAGGTCTACGGCGACCACCCGCTTCACTCCCTCGAGCGCGGGGACATCACGGAGCAGGAGTTCGCGCGCCGGCTGGCCGAGCAGCTGCACGACGGCTTCGACATGGCCCGCCTGCGCGAGCTGTACTTCGAGCGCATCGAGCCGAACGCGCCGATGATCGGCTTCGTCGGCGAGCTGCGCCGTCGCGGGCTGCGCACCGCGCTGCTGACGAACAACGTGCGCGAGTGGGAGCCGCTCTGGCGAGCCAAGCTGCCCGAGCTCGACGAGATCTTCGAGGTAGTGGTCGACTCCGCGTTCGTCGGCATGCGCAAGCCCGAGCCCGGCATCTACCAGCTCACGCTGGAGCGGCTCGGAGGCGGCCTGCGCGCCGAGGAGTGCCTGTTCGTCGACGACATCGAGCTGAACTGCGAGGCCGCCCGCGCGCTCGGGATGACGGCCGTGCGCTTCGACCACGCCGACCAGGCGATCGCGGAGCTTCGGTCAGCGCTGGCCGAGTAGGGCGGCGATGCCGGCGGCGAGCGCGCCGCGGGAGCGGGCGACGCTGAGCCGCTGGTGGGTGCGCCAGCCGTCCCACGCCGCCCAGGAGCAGAGCGCGATCAGCGCGGCACGCAAGGGCTCGCGCTCGTCAGCCGGGATGGCGTCCAGCTCGCGGCGGAAGACGCGTTCCGCCTCGGCGGCCTTGGCCTGGCGGGCGGTGACGAGCCAGCCCGCAACCGACGACGACTCGTGCTCGATCAGCAGGGCCGCGCGGCGCACGCCGCCGATCAGCTCGTAGAGGCGGGCGCGCTGCTGGACGAACTGGTCGATCCGGTCCGGCAGCGGCATGCTCGAGTCGATCGGGCGGAGCGTGGGCACCACCCGCTCGTACTGCTCGCGCGCCACGGCCTCGAAGAGCCCCTCGCGATCGGGGAAGTGCTGGAACACCGAGCGCTCGGAGACGCCCGCGCGCGCGGCGATCGCCGCGGCGGTCGGCGTCAGGAGCCCTTCGTCGAGCAACCCCAGGAGCGAGTCGACAAGAGCCTGGCGCGTCCGCTCGGCCCGGACGGTCCGGCCGTCGCGCTGCTCGGAGGTGGCTCCCATCCGAACAGCATATGAGCGGGGGCCGCGAGCACGCAATAGTCATGAAAAGTCGCAACGTGCGGGATGGTTTCCGCGGGTGGGGTTGACGCGCAGATGGAGCGCTGGTTTATTGATCATCGAGACGCGGACGGAACGCCAAGAGCGAAGCCAGAGGTTGTGAGGCTCGCCGCGCCGCACGTCAGCTTCGGCTGACGAGCGCGCACCTCAAGCGTGAAGTCCGCGTCTCTCTTATCGCCCCGGCCTCGGCCGGGGCGATTTGCATTTCGGGGCAGGCGCGCCTCAGCGCCCGCGGGCGGCCAGCTCGCGCTTGGCCGTCCTGCGGAAGCGGCGCATCTTCTTGATGTTGAGCCGCGCGCGAGCGACGACTCCGCCGGGCGGCAGCTCGAAGCCGCCCACGAGCTTGCGCGGAATGACCGCCCACGCTCCGTCCTCCTCGACGAGCTCGCCGCGCACCTGGAAGTTGCGCTGCCACCTGAAGTCCGGCGGGTGGTCGTGGGCGGTGACGCATGCGAGCCCAGGCTGCCACGGGACACCGAGCGGGGCACCCCCCAGGCGCAGGCGTTTCGCGTCACGGTCGACCTCGACCGGCACGCGCACGGAGAACGGGAAGCCGTCGGGGGACACCAGCGACACGACCGCCTCCGGGTAGTTCGCGCCCAGCTCCTCCACGCGCTCGTCCCACGCGGGCGTGCCGCCGGCGGTGCCGGGGAGCGCGATCTCCGGCTCCTCGTCGTGGCCCGAGCGGACCTCCTCCAGGTGCGCGTCGAACAGCTGCGGCTCGCGCGCGGGATCGCCGTCGCTCCACACGTAGATGCGCTCGGGGCGAACGTGGATGTAGATGCGTGTCAGGTACCAGCCGAGGAGCCGCTCGAACACCTTCGGCGGCATATCGCTCTGCGTGGCCGGCAGCTTCTCCGCGATCTCGCGCTTGTAGCGCTCGCGGTTGGCGTCCAGGTCACGGTCGTCGACGTCGGCGGTGCCCTGCACCAGGACCTGCGGCGCGCCCTCGAAGCCACAGCCGGTCGGATCCGAGAACAGCATCGCCACCTTCGGGTTGGCGCGCGCGTCGTCGGCCTTCTTGGGATAGCCGAGTCCCGTGGTGACGTCGATGCACGGGTCCCCGGGCTGGTAGTAGGGCGTCAAGGGCCAGGTGATCGGCTGTCCGCGACCGTCGACGGTGGTGAACTCGGTGGTGATAAAGCGGTCGAAGACCTGCTGCACCTCGGGCGGGAGGGTGGCGGTCATGACGCGATTCAATCACGCGCAGGGCACGTCCTCGGGGCGCCATCCGGGTGGTCATAGCTCGGGCGGTGGTCCGCCACGGAGCCATACCTCTCAAGCAGGTCCCCCGAAAGGCCGATCAGATGCAAGGACGCGTGCGATCGACTGACCCGGACAAGCGCTCTCGCCGGGCGCGCCTTCAAGCGCGCCTAGCCGCCGCGTGCGCGGCCGGCCGTTCGCGGCTGCGCGCCGAGCGCGGCTCCGTCTTGATCGAGGTCATGGTGGGCGCGGTGCTGCTCTCCATCGCGACGGTCGCACTGCTGAACGGCCTCGACGGTGCTCAGGCGACCGGCGCGAAGAACAAGGCCCGCTCCGTGGCCGCCGCGCTGGCCGAGCAGGATCTCGAGCGGATGCGATCGATGCCGGTCACGACGCTCGCCGGCTATGCGTCGAACCGGACCGTCGTGGTGCGCAACGTCAACTACACCGTTCAGTCGAACGCCAGCTGGTCCGTCGACACCGGCGGCGCGATCAGCTGCTCGAACGTCTCCAAGACCTCGGCGAACATCCGCATCGTCTCCCAGGTGACGTCGCCGGCCACGAAGGGAATCGTCGACGCCGTGAGCCTCGTGACGCCGCCGCCGGGGACCTTCGGGCCCGGCGAGGGCCGGGCGGTCGTCAAGGTGGCCGACCGCGATGGGGACCCGGTGCAGGGCGCGACGGTGGACCTGGCGGGCACGGCGTCGTACTCCGGGACGACCAACTCGCTCGGCTGCGCCGTCTTCCCGTTCATCCCGGCCGGTGCCTACACGGCCACCGTCTCCGGGCTCGGTCTGGTCGACTGGCAGGGCAACACCCCTAGCAAGGGCACGAGCGTAACCGCGGGCACGTCGACGCAGACCACGTTCGAGGCGGACGCCGCGGCGGAGATCCGGGCGAACTTCGACACCGCCGTCAACGGCAACGTCATCACCAGCAACGTCCTGTCCGAATGGGTCACGGTGTCGAACGGCAAGCTCACCGTCGGCTCCGAGAGCTTCGAGGCGTCGTCCGGGTTGCCGAGCACGCAGGTGATCGCCCCCAGCCTGTTCCCATTCCTCGACGGCTATGGCGTGTTCGCGGGCCAGTGCTCGACGAACAACCCGGCCCTGGCGCCCACGAGCAACGCCTCGTACCTCCAGAAGTACTCGCCGACCCCCGGGCAGATCCTGACGACGGTTCCCACGTCGAGCGTGAGGGTCCGCATGCCGTCGATCAACGTCCGGATCCTCAAGTCTGACGGCACGCTCGTGTCGTCGAGCCCCTTCGCGACCGTGTTCGTGAAGACGGCCGACGGATGCCCCACGACCTTCCCGTCGCAGACGAGCAACACCAGCGGCGCGCTCCCGCAGCCGGGCTTCCCGTACGGCACGTACAAGGTCTGCGCGCAGAGAACAGTGACGGGCACCACTTCGCACGGACACGGCGATATCCGGGCCAGCGGCAGCTACGCGCCGACGAACACCCACCCCGACGACACGATCCCCAACACCAACCCGGCGGGCAACCCGACCTCGTCGAGCAGCAACGGCGCGATCCAGATCCTGCTGAACCAGAGCGGGCCATGCCACTGAGCCGCCGCCCACGCCTGTCCGACGAGCGTGGCTTCACGCTGACGGAGCTGCTCGTGGCCATGTTCATCGGCATGGTCGTCCTGCTCGCCGCCTTCATGGTGCTCGACCGGTCGTTCACGGCCTCCGGCCAGATCGCCGATCGCACGGAGGCGCTGCAGCGCGGCCGGCTGGCGATGAACCTCATCACCCGGCAGCTGCGCTCTCAGGTCTGTGTCGGCACGGCAAACAAGCCGATCGTCGCCGCGTCCGATTCGAGCATCACGTTCTACGCGGACCTGAGCGACGGCACACAGCCGATCAAGAAGCGCACGCTCAGCTTCGACGTGACGACCGACACGATCACGGAGTCGGTGATCGCCGGCGCCGGGACCTACCCCAACGTGACCTTCACCGCGGCCGCCACGAGCCTGCCGCTGCTCACGAAGGTCAGGCAGATCATGGACGGCACCACGCCGCGCCCCATGTTCCGCTACTACGGCTACCAGACAACCGGCCCGACCGGCGTGCTGCAGCAGCTCGGCACGCCGCTGTCAGCCACCGACCTCGGCCGCGTCGCGCTGATCAAGGTCGGCTTTCGGGCCTTCGCCGTGCGGCCCTTGGTGAACGACAACGACTCGTCGGTGCTCGAGGACGACGTCTACGTACGCGTCGCGGTTCCGACCCAGCTGCAGGGGACCCCCGAATGCTTCTGACCCGACTGCGTCTCTTCCACCGCTGCCAGCAGGGCTTCACGACCGTCACGCTGATGGGCGTGCTGATGGTCGGTGGGCTGCTCGTGGCCGCCAGCTTCGCCGCGGTGCAGCCGGACATCGCCTTCACGCAGAAGGACGAGGACGGAAAGCAGGCCTACGCCGCCGCGGAGGCCGGTCTGAACTACTACCTGAACCGGCTCGGGCAGGACAACTCGTACTACCTCAAGTGCGACCAGGTGCCCAACCCGAGCCAGAACGCGGTCAACCTCCAGTGGAGCGGCACGGGTGCCGACCCGCGCATCTGGCAGAAGATCCCCGGCTACAAGGCGGAGTACGCGATCGAGCTGCTGGCCGTCCAGACAACGGCCCCGGGCACGGAGCAGTGCGTCCCCAACCAGGCCACGACCATGGTCGACGCCACGACCGGGACGTTCCGCATCCGCGCCACCGGCCGGGTGCGCACGCCCACGAGCACAACCGACAAGCCGTACAAGCGCAGCATCGTCGCGACGTTGCGCCGCAAGTCGTTCATCGACTTCCTGTGGTTCACCGACTACGAGACCCAGGACCCGAATGCCTATGACTCAGGTGGGTCCTTCACCCCCGCCTGGGCCGCCGCCAACTGCGTGGCATACCGCGCTCAGCGCAACTCCAGCTGCGCGGACCAGGACTTCATCACCGGCGACAGCATCGACGGTCCGCTGAAGACGAACGACAGCCTGTCCACCTGCGGCTCCCCCGTCTTCGGCCGCGACGCCAACGACGTGATCGAGCTGAACGGCGACGACCCCGGATGGGTTGGCTGCGGGAGCGGCAGCCCGACGTTCAACGGGACGATCGACTGGCCGGCGGGGCAGCTGCCGATGCCGCAGTCGAATGCCGAGCTGGCCGCCGCCGCCGATCCGGACTACACCTTCGACGGCGAGACGACCATCGTCCTCAACGGCTCGAACATGACCGTGACGACATCGAGCGGCACCGCCACCATGCCGCTGCCGGCCAACGGCGTGATCTACGCGAGGAACACGAGTTGCCTGGTCGGCTACATGCGCCAGCAGACCTACGCCGCATCACCCGGCTGCGGCAACGTCTACGTGTCCGGCACGTACAACAGCGACCTGACCATCGGGGCGGACAACGACATCATCATCAAGGATGACCTCAGGCGCGGAGGGAGCGCGATCCTCGGCGGCCTGGTGGCGAACAACTTCGTCCGGGTCTATCACCCCGTGGACAACTGGGGCACCGACTGGCGCGGGAACCCGACCTGCGACAACGAGTGGTGGGGGCCGGGCAACATCGACATCGACGCCGCCATCCTGGCCCTCAACCACTCGTTCCTGACCGACAACTGGTACTGCGGCAATGCGCTCGGAAGGCTCAAGGTCACCGGCGCGATCGGGCAGAAGTTCCGCGGCACGGTCGGCACGCACTCCGGCGGAACGGTCCGTACCGGCTACTCCAAGGACTACAACTACAACGAGGAGCTCCGCTACCGCGAGCCCCCGTTCTTCGTCAACCCCACCGAGGCGGCCTGGCGGATCGTGCGCCAGAACGAGCAGGTGCCGGCGCGCTAGGCGCCGGGCCGCCGGCTAGCCCAGGAACCGCTCGAGCTCCGACGCCAGCAGCTCGGGGCCGCTCACGGAGGCGCCGTGGCCGTGACCCTCGAGCGTCCGCACCTCGGCCTGCGGGATGGCGGATGCGAACGCCTCCGTCGAGCGCTTCGCCCAGTCCGGGCTCCGCGAGCCGATCAGCAGCAGCGTCGGGGCCGGGAGCTCGCCGAGCTTCAGGTCCTCGGTGCTGAACTCCCGCTCCGCGCGCAGCTCGCGCGGGACCGTGGGCGACACCTCCAGGCGCGCCTGCCAGGCGGGCGTGCCGTCCATGGCGTCGATCTCCTCGTCCGTGTAGCCGCCGACGTGGCTCATGAAGTCGCGCATCGCCAGGTCGCGCTCGCCGGACTCGACACGCGCCTCGAAGCGCGCGGTCCAGGGCTCGTCCGCCAGCACACCGCCCATCGGCCCCTCGTAGAGGGCGAGCCGCGGCAGGCCGTCGAGCCGCGCGGCCGCCCCGGCCGCGACCAGGGCGCCGTAAGAGTGGCCGAACAGGAGCGCCCCGGCGCCCGCCTCGCGCACGACCGCGGCAACGTCCTCGAACTCCGCCTCGATGGTGTAGGAGTGGCCGTCACCGGAGTCGCCGCGCCCCCGCCGGTCGACCGTCCAGGTGGCGAACCGGGCCTCGAGATGCGGCCGGACGAGGTCGAAGGCGCAGCGCGCCGAACCGGCGCCGTGAACCATCACGAGCGGCGTCCCCTCGCCCTCGACCGCGCAGGCGATCCGCACGCCGTCGGGAGCTGTGACGTGGCGCAGCAAGCTGGCGCGACTATACGCAGGCCCCGGGCGCCCACAGACCCACCCGGCGGGCGCGCGCCCGGCGGGCCGCGGCGACGAAGCGGCCGGCGAAGCGGTCGTTCGGGGGGATCGTGAGCGGCTGCGCGTAGCCGCGCTGGACCAGCAGCAGGTTCAGGAAGCGCCCGTCGCCGGTGTACACGTACGCCAACGCCCGCCCGTAGCGGTCGCGCTCTTCGGTGCCGAGCGAGTAGCGGACGCGGGCGCCGAGCGGCAGCAGGCGCCTCACGAAGGCCGACGCCTCGCGGCCGTAGCACTCCGCCTGCCCGTAGACCTCCGGGGTGTCGACCCCGATCAGGCGCACCTTGCCGATGCCCGACAGCCAGAGCGTGTCGCCATCGGTGTGCTTGGTGACCCGTGCTGGCACGCGCGCACCTGGCTCGACCGGGTCAGAAGCCTCGCAGCCGCCGACCGCGGCCGTGAGCGCGAGGACGACCGCTAGTTGTCCGACCCCAACCTGTCCCAGCAATACAGCTCCACCGCCTCGGCGGCGAGCTGCCGCAGCCGTGCCGGTGAGAGCCAGGGCAGGACCGTGTCGAGCGCCTGCTCCTCGCTGACGCCGGCCTCGAAGGCGTCCTCACCCTTGAACCCGGCGGCGATCCGGAGCGCCTCACGGCGGTGCTCGCCCAGTCCGGTGAACGCGCCGAGCAGGAACTCCTTGTTGGCGATCGGCTGGCCGACCTCGAGGGAGGCGTGCCAGGCAGCGAGAATCGACAGGTCGTCGTCGTCGAGCTCCTCGACGGCCTTCGCGTAGTGCACCAGCAGCTCGTCGTCGGGGATCTCGTCGACCCACGCGCGCACCACCTCGCCAAGCAGCTGGCGGCGTGCTTCGCGGCCGACGCTCTCGGCGACGACCCTGATCGCTTCCTGTGGCTCGATGAAGCAGAGAGGCATCTGCCCTCGCTCTCCTCCGGTTTCGCACAACGGTCAGCCGCAGAGTAGGTGCGGGACCTGACGGAAAGAGGGAATCAGCCCAGTTGCAGGGTGTGTTGCTCGTCCCAGGAGCAGAACGCGGCGCGACCCGGGCAATCGCCGCACAGATCCAGGTGCGGCGTGGCGCTCGGCTCGAAGCGACCGTCGACCACGCCGGCCGCGAGCTCAAGCAGCTCGGCCTCGAGCCGGTCGGCCTCGGCCGCCGTGTAAGTCGCGACCGCCAGCTGCTCGGGGCGCTCGAGGAAGCAGTGGACCACCTCGACCCGCTCGGCGCCGCCGCGCAGCCCCGCGAGCGCGTACACGAGCCGCTGGGTCGAGTACGACGTCGCGGTCAGCTCCACGGGGTCGCGCCCGTCCAGGGCGTCGCTCTTGTAGTCGACCACGAGCAGCCCATCCGCTTCGGTGGCGTGGACGTCGACGACTCCGTTGACCAGCAGGCTGCGCCCACCCGCTCCGGGCGGCGCCAGCGTGAACGCGAAGGGCAGCTCGGCCCGAACGCGGGCGGCACGCCCGATGCGCTCCCGCAGCTCCGACGCGACGAAGCGCTCGACCATGTCGCGCAGGTCGGCCACCTCCTCCGGCCGCACCGTGGCGTGGTGCCCCTCGACAAGCGCGGCGACCTCGGCCTCGTCCGGCACCAGCGGCCGCCCGAAGTCGAGCCGCTCGAGCAACTCGTGCACGAGCGTGCCGCGCAGGAGCGCACCGAGCCCGGCCTCCGGCAACGCGCCCGGCGCGAACGGGAAATCGACGCCCGGGAGGCGCAGCGCCTTCTCGAGGTAGAAGCGGTAGGAGCAGCGCCGGTAGGCCTCGAGGCCGCTGTAGGAGAGCCGGCTGACCGGCAGCGCCCGGGGAGCGGGCAGCGTGCCCAGCCCCAGCTCCGGCTGGGCGTTGCCGCCGACCGGCTCGGGCTCGGCCGGCGCGGGGATCCGGTCGGCCGCGGGCAGCAGCTCGTCCACGCCGCCGGGCCTCAGCTCGGTCACGCGCACGTGCGGGCCGGCAAAGCCGCGCAGCAGCCAGCGCATCGGCTCCTTCATGTCCTCGGGCTCCTTGGGCTCCTCCAGGTCGGTCGCCCCGCTCAGCACGAGCTGCTCCTTGGCACGGGTGACGGCCACGTAGAAGACGCGCTTCTCCTCCTGCTCCCCCACCTCCCTGTCGCGCTTCTTCATCTCCGCCAGCCGCGCGCTGTCGATCGCTCCCCCGCCCAGCGAGGCGAGTCGCAGGCCGGCCAGGCCCTCCTCGGAGATGCGCAGCCGCGCGTCGTCCTCGCGCCCCTCCTTGCCGAGATCGGCCACGCACACGACCGGGAACTCGAGCCCCTTCGCGCGGTGCACGGTCATCAGCCGGACGGCGTCCAGCGCCTCGGCCTCCAGCGGCGCCTCGCCCTCGCGCGGCTGCACAACGTCGCGCTCGGCGAGGGTGTCGATGAAGCCGCGCAGGTCGCGGCCCTCGTCGGCCTCGTACTCGCGCGCCATCCGCATCAGCTTGCGGACGTTGGCCATGCGGCGCGTGCCGGCCGGCAGGCCCAGCACGTGGCGGTCGTAGCCCGTCCGCGTCACCGCCCGGTCGATCAGCGTCTCCAGCGACACCTGGGGCGCCGCGCGCCGCTCGGCCTCGAACAGCTCGACGAACGCGGCCGCCCGCCGGCGGTCGGCGGCCGGCAACAGCTCGGCCACGTCACCCGACTCGCGCAGCACCCACCACGGGTCGCGCCTGGCGCGCTTGGCCTCGAGCCCGATCAGCGCGACCGCGTCGAGCGACAAGCCCCCCAGCGGCGAGGCCAGCACGCTGTAGACGGCCAGCTCGTCGAGCGGGTTGGCGAGCGCCGCCAGCCAGTGGCGCAGGTCGGCCACCTGCTGCTGGGCCCAGTAGCCGCGGCCGCCCACCACGTGCGTCGGGATGCCGCGCTCCTCGAGCGCGCGCTCGTAGAAGCCCATGCTGGTCGTGGCGCGGAACAGCAGCACGATGTCGCGCCACTCCCAGCCCCCCTCGCGCCGCAGCTGCTCGACCCGCTTGGCCAGCAGGCGCGCCTCGGCCGCCCGCCACGCCGGAAGCCCGTGCATCGCTGCGCCGAACGGGTCGTCGGTGCCAAGCGCCCCGTCCCAGCGGCCCTTGGCCCTGTCCTTGTCGACCACCAGCAGCTCCACGCGCGGCCCGGCGCGCGCGGCGCCCTGCCGGGCCCCCGGCGCCTCGCGCAGCGGCTCGAAGCCGTCCCAGACGCTCGTGAAGCAGCGGTCGATCGCCTCGAGCAGCTCGCCGTGGCTGCGGAAGTTCACGGCGATGCTCTCCGCGCGGCCCTCCTCGCCTGCCCGCGCCCAGTGGCCGCGGAACACCTCGACGTCCGCGTGGCGGAAGCCGTAGATCGACTGGTTCTCGTCCCCGACGCGGAACAGGTTGTCGCGCTCCAGCAGCTCGAGCAGCTCGTTCTGGAGCGGGTTGGTGTCCTGGAACTCGTCCACGAGCACGTGCTCGAAGCGCTCCGCGTACTGCCGGCGCAGCCCCTCGTCGCCCGCCAGCAGGTCCCGCCCCAGCAGCTCGAGGTCCTCGAAGTCCAGTGCCGAGCGGGCGCGCTTGCCCTGCTCGTAGCGCTCGCCGTACAGGTCGAGCAGCACGCGCAGCAGCGAATGGTCGCGGAACTCGCGCTGCGCGGTGCAGAGGGCGGTGTACGCGCCGAGCGCCTCGCGGTACTCGTCGCAGACGTCCGTGCAGAGCGCCTTGGCGTTGCCGCCGAACAACAGGTCCTCGAGGTCGCGCGGGGCCGCCAGCTCGCTGTGCGGGACGCGCTCCAGCATGGCCGCGCACCGCTCGAGGCGGCCCAGGGCCCTGCCGACGGCCTTGCCGCCCCCGGGCGCCCCGAGCTCGCGCAGGGCGGCGGTGACGGCCGCCTGCAGGCGCGCCCGCTGTCCGGCGACGGGCGGAGGCTGCGCCTCCTCGAGGGCCGGGCGGCGCTGCCCGCGGCTGCGCAGGCGCGAGTGGGCGGTGCGCACCATGTCGCGCAGCCCGTCGGCGGTGTAGGCGGCGACCATCTCGAGCCCGACGGGATCATCCCCCTCGCCGAGGAAGCTCTCCAGCGCCTGGTCGAAGGCGTCGGTGGCGATGCGCTCCGCCTCCAACTCGTCGAGCACGCGGAAGTCCGGGTCGATGCCGGCCGTGAGGGCATGCGCCCGCAGCACGCGCGAGCAGAAGCCGTGGATCGTCGAGATCCAGGCGCCCTCGGCGGCGCGAGCGTCGGCGCGCCGGCCCAGCTCGAGGAAGCGCGAGCGCACGCGCGCCCTCATCTCGGCGGCAGCCTTGTCGGTGAACGTGATCGCCAGGATCGCCTCCACCGCCACCTCGTCCTCCATGACCGCACGGACGAAGCGCTCCACCAGGACCGTCGTCTTGCCGGTGCCGGCCCCGGCGCGCACCGTGAGCGAGCAGTCGCGCCTGGCCACGGCCCGCTCCTGCTCCGGCGTGAGCCGGTCGCCGCTCACGCCTCGCACCTGCAGATCGAGGGGTACGAGCAGCCGCCCTCCCACGAGCACTGGTCGGGGTTGCAGCCCAGCTCGCCGCGGCGCATGCGGCCGTCGGTGGCGCGCACCTGCTCGAGCGCCCAGTCCAGCTTCTCGCGGAACTCCTCGGGCGGCAGCACGTCGGTGCTCGTGAAGCCGGAGCCGAGCTCGTCCACGTCGTCGGCGACCATGCCGCGCGGCGGCTTGGAGCTCCCCAGCGGCAGGTATACGCCGCCCGCGGCGCGCAGGCCGAGCAGCTGCTCGACGACCAGCATGTAGAGCGCGGCCTGGAAGCGGTTCTCGCGCTCCCAGGAGGTGACCTTGTACGAATCGACGCTCTTGCCGCTCTTGTAGTCGATCACGAGCGCCATGCCGTCGCTCGTGTCCACGCGGTCGATGCGGCCGCCCACCCGCAGCCCCGGCGCGATCTCGACCGGCGCGCCGTACTCGCCGTAGCCGAAGGCAAGCTCCAGGTGCTCGGGCTCGAAGCTGCCGTCGCGGGTGGACTCGCGCTCGAGGAAGCTCATCAGGTCGAACTCCAGGCGGCGGGCGGCGGCGCGCACGCGCGTTTGCTTGGGCGAGAGCTGGAACTGCGAGCGCTGGGCGGTCATCTCCTCCAGCAGGAGCTGCTTCGAGCGCGTGAGGTTGGCCGGCGTCACGCCGCGGTCGCCGGTTTCCTCGCGCAGCCGCTCGAACACCCGCTGCAGCACGGAGTGGGCGTAGCGCCCGCGCACCATCTGCTCGGGATCCGGCACCAGCTCCTTGGGCTGGAGCACGTTCTTGACCAGCCACTTGACCGGGCAGTCGGCGAAGTTCTCCAGGGCGCCGGCGGAGACAGTCTCGCGCGCGCCGAGCTGCTCCAGCAGCGGGGCCGCGCTGAGCACGCCGGCCGTCGCCTCCACGCGGCGCGGGCCCGACGCCGCCAGCGACCGCTCCAGCTCCCCGGCGGTCGGGGCGTCCTCCGCGCGCCAGGTGACGTCGGAGAGCGAGCGCTTGGACTCCTCCGCGCCCGGCAGCAGCAGGTCGCGCACGTCCTCCACGAAGAACGACTGCGGCTGTGGGTTGCCCTCCTCGTCGCTCGACCGCGACGACAGCACGAGCAGCCGCTCGGCGCGCGAGCAGCAGACGTAGAAGAGGTAGCGCTCCCGGTCGAGCCGGTCCTCGCGGATCGGCAGCCGCAGGCCGCTCGCCTGCGCGATCGCGCGCCGGTCCTCGTCTGGCAGGAACGGCTCGGGAGACGTGCCCTTCGGGAACTCGCCCTCCTGCAGGCCGCACACGAACACGGCCTCGAACCGGCGTGCCCGGATGTCCTCCGGCCTGGCCACCTGGACGCGGTCGGGCTGGGGCGGCTCGCCCAAGCGCACGTTCAGCTCGCGCAGCGCCGCGAGCACGCGGTCGGGGCTCAGGCGCAGGCGCGGATCGGCCTCCGCGACGGCGCGCAGCTCCGCCAGCGCCTCGCGCGCCGCCACGTACACGCGCGGGTCGTCCAGCTCGGGGCCGCGCAGTACCGCCGCGCGGCGCTCGTAGGGGGCGGCGAACAGCCGCCCCAGCTGGCGCTCCAGCTCCGCGAGGAAGGCGGCCCCGCCGCCGGCGTCGCGCAGCCGGTCGAGGTCGTCGAGCTTCCAGCGCTCGCGCTCCCAGAGCGCCCGCGCCTCAGCCGCGGCGTGGGCTCCCTCGCGCCGCACGCCCGCCTCCAGGCGGTCGGCCAGCCCCGGCTGGCGCAGCAGCCCCGGCGTGCGCAGGTACGCGAGCAGGTCGGCGGCCGTGGCATCCGGCATCGTGGCGCAGCGCACCAGCGCCAGCAGGCCGCGCCCGAGGCCGGTGTGCCCGAGCGGCACGGAGCGGTCGATCGAGAAGGGGATCTCGTAGGCGCCGAAGACTTGCTCGAGCAGCGACGCGTAGCCGGCCGGCTTGCGCAGCACCACCGCGATGTCGCCCGGCTCGACGCCGGCGCGCAGCAGGTCGAGCACGCGAGCGCCGGTCAGCTCGATCTCGGCGCGCTGACCGCCCGCCGAGTGGAAGCTGACGGCGTTGCCCGCGTCGGCGGGAGCGGCGCCGTCCTCGAACAGGCTGCGCTCGACGTGGTGCAGGGCGGTGCGCGACTCCGGCGCGTAGTGGTCGTCGAGCGCGGGCAGAGCGTGCTCGCGGGCGCCGCGCGCCAGCAGCTCCTGCTGGGCGCTCGCCACGGCCTTGAACGCGGCGCGGCCGGGCTCGTAGGGCAGCGAGGCCACCACGTCCGCCTCGCAGCGGCCGGCCAGCGTGTCGAGTGCGTCCAGCTGGAGCGCGTCGAAGTCGTCGAAGCCGTACACGAACACCGGCGTGCCGCCCCAGCGGGCGGGCTCGCGGCGCAGCGCGTCCAGCGCGCGCCAGGCGAACAGCTCCGCGTCGGCCAGCCCGGCGGCCGCGAGCCCATCGCGGTAGCCGCGGTAGATCGCTGCCACCTCCTCCGCGTAGCGGCCGCGCGGCCCGTCGCCGGCCCACGCCCTCAGCGCCACCGTGAAGCGGGCCGGCTCGACCATCGAGCGCCCGAGCTCGGCCACGAAGCGCGCCGCGGCGCGCACGAAGCCGGGCTGGGCGGCCGACTCCGCGAGCAGGTCCAGGCGGGCGCGGCGCACCGCCTCCTCGACGATCAGCTCGCGCTGCACGTCGGAGGCCACCCGCTCCGCGTGGCCGGCGCGGCGGGCGATCTCGCGGAACAGGCGATCGAAGCGCAGCACGCTGACGCCGAACACGGCGCCGCGCTCCGCGAGGTCGCGCTGGGCGTGCTCGACGTCGGCAAACGCCGGGACGACGAGGATCGGCTCGTCTTCGAGCCGGGTGCGCAGGCCGCCCAGGACCTCGCCGGCCTTGGCGGCGTTGGCGGGGCCTGTTACGAGGGTGAGGGGCACATCTGCATGGTCGCTACTCGCCCGGACCGCCTGACGCGAGCGCCCCCTGGGGCAAGGAGAACACGCCCTTGCGCGCAGCGGCCGCGAGCGCCTCTGCGAAGCGCTTGGGGGGCAGCATCACGGGCGCCTGCTGGAGCTCCCAGCCGCGGTTGGGGCGCATGATCCAGCGCGCCACGCGCACCCGGCCCTCGCCGATCAGCTCCACGCGCAGCTCGTCGCGCAGCTCGCCCGAGCGGCCCGCGCTCACGCCGAAGGCGCCCGGCTCTGCCGGTGCGGCTTGGGCGTCGGCCCCGGGGACGAGCGGCAACAGCTCCTTGGCGACGGCCTCGGCGAGCAGGCCGGGCACGTCGGCGGCGGCGAGCGCCGGAGCGACTCGCTCGATCTGGCCGCCGCGCCAGGAGGCCAGGCGCAGCCCGCCCGGCACGCGCTCTAGCCTGAGCTCGGCGCCGTCGTAGGGGCCCGCCGCGACGAAGGGGCCTCGCGATGAGCGAGCGATGTCCGCGGCCGGCTTACTGGACCGGCGCGCGCCGCGACCGGTGCGCGACGACGTGGCAGTGCGCCGCGCGGTCGCCTGATTCGGATCGAGCACGGTGCCCTTCGAGCAGATCGGGCAGTCGGCGACGAACCGGTTGTGGCGACAGAATGTGGGCACCTCCCTTCAGGTTAGCCACGGGCCGGGGCACCCGCGCGTCGGCCCGAGCACAGGCGCGGAGAAGCGCACCACGGTGCGACCATAACCGTGATGCGGACGGCGGTCATCTCGGATCTGCACCTCGGTGCGCTGAACGACGCCGACATGCTGCGCCGCCCCGGCGCGCTCGACCGCCTGGTCGCGGCGCTCGAGGGGGCCGACCGAGTGGTGCTGCTGGGCGACACGCTGGAGATGCGCGAGCGACCGGTGGCCGCGCTGCTCGAGGTCGTGCGGCCCCTGTTCGAGCGGCTCGCTCCGGTCCTCGCGGGCAAGCGCGTCACGGTGGTGCCCGGCAACCACGACCACCAGCTCGGCCAGCCCTGGCTCGGCCGAGCGCAGCTCGCCGGCCGCCCTCTGGGACCCGGCAACGAGTGGCCGGTTGCCGCAGGCGAGGCCGATGGAGTGGCGGGGGTCCTGGCCTCCTGGCTACCGGGCAGCGAGGTCACGGTCGCCTATCCCGGCCTGTACCTGGGGAGCGGCACATACGCCACCCACGGCCAGTACCTCGATCTCCACCTCACCGTCCCCCGGGTGGAGTCGATCGCCGCGTCCGTCGTGTGCCGGCTGAGCGGCCGGTCCCAAGACTGCTCGAGCGCGGACGACTTCGAGGCGGTGATGGCGCCGATCTACGGCTTCCATGCCGGGCTGGCCGAGGGCGCGACCGGGGCGGCGCTGGCCCGCGGCGCAAGCGTGTCGCGGTCCGTCTGGAGCCGGGCGACCGGCACCGGGCGGCTCGGTCGCCTGCTGGTTGGACGGGTCACGATCCCCGCGGCCGTCGCCACGCTCAACCGGCTCAAGATCGGCCCGTTCAGCGCCACGCTGAGCGGCGAGGAGCTGCGTCGCGCCGGCTTGCTGGCGATGGGCCGTGTGGCGGACGCGCTGGCCCCCGGTGCCGAGCACGTCCTCTTCGGCCACACCCATCGCGCCGGGCCGCTGCCCGGCGACGACCCGGCCGAGTGGAGCACGCTGTCGGGCACGCGTCTGTGGAACACGGGCAACTGGTACCTGGAGTCCACATTCGTCAGCGGCAGGGGCGAGCGCAGCCCTTACTGGCCCGGCACGATCGTCTGGCTGGAGCCGGGCCAGGCACCGCGGATCGAGAACGCGCTACGCGGCTACGCGGCGGTCGGGACAGGCGCGGCCGCCGGCGCCCCGAGCGCGTAGGCACCTTCGTCGAACTCGCGCGTGCGCTGCCGGAACGGCCAGGTGAAGGTCGGCCAGATCGTCGAGTTGCGGCCGTTGCGGTCGATGTAGTAGCTCGAGCAGCCGCCGCTCACCCACACCGTGCCCTCGGTCATCTCGTCGAGCTCGGCGTTGTAGGCCGCCTGCGCCTCGGGCCTGACGTCGACGATGCGGGCGCCGCGCCGCCGCATCGTCCGAAGCGCGCCGGCCACGTAGTTGATCTGCGACTCGATCATGAACACGATCGAGTTGTGGCCCAAGCCCGTGTTCGGCCCCACCAGGAAGAAGAGGTTGGGGAAGCCGGCCACGGCGGCGCCCTTGTAGGCGCTCGGCGAGCCGTCCCAGGTTTCGGCGAGGGTGCGGCCGTCGCGGCCGCGCATGCGCTGTGCGATCGGGATGTCGGTTACGTGGAAGCCGGTGCCGAAGACGATCGTGTCGACCTCACGCTCGGTGCCGTCGGCGGCGACGATCGACCGGGGCCGCACCTCGCGGATGCCGTCGGTGACGACCTCCACGTTGGGCTGCATCAGCGCGGGATACCACTCGTCGGTCGGGAGGACGCGCTTGCAGCCGAGCTCGTAGCGGGGCGTCAGCTTGGCGCGCAGCCCAGGATCCGGCACCTGCTGCTCGAGCTGGCGCAGCGCCATCCGGGTCGCGAGCTTGCGCATCCGCCGGTTGCGGAATTGGAGCACGAACGTCTCCCGGGCCCAGTAGATGCCGGCGCGCATGGCGAGCTGGGCCGCGGGCAGCCGGCTGTAGAGCTTGTGCTCCCAGCCCCTCATCGCGCGATTGGGGTGCGGCAACACCCAGGGCGGGGTGCGCTGGAAGACGTGCATCCGACCTACGAGCGGCTGGATCTTGGGGACGAACTGGATCGCCGAGGCGCCGGTCCCGATCACCGCGACCCGCTCGCCCTCGAAGCGGTGCTCGTGGTCCCACTCGGCGGAGTGGAAGCTGGCTCCCTCGAAGGAGTCGAGGCCGGGCAGCTCGGGGATCAGCGGGTCGCTGAGCGGGCCCTGCGCCGCGATCAGCACGTCGGCCGTGATCGGCCCGCCGGACGTGTCGAGCCGCCAGCGCGCCTCGGCCTCGTCCCACTCGGCCGAGTGCATCTCGGTCCCGAAGCGCACGTGGGGCAGGACGCCGAAGCGGGCCGCCACGTCGCGCAGGTACTCGAGGATCTCGGGCTGCGGCGAGAACGTGCTCGACCAGTTCGGGTTCGGAGCGAAGGAGAAGGAGTAGAGGTGCGACGGCACGTCGCAGCGACAGCCGGGATAGGTGTTGTCGCGCCAGGTCCCACCGATGTCGTCGGCCCGCTCGAGCACCACGAAGTCGCGCTCCCCCTCGCGGAGCAGCTTGATCGCCATGCCGATGCCGGAGAAGCCGGTGCCGACGATCGCGGTGCGGTGGTGGGTCACGTGAACCTCCGTAGTCCTGGGATGAGCAGCTCGGCGATCCAGTCGGCGACCTGCTCGATCGGTGCCTCGGGGTGGGCCCACATCCAGTGGGCCACCCCTTCGTACGCGGCATTGACGGCGTGGGCGGCGACCTCCAGCTCGTGCGGATCGGTGCCCTCGGCCGCCATCTCAGCCATCAGCTCGCGGATCAGCTCGGCCTGGCTGGAGCGCACGCCGCGCGCCTGCTCGGCGAAGCGGCCCCCCATCGACATCAGGTCCCACGCCACGCGGTTGCCGGCAGCGAAGCGGATGAAGGCGAGGCCGCCGGCGCGCAGGCGCGCCTCCGGGTGGCTCTCGGCGCGCACGGCGGCCGAGATGTCGGCGGCCAGGCGCTCGATCGAGCGGTCGACGCAGGCCCCGAACAGCCCCTCCTTGCTGCGAAACAGCTCGTACACGACCGGCTTCGTGACGCCCGCCCGGCGAGCCAGCTCCTCCATGGAGGCGCCGGCGTAGCCACGCTCGGCGAACAGGGACTCCGCGAGCTCGAGCAGCTGCCGCTCACGCACCGGACGCGGCACGCGACCGTGGGCGTAGTCCTGGACCTGTGCCGCGGGCGAATTCACTTACCGCCGGTAGGTTACTGGCGGTAACCGAGGTCTGTCAAGGCCGCCGCGCGGCGGACTAGCGCGCTTGGAGCGCGTCCATCCCGACTGCTGTCGCCAGCACGAGCCGGCGGTCGAGCGTGCGCTCCGGATCGCCACTCAGATCGATCGTGTAGGTGTCGCGGATCTTCCACGCGCGGCGGGTGTTCGAGGCAAGCACGCGGTCGCCGCGCTGGAACACGAAGTGGTAGGGGATCGGCAGCCAGTCCGCCACGTTGCCGACGTAGGGGACGAAGCCCACGAGCCGCCGGAACAGCGCTACCACGAGGCTCTTCTCGGTGGCCTTCGCGGTTTCCGCACCCGAGGCGTCGTAGAGCCGGTAAGTGGAGCGCAGCAGGCTCGCGCCGAACACCTTCTGGAGCTCGCCGATCTTGTCGCCATGCGCGTCGGTGATGTCATAGCGGGCGGCCGGGTCGAAGCGCTGGCGGGCCTTCAGGCGCATCAGCTCCACCTGCTTCGTCTCGTCGGTGAAGAAACGGATGTCCTCCTTGAACTTGAACCGCTTCTGCTCCACGAAGCAGACCAGCTCCCCGGGCGTGCCGTCCGGCCCGGGCAGCGTGAACTCGTAGCGGTTGATGACCGGAGCCCAGCGCTGACGGAGCAGGAAGAGGTCGTGCTGGTTCGGATCGATGGGTGTCAAGCGGTGCGGGCCGCGGGGGCCTGTTGTTGGTCGCTGTCGTTCGCCGCCGCCTCGGCGACCTCGGCGGCCGCGGCCTCCGCGTCCTCCTTCGGCGGCTCCTTCGCCCAGTCCTCGTCGAACTCCACGCGCCACTTGCCGTCTTCGCTCTGCTCGAGGCGCAGCTTCGCGCGGAAGGTGCGTCCGGAGCGGCCGCGGAAGCCGGTGACGGGCTTCTCGGTGCGGCCCACGCCGGGGTCCTCGCCGCGCTCGCGCGAGGCCTTCAGCGACGCGATCAGCTCCTTCGCCACGGCCACGGGCAGCGACTTGCCGGCCTTCTTCTTCCAGATCACGAACCCGCAGCCGGGGTCGTCCTTCGACCAGCACGAGTAGCCCTTGCGGTTCTCGGAGATCTCACGCCCGCAGATCGGGCACGGGCCCAGCTTGGCGCGCTCGATCTGCACGCCCTTGAGCTTGTCCAGCTCCTGGACCGTCTCGCCGGTGAACTTGGCGATGTCGCGCATGAACGACTCGCGGCTGTCCGCGCCCTGCTCGATCAGGCCGAGCCGGTGCTCCCAGCTGCCGGTCAGCTCGGGTGAGGTGAGCTTGTGGCCATTGAGCAGCCGGATCACCTGGATGCCCTTCTCGGTCGCCACCAGCGACCGGCCCTCGCGCTCGATGTACTCGCGGTTGACCAGGAGCTCGATGATCGAAGCGCGCGTAGCGGGCGTGCCGATGCCCGAGTCCTTCATCGCCTCTCGCAGCTCGGCGTCCTCGACCTCCTTGCCGGCGGTTTCCATCGCGCCCAGCAGGGACGCGTCCGAGAAGCGCCGCGGCGGCTGCGTCTCCTTGCGCATCGACTCCACGGAGAGCGTCTGCACCGTCTCGCCCTGGTCGAGCTTCGGAAGGAGCTGGTCGCCGCCCGAGTCGTCCTCGCCGCGCGGCTGGTCCGCCTCCTCCCCGTACACGCCCTTCCAGCCCGCCTCGACCAGCCGCCGGCCGCTGGTGCGAAACACGTGCTCGCTCACCGTCGTCTCGACGCGCGTGCGCTCGTAGACGGCCTCGGGATGGAAGATGGCCAGGAAGCGCTTCGCCACCAGGTCGTAGACCTTCAGCTCGTCCTGCCCCATGCGGCCGAGGTCGTGCTCCGAGCGGGTGGGGATGATCGCGTGGTGGTCCTGGACCTTCTTGTCGTTGACCACGCGCCCGAGCGGGAGCTCGTCGAGCCCCAGCACGTACTCCGCCCCGCGCTTGTACTGCGGGTGGTGCCCCACGAGCTCGGCGATCGGCTTGATCTCCGCGACCATGTCGCCCGTGAGGAAGCGCGAATTCGTGCGCGGGTAGGTGAGCGCCTTGTGCTCCTCGTAGAGGCGCTGCGCCGCCGACAGCGTGCGCCGCGCCGAGAACCCGTAGAGCGTGTTCGCGTGCCGCTGCAGGGAGGTCAGGTCGTAGAGGAGCTGCGGCTGCTCGCGCTCCTCCTTGCGCTCGAGCTTCGTGATCTCGCCCGGCTGGCCCGTGACGGCCTCGACGATGGCGACCGCGTCCTGCTCCGCCGGGAGCCGCTTGCCGCCCAGGTAGCGCCCCGCGTAGTCCCGCTGGCCGCTGGCCTCGAAGCGGGCCTCGACCAGCCAGTAGGGCTCCGGCTTGAAGGCCCTGATCTCCTCCTCGCGGCGCGCCACCAGGGCGAGCGTCGGCGTCTGCACCCGGCCGAGCGACACGGCGCCGTCGAACGCGGCGCGCAGGCGGATGCTGGCCGCCCGGGTGGCGTTCATCCCCACCACCCAGTCGGCCTCCGAGCGCGAGCGCGCGGCTGCCTCGAGCGGCTTCATCTCCTCGCCCGGCCGCAAGTGCTCGAACGCCTCGCCGATCGCCTTCTTCGTCATCGAGGACAGCCACAGGCGCTCGACCGGCTTCTTCGCCTTGGCCAGGTCGTACACGTAGGCGAAGATCAGCTCGCCCTCGCGCCCGGCGTCGCAGGCGTTGACGATCCGCTCGACGTCCTCGTCGGCCATCAGCTTGTGGATCGCGCGCAGCTGCTTGGCGGAGCGCTCGTCGTTGGGCACGAGCTTGAACTCGTCGGGGATGATCGGCAGGTCCGCGAAACGCCACTTCTTGAGCTTCGGGTCGTACGCGTCCGGCTCGGCCAGGCCGACCAGATGGCCGACCGCCCACGTGATCACGGAATCGTCCCCGTCGAGGGAAGTCTTGTCCTTGGATTGCTTGAAGGATCCCGGCAGCGCCGCGGCCAGATCACGTGCCACGGACGGCTTCTCAGCAATGACTAGGGTCTTGCCCATCGGGGCTCACGATACGCAGATCGGCCACCACACTTCCACCGGGTGGTGGCTCGAGGAAGCCGGGGACGTGGATCCGCGACCCCCGCTGGACGGCGCCGTGACCGCCGACGTGGTGGTGATCGGCGGCGGCTACACGGGCATGTGGGCGGCGTGGGAGCTGCTCGAGCAGGGCGCCACCGTGGCGCTGCTGGAGGGCGGCGTGTGCGGTCACGGGCCGAGCGGTCGCAACGGCGGCTTCTGCGAGTCGCTGTGGCTGTCGGCGCACGCCCTGCGCGAGCGCTTCGGCGACGCGCCGGCCCGGGCGCTGCTGGACGCCTCGAGCGAGACGGTGTCCAAAATTGGCGCCTGGTGTCGCGCGGAGGGCGTTGACGCCTGGTTCGACCAGTCCGGCTACATGTGCGTGTCCACCGCCCCGGGCTTCGACGACGTCGGGCGCTCGGCGGTCGAGGCCGCGGCCGCGCTGGGCGCTCCCGAGCGGGTGGTCGAGCTGGCGCCCGAGGACGTCCGCGAGCGCTGCGACTCGCCGCTGTTTCGCCGCGCGGTCTTCATCCCCGACTTCGCGACGCTCCAGCCCGCGCGCCTGGGGTTGGGGCTGCGGCGGCGGCTGATCGAGCGCGGCGCGCAGGTCTACGAGCGGTCGCCCATGCGCCGCCTGGAGCCGTCGCGGGACGGCGTGACCGTGGAAACCGGCGCGGGCAGCGTGCGCGCCGGGGCCGCGGTGCTGGCCGTGGGGCCGGCGGCTCGCGCCCTGCCACCGCTGCGCTCGCGGCTCACCGTGACCTCCTCGCACATCGTGCTGACCGAGCCCGTGCCCGAGGTGATCGCCGAGCTCGGGTGGACGGGCGGGGAGTGCATCACCGATGCGCGCACGCTGGTGCACTACTTCCGCACCACGCGCGACGGGCGGATCCTGCTCGGCTGGGGCGGCGGCCGGCTCGCCTACGGGACCCGCTTCAACGGCCGCGTGGAGGTCGACCCCGACGTGGCCCGGGCGGCCCACGCCACCCTGCTGCGCCTGTTCCCCGCGCTGGAGGGCCGCCAGATCACGCATGCGTGGGGCGGCCCGATCGACGTCTCCCCGAGCCACGTCCCGCAGATCGGCACGCTGCCGGACGCTCCGGTCCACTTCGCCTTCGGATACACCGGCAACGGAGTCGGCCCCACGAACCTGGCCGGGCGCACGCTCGCCTCGCTCGCAACTGGCCGCGCCGACGACCTCACCCGCCTCCCGATCGTGGACGCCGATGCCGGCGCGTGGGTCCCGCCGGAGCCTCTGGCGTGGCTCGGCGGCTCGCTCGTGCGCGGCGCGCTGGTGCGCCGGGAGCGCATCCAGGAGGACGGCCGCGAGCCGGACGCCCTCACGCGCGCGGTGTGCGCAGCGCCGCGCGCGCTCGGGATGCACCTCGCGCGGTAGTCTCGCTCCACCGTGGGCAACTTCATCTCCCGTGGCTTCACGCGCCGTCGCAGCGTCCCGGAGGAGCTCGCCGACCGCCTGCCGCCGGGCCAGTACATCGAGTCGGGCTTTCCGGTGCTCACGGCAGGCCCGACGCCACAGGTGGACACCGGCGAATGGAGCCTGAAGGTCGACGGGATGGTCGGTCAGCCGCGCGAGTGGAACTGGACGCAATTCCACCAGCTCGAGCAGGAAACCATCCCCTGCGACATCCACTGCGTGACCAAGTGGTCGAAGCTCGGCACCAGCTTCGAGGGCGTGTCGGTGGACGCGCTGCTGGAGGGCGTCGATCCCCAGGGCGCCTACACGATGGCCCACTCCTACGGCGGCTACACCACCAACGTCGCGCTGGACGACCTGACCGGCGGCAAGGCCTGGGTCGTGACCAAGCACGAGGGCGAGCCCTTACCCCGCGAGCACGGCGGTCCGGCCCGCCTGCTGGTGCCGCACCTGTACTTCTGGAAGAGCGCCAAGTGGGTCGCCGGCCTGCGGGTGATGGACCACGACGAGCCCGGGTTCTGGGAGGCCAACGGCTACCACAACCGCGGCGACCCCTTCAAGGAGGAGCGCTATTGGACGGACTGACGCCGGTCGCCCAGCGCGCCCCCGGCCGCTGGCAGATCGCGACGGTGGCGTCGATCAAGCCGGAAACGCCGACGGTCAAGTCCTTCCGCCTCGACCTGCCGATGTGGATGCCGCATCTGCCGGGGCAGCACTACGACGTCAGGCTGACGGCGCCTGACGGCTACCGCGCCCAGCGCTCCTACTCGATCGCCTCGTCGCCGCTCGACGAGGGCCAGATCGAGCTCACCGTCGACCGCCTCGCCGACGGCGAGGTGTCCCCCTACTTCCACGACGTGCTCGAGGAGGGCGACGAGGTCGAGGTGCGCGGCCCGTTCGCGTCCTACTTCGTGTGGCGGGGCGAGTCTCCGGTGGTCCTGGTGGGCGGCGGCTCGGGCGTCGTGCCGCTGATGGCGATCCTGCGCCACGGCCGCCGCAGCGCACCCGACGTCGCGATGCGGCTCGTGTACTCGGTCAGGACCGCCGAGGACGTGATCTACGCGGACGAGCTCGGCGACGAGGCCGAGCTCACCTTCACGCGCGAGCCGCCCGCCGACTGGACCGGCCACACCGGGCGGATCGACGCGTCGCTGCTGGACGACCCGGACTTCGCGTCAGGCACGGCCTTCGTGTGCGGGTCGAACGGGTTCGTCGAGTCCGCCAGCCGGCTGCTGCTCGAGAACGGCTTCGAGCCGGAGCAGGTGCGCACCGAGCGCTTCGGGCCGACCGGCTGAGCGCTCCGCGAGCTCAGGGGTACTGGCGCGGATCGTGCGGGTGCCCGCGGTCGCGCCCGCGACAGCCGTGGCGGCGGTCGCCCAGGCGGAACGGCAGCCGCACGATCACCTGCGCCTCGTTGTTGTCCTCGTTGGACTCGTAGACGCCGTTCTCCGGGTCGGCGATGTGCACGTAGGCGAAGCAGCCGCGCAGTCCCGTGACGTCGATCCACTGCTCGGGGTAGCTGGGCGGGTATATGTCGGCCCAGCCGACCGACGTCCCTAGCGTGACCTGCCGCCGCAGCGGGTTGGTGTTGCAGGCCGGGTAGACCGGCAGGTAGGGCGAGCCGCGCAGGCGTGGACGCGTGTGGGTGAGGTCGCGCAGGCAGTACGAGACCTTCGGGCCGGTGCGCACCTTGACGGTGCGCTTGCCCTCCGCGTCGAGGCGCCACAGCTCGAAGCGAGCGGCGTTGAAGAACTTCCACCAGTAGCGCGAGAGGTGGGCGAACTTGAGGCGCAGGCGCGCCCCGGTCCGGAGGGCGATGCGCCCCCCGCCGCGCTTGTAGATCCGTTGCCGGGCGTGCATGTAGACCCGGCTGTAGCGGACTCCGTGGAGCTCCACCGGGCCCTTGCCGATCGAGTCGATCACGTTGCCGGCGCGCAGCAGCACACGGCCTCGCTTCGTCAGCTTGTCGAGGTACAGGCCCCAGGGACGGCGCATGACGATGTCCGGACAGCGCAGGGCCTTCGCGAAGGCCCCGATGCAAGGGTTGTCGTCCACCCTGGCACGCTGGGGCGGGCTGCCGGCGGGCGGCTCGGCGGCCGTCGCGACCGCCGCGACGGCCGCGCCCGCGCAGCAGATGGCCAGCAGTCTCCCGAAGGCACGCACGCACGCATTTGTAGCGGGCCTACCGGGCGCACGGCCCCGTGTCGACCGCGCCGTCGGCGCGCCCGAGGGCATCGGCCACCACGGAATCCGGCACTCCGTAGCCGCTGCGGCCGCCGTCCGTCACGGTGGCGGCGAAGATGGTGGTGACCACGCGCCCCCTCCCGTCGACCATCGGACCGCCGGAGTTGCCGGGCCGCACCCGGCCGCGCAGCGACGTGATCGGCCGGCGCACGGGACCGCGGCCGTAGGCGTCCTGGCTGATCACCGTGGAGGTGCCCCCGAGCCGCCCCGGCTCCACGTCGAAGGGCCCGTTCTCCGGGAAGCCGAGGATCGCCGCCGACGTGCCCTCCGGTGCCCGCCGGTTGAGCCGCAGGGCCGGCACGCCCGCCACTCCCCCGACGCGCAGCACGGCGAGGTCGTTGCGCGAGTCGAACCAGATCGCCTCGGCGTCGAGGTGCGGCCCCTGGCCGCGGATCTGCACGGTCGTGTCGTCCTGGCCCGCGACCACGTGGGCGTTCGTGACCACCACCCCGTCCGCGGCAACCCAGCCGCTGCCCTGCACGCCGAGCCCGCAGGCCGTGCCGAGCACCTTCACCACGCTGCGCGCCGCGGCCCGCACCTGCGGGTCGCGGGCTATGCGCGAGTCGGGCGGGCGGACGTCGGCCTGCGGTCCCTGGATCTGGGGAAACGGGTCGAAGCGGGCGAACGCACGCAGGATCGGCCCCGACGGCGGCAGGTGCTCGTTGAGCTGCCGCAGGATCGCCGACCGCTGAATCGGCTCGCGCAACTCGCGGGCGCCCGGAGTCTGCAGCGCCACCGACCCGCCGATCCACACCAGCCCGAGCCCGATGCACGCGACCAGCACCCCGCCGCCGATGCCGTCGAGGACGCCCAGCCGGTCGCCAAGGCGGTGACGCAGCCGGAATCCGACCAGCTCCAGGCCGGACGCGAGCACCCCGCCGAACATCAATGCGCCGACGAGGGCGAACAGGGGCGCGTACGGCGACTGGTCCCCCTCGGTGAGGAGCAGCGGCCCGAGGCGCGAACCGAGAAAGGCACCAGCCGCAAAGCCCAGCAGCGACAGCGCACCTACGATCAGCCCCTGGGCGTACCCCCAGAGCGCCATCAGCACCGTGAAGACGACGATGATCCAGTCCAGGGCGGTCACGCGCCGGAGCCAGGGTAGTACCCCGTGATCGACCTCTCCTCCGAGCGCCGCCGGCGCTTGTCCCACCGCGCGCTACCGGCGCTCGCCGTGCTCGCGCTGGTGTCCGCCACGGCGGGGGCCATGGTCGGAGGGCGCACCTCGTCGGTCGCCGAACGGACAGCGCGCCAATTCACCGAGGCGTGGGAGCGCCAGGACTACCGCGACATGTACGGCCTGCTGGACGGCGCCTCGCGGCGCGTGTACTCCCTGCGCGAGTTTCGCCAGGCTTACCGCGACTCCGGGGACACAGGCACGGTGGAGCGCGTGGATGCCGGCGATCCGGTCGGCGAGCACGACGGGGCGGTCACGGTCCCGATCGCGCTGCACACGCGTGTGTTCGGGCGCGTGAGGGCCGAGCTGCGGCTGCCGGTGGACGGTGAGCGGGTCACCTGGGGGCCGCTGCTGGCCTTCCCGGCCCTGCGGCGGGGCGAAGGGCTGACGCGGCACAGCCAGCCGGCCCGGCGAGCCACGCTGCTGTCACGCGACGGCAAGGTGCTGGCCCGCGGGCAGGTCGGCCGGCGCACGTCACCGCTGGAAGCGATCGCCGGGTCGATCGCGGGTACGCTCGCGCCCCAGGAAACCGAGGAGGAGCGCCGCGCGCTGTACGCGAACGGCTTCCCGCGCAGCTGGCCGGTCGGGCAGAACGGGCTGGAGGAGGCCTTCGAGAGCCGGCTCGCGGGCCGGCCCGGCGGCGAGCTGCTCGCCGGGGCGCGGGTGATCGCCCGTGCGCGGCCGATCCCGGCCCTGCCGGTGCGCACCACCATCGACACCCGCCTCCAAGAGGCGGCGGTCACGGCGCTGGCCGGCCGCTTCGGCGGAATAGCCGCGCTCGATCCCCGCAACGGGGAGATCCGCGCCCTGGCCGGCATCGCCTTCTCCGCGCCACAGCCGCCGGGCTCGACCTTCAAGATCGTGACCACGGCGGCCGCGCTGGAGGCGCGCGCCGTGAAGCCGGCCACCGAGTTCCCGATCGCGAGCGCCGCGACGATCGACGGCGTGACGCTCGAGAACGCCAACGGGGAGTACTGCGGCGGCAGCTTCCGCAACAGCTTCGCCCACTCGTGCAACTCCGTCTTCGCCCCGCTCGGCGTCAAGCTGGGCGCCGCGCGCCTGGTGGACGCCGCCGAGCGCTTCGGCTGGAACGGCGACCCGACGGTGCCGGGCGAGGTGCCCAGCACGCTGCCGCCGGCGGTGGAGATCAAGACGCCGCTCGAGGTCGGGTCGACCGCGATCGGCCAGTTCCGCACGCTGGCGACCCCGCTGCAGATGGCCTCGGTGGCGCAGACCATCGCCGCGCGCGGCGTGCGCCACATACCCACGCTGGCACTGGGGGACAAGACCCACAGCGTGCGCGTTGTCCGGCGCCGCGTCGCGCGCACGATCGAGTCGCTGATGCTGGACGTGGTCGCGTACGGAACCGGCACCGCCGCGGCGCTCCCGGACGCCAAGGTGGCGGGCAAGACGGGCACCGCCGAGCTGGAGGACACACGCGATCCGGAAACCGGCGAGACCAAGCCATCCGACCCCATGAACACGGACGCCTGGTTCACGGCCTACGCGCCGGCCGGGCATCCGAAGATCGCCGTGGCCGTGATGTTGGTGAGAGCCGGAGCCGGCGGAGCGACGGCCGCACCGGCGGCGCGTGTGGTGCTGGACGCGGCGTTCTAGATGTCCAGCTCGAACGTGCGCTTCTGCCCGTCGTGCTCGATCTCGAGCTCGAGCGGACGGTTCTCGGTGTTCTCCAGAGGCAACTGGAAGAGCAGCATGGCTCCGGCGGTGGGGCCCAGCTGGGCGACGCTGCCCGCCTCCGGGATGCACTCCTGCGGGTCCAGGGTGCGTCCCGCATACGCGAACTGGTTGTCGTCCGGCAGCGGCTCGGGGTGGAACGTGTTGTCCTGGTTGTCGCGCACGGTGAACTCCGTGGCGGTGGTGCGCTCGTCCTTCGAGATGTTGCAGGTCTTCAAGAAGACGCCGTAGAGCGCCTGCCCGGACGGCGCCTCGGTGCTCACGTACGCGCTGTCGGGGGTGATGCGGGGATTGAGCTCGCGCGTGATGAAGATCGTGTAGTCCACGCCCTCCATCTCGATCGCGAGACCCTCGCGCGCCGGCTCGTCGATGCCCGGCTCCTTGCTGCCGCAGGCGGCCAGCCCCAGCGGCGCGGTGAGCGCGAGTGCACACGCGACGATAGGCAGGCGGCGGAGCATCGAGCGCGGCATTCTAGGAGGGTTCCCCGCGAGACGCGCGGGCGGGGCTCACAGGCCGACGGGCGGGATCCATGCCGGCCGAGACGCCGAAGCGGGGTGCCTTCTCGGGCTCGAATCCCGCGATCGTGACCCGCTTGAGCTCGCCGCGCGGGGGCTCCTCGAAGATCACGCGCAGGCGGTCGAGCGCCTTGGAGGTCTGGCGCCTCAACCAGCCGGCGGCGCCCAGCTCCCGCATCCGGTCGATCACCGTCGCGGGCTCGCTCAACGTGGTCAGCTCCACCCTCGTGACGTCGTGCCCCTCGCTGGAGAAGTCGTATACCGCGACCGAGCGGCTGCGGCCACGCCGCCCCACCCTGATCTCCTCGACGATCCGGCGCGGCCGATCAACCTCGGTGATCTGCAGCTCGGCGTATTCCTTGGCGAACGGCGCCCGCAGCTGGAAGCGCGACGCCGCGCCCACGCCGACCGGGTTCACGCGCGCCAGCCGGTAGTCGCGCATGAAGTGATCGGTGAAAGCGGGACGGGCGGCCAGGTCACAGACGAAGTCGAAGATCTCCTCCCGCGGAGCAGAGATGATCGTGGAAACGGTGACCTGGCGCACGGCGCGCCATATTACGGATGGCAGCCGGGGAGGACAGCCGGGGAGGACAGCCGGGGGCTCACGCCCCCGGACCCCCGCTGGAGATTGGCTTGCCGGGGACAGCGCCAGCGGGTGGCCGGCCGTGTGCCCGGGCTAGGCGGCCTTCGGCACGACCGCGAGCCGGCGCTCGCCGGCGGGCACCCGCGACGAGCGCACCGCCAGGCGCCTCTCGTCGGGCAGAGCGGCGAAGCACAGCTCGCAGAGCGTCCGGCCCGAGCGCAGCTCGTGCACCTGCTCGCCGGCCAGCGGCGTCCGGCGGCAGTCGTGGCAGTGGTCGCCAGGGGGCGAGAGGGCATCGATGCTGCTGCGCATGAGCAGTCCTGCGAGGTCGGGCATGCCCGCCCTTTCTCGGCATCCCGGCCTAGTCCTCCATCTGATGCGCGAGGTCCCCTCGGAAACCTCGCAAATACCGTCAAACCGCCCCATAGGACAAATTGGGCTCGTTACCATGCGCACTACCCCACCCCCGAGGAGAGCTATTTCATGGAAGCGTTCAGCGCCGGGACATTGGCGGGCGCCGGGTCCTTCCGCTGCGACTCGTGCGGCTTCGCGGTGGCCCTGCGCGAGCGTGACCCGGTACCGGGATGCCCGGAATGCGGTGGCCGCCGCTTCAAACGCGCCTCACTGTTCGGCGAGGCGGACCCACCCCCCACGCACCACGACCTGGAAGCAGCCCCGGATTGGCTCGAGGACGCGCGCGACGCGCTCGTCAGGCCAGGCGACTACCTCGCCTTCGAGGACGACGAGCGTGTGCGCGTGGTGCCGCTTCAGGATGGCTGGACCCGCATCGGGCGCAGCCTGTCGGCCCACATCCGCTTCGACGACCCCACCGTGTCGCGCCGTCACGCGCTCGTGTACAGCGACACCGACGGCACGCGCGTCCTCGACGACCGCAGCCTCAACGGAGTCTTCCGCAATGGGGACCGCGTCGAGCTGGCCGAGCTGGAGGACGGCGACGAGATCGACATCGGCCGCTTCCGGGTCTTCTACGTGAGCCTGGTGGCCAACCGCACGGCGCTGGCGGGCTGATCGGGAGCTAAACGGCCAGCTCGGCCAGGCCCTGCTCCCGCGACTTCACGGGTCGGTAGCTCAGTTCGCGCTCGGCCCGGCCGATGTCGATCGTGCACTCCTGCGACGAGACCCAGACGGAGAGGCGCGTCAGCGGGGGGCGACCGGGGCGCCTCAGTAGGCGCCACAGGCCCTCGGAGGCGCCGGCCGCGAAGCCCGCCACTCCAGCCGGCACGGAGCCGGTCGGGGGAGTGACGCCCTGCGTCTCCAAGAGGAGCGAGATGAACTCGCGGAACACCACCGGCTCCCCGTCGGTGACGAAGTAGACGCCGCCGGCCGGCGCTCTCGTCGCCCCCAGCCAGAGGCCCTCGACCGTGTTGTCCACGTGCGTGGTGGCGGTCAGGTGCCCGCCGCCGCCCACCCACCGGAAGCGGCCGGAGCGCACCAGCTCGACCAGCGTCGGCAGCAGGGTGGTGTCGCCCCGGCCCCACACGAAGCGCGGCCGGATCACCACCGTCTCCAGGCCCTCGCCGTTCGCGTCGCGCACGCGCTGCTCGGCCTTCGCCTTCGTCGACGGGTAGAGCACCGGCGAGTCGGGTCGCAGCGGGGCCGCCTCGTCGACGTTGACGAGCGGGCTGCCCGCCATCAGCGCCGCCTCGGTCCCCACGTGCACCAGCCGGCGCACGCCCGCCTCGCGACAGGCCGCGATCACGTTCTCGGTGCCGCGCACGTTGAGGCGCTCGAACTCCTCCGCGTCGCCCCAGTCCTCGACCTTCGCGGCGGCGTGGAAGGCCACCTCTGCTCCTCCTGCCGCCGCGCGGAGCCGCTGCTGGTCCTCGAGATCCCCGGCAACCGGCGCCGCGCCGCGCTCGCGGACCTTCTGCGCCGCGGCGTCCGAGCGGGCCAGCGCCCTCACGTCCCACCCCTCCCCGCGCAGGCGCTCGATCAACGCTCCGCCGACGAACCCGGAGCCCCCGGTCACGAACGCGGTCGGCATAAGCGCACGCTATCCCTACTCGGTCGACACGGACGGATCAGTCTGCTCGCGCTCCGGCACCGACATGAGGAAGTGCGCGTCGGGGTGCGCGCCCAGCTCCAGCACGCGGTCGGCCTCGCCCTGCTGGCCGGTGGCGCGCAGCTCGGCGGCATAGGCGCCGAGCAGCTCGCGCAGGTCGGCGGCGCCCGCGGCGTCGAGCGACGCCAGCGCCACCTTTGCGCCCTTTCCGCGACGGCGCTCGAGGGCGGCGCGGTCGAGGTTCCACTCAGCGTTCACGCGCAGGTACACGCGCCCGCCGGTCTGGCCGGCGCAGAACCACGGCCCCGGATCGCCGAGCACCACGGCCCGGCCGGCGGTCATGTACTCGAACGCGAAGCCCTTGAGGTTGGCGCGATCGGCCAGGCAGCCGAGGGAGTCGTCGAGAGGGGCGGCCGGCTCCCCGCCGACCACCACGTCGGCTCCGGAGAGGCGGATGCAGAAGCGCGAGTCGGCGTCCCCCTGCACGAACAGGCGGCCGCGCTGGGCGCCGTAGGCGAATGACTTGCCCACGGAGCCGTTCACACGCCGGCCGAGACGGTTCACGCCCTTCATCACCGCAACCTTGCCGCCGTACATCGTCTTGCCCACGCCGTCCTGAGCGCCGCCCTCCACGGTGATGTCGAGGCCCTCGACGCCAAACGCCGCGAGCCCCTGGCCGGCGACGGCCGTCAAGCGAGTCGGGGCAGGCGCCGCCGCCTCCCCCACGCGGATCCGCTCGCGCGCCAGCGCGCCCGCTCCGGCGGTCCCCAGTACGCGCTCCCCCTCGGCAGACGCCATCCGCAGCGGGCGCGCCGCCACGAGGCCGGCGGCCTCGCGCTCGTCCGGAGGTGCGGGCAGATCCAGCGGCTCGAGGTCGAGCATCTGCTCCAGCGGGCGGATCAGGTCGTGCACGTCCACTCGCTCCTGCGCGGCCGACTGCGCCAGCAGGTCGGAGCGGCCGACCAGGTCCTGGGCGCGCTCGACTCCGAGCGCCGCGGCCATCTGCTCCACCTCCGACCCCATCGCCCCGAAGAAGCGCGCGCAGTTCTCCACCGCCGACTCGTACAGCTGCGGCGTGAACTTCTTGAGCCCCTTGAGCTGCGCCTCCTCCTCGGACTCGATCTGAGTGGCGATGCCGACGTGGCACGTGTCGAGCTGGCAGCCGCGGCAGATCGTGCAGCCGAGCGACACCATCGCCAGGGTCCCGAAGCCGACGCGGTTGGCGCCCAGGCAGAGCAGCTTCACGATGTCGTGGCCGTGGCGGTAGCCGCCGTCGGCCCAGATCTCGACGCGGTTGCGCAATCCCGCCTCCATCAGCGCCAGATGCACCGCGCGCGTGCCGATGTCCGATGGCAGTCCGACGTGCCGCAGCGCGTGCGAGCGCGCCGCGCCGGTGCCGCCCTCGAAGCCGGACAGCGTGACGATGTCCGCTCCCGCCTTGACGATGCCCACGCCGATCGTGCCGATGTTCGGCACCACCGGCACCTTCACCGACACGCGCAGGTCGGGGTTGGCGGTCTTGAGCTCGTCGATCAGCTCGGCCAGGTCCTCGATCGAGTACAGGTCATGGTTGTTCGAGGGCGAGATCAGATCGGTGCCCGCTGTCGCGTTGCGCGCCTGCGCCACCTTTGCCGTCACCTTGCGCGCCGGCAGGTGGCCGCCCTCGCCGGGCTTCGCGCCCTGGCCGATCTTTATCTCGACCAGGTAGGACGAGTTGATCATCTCGGCCGTCACCCCGAAGCGGCCCGAGGCCACCTGCTGGCCGCGCCAGAGCGGGTAGCGGCCATACAGGTCCTGGATCTCGCCGCCCTCCCCGTTCATCGCCACGATGTTGATCCGCTTGGCCGCCTCCGCGTACGACCGGTAGGCCACCTCGCCCTGCGAGCCGAAGCTCATCGAGGAGATGACGATCGGGTACGAGTGCAGGCCCACGTCGGCGGTCGCGCTGGGCACCGCGGGGCCGCTCGGGCGCACCTCCAGCAGGTGCCGCAATGACACCGGCTGCTGTGCCTCCAGCTGGCGCACGCGCAGCGAGTAGTCCTCGTACGAACCGGACCCGTTCGACGCCGCGACCGCCGCCTTGTAGACCTTCGGGTAGAAGCGGAACGTCTTGCCCGGCTTGGCCTCCGCGGCCCCCGCGAGGATGCGGCGGCGCTCGTCGCCGTCGCGGTCGAGCTCGGTGAAGCCGGTGCCACCGCGCTCCGAGCCGAAGTAGGACGGCGTGTCGAAGATGGCCGTCAGCTCCGGTTTGAGGCCGATGCACGAGAACAGCCGCGCGTAGCCGCGCAACTCGTGGATGCCGATCGTGGAGATCACCTTCTCGATCCCCTTGCGCAGGGCCGCGCACAGGTTCGAGATGTCGGTGCGGTAGTCGTCCATCAGCCCGACCTCGACCATCGTGTAGGGGCACACGCCGTCGGCTCCCAGGCCGAGCGCCAGCATCGTGTCGTGCACGTTGCGCAGCGCCGCGGAGCGCAGCACGATCGCGCAGCGGCGGCGCAGGTTCACCTCGCCCGGCTCCACCAGGTGCTCGCGCAGCGCGAGGTCGACGGCGGCGAGCGCCAGGTGCGGGTCGAGGTAGCGGCGGTCGCCCTCGTAGACCGTGCGGTCGGACAGCACGACCAGCTCCCCGCCGCCCCTCACTCCCGCGGTGGCCTCCTGCTTGAGGCGCTCGATCGCACCGTGGGTGCTCTCCGACTCGAGGCAGGAGACGTCGATCACGTGCGCGCGGCCGCGGAACTCCTCCCAGAGATCCTCGAGCAGGTAGGTCTTGTGCTCGCGGGCGACCGCGCGATACACCGAGTCGCCGAGCGGCGCCAGCCCGTCGTGGCCACCGAGGATCACCGGGAAGGCCGTCTCGATCGTGGTCCGCTCCCCCGGCACCCGATCGAGCGGCGGCCGCGATCCGAACACGGCGCGGCACGAGAAGTGCTCGATCTCGCGCTCGCGGTCGATCGCGGGGTTGGTCACCACCGCCACGGACTCCTTGAAGAAGTCGGCCAGGTTCTGGCGCTCGGGCGAGAGGCAGGCGAGCGGCCCGTCGTACCCGAGCGAGCCGATCGGCTCGGCGCCGGTGGCGGCCATCTGCTGGACGAGCTTCATGTCCTCGCGCTGCCAGCCGAAGCCGCCCAGCACGCGGTCCTCCACCTTGACGGGCTCAGACGGGCCGGCGCTGGTGTAGCCCGGCACGTCCTGACCCTCCAGCGGGCCTCCTGGAGGGATCGCCTCGGCGAAGGCCGCCGGGGTCCCGGCGCGCGCCACCCACCGGCGCAGGCAGAGCCGCTGGAGGTCGGTGTGCCCGACCAGCTCGGCGCGCCCGCGTTCGAGGCGAACCAGGGTCTTCTCCCCCGGCGCGAGCGGCTTGGGCTCGGCCACGATCTCCTCGGTGGCCACCACGCCCGGCTCGCTCGAGAACACGTGCGCCCCGGCGGTTTCGAGCTGCCAGAGCGGGCGCAGGCCGAGCGCGTCGACCGAGAAGACGCACTCCGAGCCGTGGCGGGAAACCAGGGCGACCGGGCCCTGCGCCATCGGGCCGAACGTCTGGCGCAGGTACATGTAGAAGCCGCGCAGGTCCTCGGGCATGCCCTTTATCTCGTTGACGATCGGCGGCAGCACCAGCTCCAGCGCCTCTGGGAGGCTGAGCCGCTCGCGGTGGATGAGCGCCTCGACGGTGCGGCTCAGGTCCTGCGAGTCCGAGCCGTCGGACGCGAGCGGCACCCCGAGCATGCGGGCCTCCTGGCGCAGCCGGCCGACCGTGTTGATCTCGCCGTTGTGCCCGAGCACCCCGAACGGTTGGACGCGCCGGAAGTTCGGCCAGGTGTTCGTGGAGTAGCGGTTGTGGCCGAGCACGACAGCCGTGGTCGTGCGCGCGTCGCGCAGGTCGGGGAAGTACCCGCCCAGCACCATCGGCGTGCCGAGCACCTTGTAGACGACCGAGTCGGTCGAGCACGACGCAACGTGCACGTCGAGGCTCCGCTCGAGCAGGACGGTCAGCTCGAAGCAGCGCGCCGGGTCGCCGATCAGCCCGGCGACCTGCCAGAAGAGTGGCTCCTCCTCGCGCGCCTGCGGGCCCAGTGCCGTGCTGTCCACCACGTCGTTGCGCTCCGCGAGCACGCGCAGCCCGATGCGGCTCATCAGCTCTCGCGCGCGCTCCTTGACCGCGCCGGCCGTCCGCGGGATCAGCACGTGCGCCACGGCGAAGGCGGGGTCGAGCGCGAGGTCGGGGCCGTGGCCGCCGGCGCGCACCTCCTCGGCCCAGAGCTCGCGCGGGATGTCGATCAGCAGGCCACAGCCGTCGCCCTCGCCGTCGACGTTCCCGGCCCGGTGAAGCATCCGCTCGAGCGCGGCGAGCCCGGTGGCGATCGATCCGTGCGCCGGCCGGCCGTCCTTCGCGATCCAGCCGTACAGCGCGCAGGCGTCGTGCTCCTCGACGGTCCAGGGCGGCCTCATCAGTACTCCTCTTCGATCACCCGCCGCAGATCCGGCTCGGTGGGCGAGCCGAGGTGCATCGCACCGTTGACGAAGAACCGCGGTGTGCTCGGGATGCCGCTCAGGGCGCCGCTGCGCAGGTCCTCCTCCACACGCGGGGTGTGGACGCCGTCGCGCAGCTCGCGGTCGAACCGCTCGACGTCGAGCGCCAGCGCCGCGGCGTGCTCGCGCAGCTCCTCGTCGCTCAGCGCGTGCTGGTTCTCGAAGAGGCGGTCGTGCATCTCCCAGAAGGCGCCCTGCGTCGCCGCGGCCTCGGCGGCCTCGGCGGCGGCCGGGGCGCGCGGGTGCAGGTCGGCGAGCGGCATGTGCCGGAACACGAAGCGCAGCCAGTCGAAGCGCTCCAGCAGCTCCAGCACGACCGGGTAGGCGTCCCCGCAGTACGGGCACTGGAAGTCGCCGTACTCGACCAGGGTGACACGGCCCCCCGGAGCTCCGCGGATGTGGTCCCGCTCGACGTCCACCAGCGGGATCGTCCCCACGCCTAGCCCTCCTCTCGCGGGCCCGACCAGAAGGCGTCGCCCACGGTGACCGTGCGGGCGGTCTCGGCCTGGTGGCGCAGCGAGTGCGGGTCGCCGTCCTCGAACGCGAAGAGCGACGAGGCGGGTACGTTGCGCGTCTCGCCCGGGCCGCCCAGGAAGCGGTCGACCACGCGGGCGCAGCGGCGCCCTTCCGCTATCGCGGTGACCACGAGCGACTGGCCCACCCGCGCGTCGCCGCACGCGAACACCCCCGCCTCGCTGGTCGCGTAGACCGGCGCCTTGAGGTTGCCGCGGGCATCGAGGTCCACGGCCAGCTGCTCCACGGCGCCCTCGTGCTCCGGATGGCTGAAGCCGATCGCGATCAGCACGAGGTCGGCCGGCTCGGTGAACTCGCTGCCCGGGACCGCGTGCAGGTCGCGCGACGAGGTGCCCTCGACGCGCCGGCCCTCGACGGCCCTGACGCGGCCGTCCTCGCCGGCGATCGCCGTGATCTGCGTGCCGAAGCGGCGCTCCCCGCCCTCGTCGAGCGCGTACGTCGAGGGCGTGCGCTTGGGCGGCAGCGGCCAGGGCGTGCCCTCGGGCCGGCCCTCGCCGGGCAGCGGCGGGTACACGTCCAGCAGCAGCACGTCCGACGCCCCTTCGCGCAGCGCGTTCGAGATGCAGTCCATGCCGGTGTCGCCGCCGCCCACCACCACCACGCGCCGGCCGGCCGCGCTGATCCGCTGCTCCGGCGCAGGCTCCGGGGCCGGGCGGCCCTCCTGGCGCGCGACGAAGCGGTTGCGCTGGTAGAGGTACTCCATCGCGAAGTGCACACCTTCCAGGTCGCGGCCGGGCACCGGCAGGTCGCGGTGCACGCGCGAGCCGATCGCCATCACCACCGCGTCGTGGCGCTCGCGCAGCTCGGACGCGGACACGTCGCGGCCCACGTCGACCCCGTACCGGAACGCGATCCCCTCATCGTCGAGCAGGGCCACGCGGCGGTCGATGATCCACTTCTCGAGCTTGGCGTCGGGCACGCCGAAGCGCAGCAGCCCGCCGGGCCCCTCGTCGCGCTCGTAGACGGTCACGGAGTGCCCGTGGCGGTTCAGCTCCGCGGCGACCGCCAGCCCGGCGGGCCCGGAGCCGACCACGCCGACGCTGCGCCCACTGCGCGCGCTGGGCGGGTCGGCCACGATCCAGCCCTCGTCGTAGCCGCGCGTGACGATCGCGAGCTCGATCTGCTCGATCGTCACCGGGTCGTCGTTGATGTCCAGCACGCAGGCCGACTCGCACGGCGCCGGGCAGATCAGCCCGGTGAACTCCGGGAAGTTGTTCGTGGCGTGCAGGTGGGTGAGCGCCTCCTGCCAGCGGTCGCCGTAGACCAGGTCGTTCCAGTCGGGGATCTTGTTGCCGAGCGGGCAGCCCTCCTGGCAGAACGGCACGCCGCAGTCCATGCAGCGCCCGCCCTGCTCGCGCAGGACGCGGTCCTCCGGAAGCGAGAAGTACTGGCGGTAGTCGCGCACGCGCTCGCGCGGGTCACGCTTCTGGAAGCCGACCCGTTCCAGGCGCAGGAAGCCGCGCGGATCGCCCATCAGGCAGCCACTTCTTCCCTGGTCAGCTCCAGCAGGGCCCGCTTGTAGTCGTGCGGCATCACCTTGACGAAGCGGGCCAGCTCCGCGTCCCAGCAATCAAGGATGCGCTCCGCCATCGGCGAGCCGGTGCGCTGCTGGTGCTCCTCGATCCACCCGCGCAGCTCGAGCGCGTCGTCCGGCGTGATCTCGTCGAAGCCGACCAGCTCGCTGTTGCAGCGCGAGCGGAAGCCGCCGTCCACGTCGAGCACGTAGGCGACCCCGCCGCTCATGCCCGCCGCGAAGTTGAGGCCGGTCGGGCCGAGCACGACGACTCGCCCGCCGGTCATGTACTCGCAGCCGTGGTCGCCGATGCCCTCGACGACGGCGATCGCGCCCGAGTTGCGCACCGCGAAGCGCTCGCCGGCGAGGCCGCGGAAGAAGGCCTTTCCGGAAGTGGCCCCGTACAGGACCGTGTTGCCGACGATCGCGTTGTCCTCGGCCCGGAAGGTCGCCTCCGGGGCCGGCCGCACGACCAGCGTGCCGCCGGACATGCCCTTGCCGGTGTAGTCGTTGGCGTCGCCCTCCAGCTCGAGCGTCACGCCCGCCGCCAGCCACGCGCCGAAGCTCTGGCCGGCGGAGCCCTGCAGCTGCACCTCGATCGAGCCGTCGGACAGCCCATCCTCGCCGTGCCGGCGGGCGATCTCGCCGGACAGCAGCCCGCCCACGGCGCGGTTCTTGTTCTCGATGCGGCGCCGCAGGAGCACGTGCTCGCCGTCCTCGATGGCCGGCCGCGAGCGCTGCAGCAGGTCCACGTCGATCGAGTCGTAAAGCACAGGTTCGGGGCGGCGCACGCAGTGACGCGGCGCGTCCTGCGGCACCTCGGCCGGCACCTCGAGCAGCGGCCGCAGGTCGATTCCACGGCCCTTCCAGTGGTCCACCGCCTCGTCGGGCACCAGCAGGTCGGTGCGGCCGATCAGCTCCGCGATCGAGCGCACGCCGAGCTGCGCCATGAGGCGGCGCGCCTCCTCGGCCACCATGAACAGATAGTTCACGACGTGCTCGGGCTGCCCCTCGAACCGCCGCCGCAACTCGGGATCCTGGGTCGCGACGCCCACGGGGCACGTGTTGAGATGGCAGACGCGCATCATCACGCAGCCGAGAGCGATCAGGGGGGCGGTCGAGAAGCCGAACTCGTCGGCGCCCAGGATCGCCCCGATGGCCACGTCCCGGCCCGTGCGCATCTGGCCGTCGACCTCGACCAGGATGCGGGAGCGCAGGTCGTTGCGCAGCAGCGTCTGCTGGGTTTCGGCCAGGCCGATCTCCCACGGGATGCCGGCGTGATGGATCGAGGCCTGCGGCGACGCTCCGGTGCCGCCGTCGTGGCCGGCGATCACGACGTGGTCGGCGTTGGCCTTGGCCACTCCGGCCGCCACCGTGCCCACGCCCACCTCGGACACGAGCTTCACCGACACCCGCGCGCGCGGGTTCGCGCAGCGCAGGTCGTAGATCAGCTGCTTGAGGTCCTCGATCGAGTAGATGTCGTGGTGCGGGGGTGGCGAGATCAGCGTCACGCCCGGCGTCGAGTGGCGCAGCCCGGCGATGTAGCGGTCGACCTTGTGGCCCGGCAGCTGCCCGCCCTCGCCCGGCTTGGCGCCCTGGGCGACTTTGATCTCCAGCTCGTCGGCGTTGACGAGGTAGTACACGTTCACGCCGAAGCGGCCGGAGGCGACCTGCTTGATCGACGAGCGGCGCTCGTCGCCGAAGCGGGCCGAGTCCTCGCCGCCCTCGCCCGTGTTCGACTTGCCGCCGAGCCGGTTCATGCCGACCGCGAGCGTCTCGTGGGCCTCGGGCGAGAGGGCGCCGAGCGACATCCCGCCGGACTTGAAGCGCTTGACGACCTCGCTGGCCGACTCGACCTCGTCCAGCGGCACCGGCTCGACGTCGTCGCGGAAGCGGAGCAGCCCGCGCAGCGCGGTGTTGCGCACGGCCACGTCGTTCACGTAGGTCGCGAAGCGCTCGTACGCCTCCGCCCCGTCGCCGTTGCGAGCGGCGTGCTGGAGCGTGGCAATCGTCTCCGGGTTCCAGCCGTGGTACTCGCCGCGGCGGCGCCAGGCGTAGATGCCGCCCGCGGGCAACAGCTCGGAGATCGCGGCCGGGTAGGCGCGCGCGTGGCGCCCGAGCGCCTCGTCGGCGATCTCCTTCAGGCCGATGCCCTCCACGCGCGACGGCGTGCCCGTGAAGTGGCGGTCGACTACCTCCCTCTTGATGCCGACGGCCTCGAAGATCTGCGACCCGGTGTAGGAACGCAGTGTCGAGATGCCCATCTTGGAAAGGATCTTGAGCAGGCCCTTGCCGATCGCCTTGATCACCCGCTGCTCCGCCTCCTCGGGCGTCATCTCGTCCGGCAGGCGGCCGTCACGGTGGAGCGCGTAGAGCGACTCGAACATCAAGTAGGGGTTGACCGCCGATGCCCCGAAGCCGATCAGCGTGGCCAGGTGGTGGATCTCGCGCGCCTCGCCGGTTTCGACGACCAGCCCGATCTGGAGCCGGGTGCCCTCGCGAACCAGGTGGTGGTGCACCGCGCCAACTGCCAGCAGCGACGGGATGGCGGCGCGCTCGCGGCCGAGGTTGCGGTCGGAGAGGACGATGATGTTCACTCCGCGCGCGACCAGCTCCGACGCCTCGCGGGAGATCTCCTCGATGCGCCGCTCCATGCCCGCCTCGCCCGCCTCGACCGGCCACGTGATGTCGATCGTGCGCGCCTCGAAGACGCTGTGGTCGACCTGGCGCAGCTTCTCCAGCTCGGAGTTGCGCAGGATCGGCTGCTCCATCACGAGCTGGTGGCAGTGGTCGGGCGTCTCGCCGAGCAGGTTGATCTCGGGGCCGATGCAGGCGGTCAGGCTCATGACCACGGACTCGCGGATCGGGTCGATCGCCGGGTTGGTGACCTGCGCGAACAGCTGCTTGAAGTAGGAGAACAGGGGCGGCAGCCGATCGGACAGGCTGGCCAACGCCACGTCGTTGCCCATCGAGCCGGTCGGCTCCGCGGCGTCGCGCGCCATCGGCGCGAGGATCACCTTGAGGTCCTCCTCGGTCCAGCCGAACGAGAGCTGCTTGGCGCGCAGCGGCTCCACCCGCGGCACGCGCGGGCTCTTCTCGGGCAGGTCCCCGATGTGCACGACCCGGTCGTGCAGCCACTCGCCGTAGGGGTGCCGGCGGGCCAGGTCGGCCTTGACCTCGTCGTCGGGGACGATCCGGTCGCGCTCGAGATCGACGAGGAACACCTTGCCGGGCCGCAGGCGGCCCTTGGCGACGATCTGGTCCTCGCTCGCCTTCAGTACTCCGGTTTCCGAGGCCAGCACGACCCAGCCGTCGCGGGTCACGACCCATCGGCCCGGGCGCAGCCCGTTGCGGTCCAGGGTGGCGCCGATCACGCGGCCGTCGGTGAAGGCGACAGCCGCCGGACCGTCCCACGGCTCGATCAGCGAGGAGTGGTAGGCGTAGAAGTCGCGCACCTCCTGCTTGAGCTCGCGGCGGCCCTGGTAGGCCTCGGGGATCAGCATCGAGATCGCGTGCGCGGGCGAGCGGCCGCCCAGCACGAGCAGCTCCATCAGCCCGTCGAGCGAGGCCGAGTCGGAGATGTCGTCGCGCAGCAGGCCGCGGATCTTGTCGATGTCGTCGCCGAACAGCGGCGAGGCGAGCGTCAGCTCGCGCGCGCGGTGCCAGTTGCGGTTCCCCCGCAGGGTGTTGATCTCGCCGTTGTGGGCGAGCATCCGGTACGGGTGGGCGAGCTCCCAACTGGGGAAGGTGTTCGTCGAGAAGCGCGAGTGGACGAGGGCCAGGCGCGAGACGAGCCGCTCGTCTTTTAGGTCAGGGAAGTACTGGGACAGCTGCGGGGCGGTGAGCATCCCCTTGTAGACCACGGTTCTGCTGGACAAGCCCGCGATCGCGAGGCCGGGCAGCTCGGCACGCTCGATCACGCGGCGGATCACGTAGAGGCGGCGCTCCAGGGCGTCCTGGTCCTCGATGCCGCTGTTTGCGCCGACGAACAACTGGCGGATACAGGGGGCGACCGCGCGCGCCGTCGTTCCGCAGTGCTCCGGATCCACCGGCACGTCGCGCCAGCCGAGGACGATCTGGCCCTCCGCCTCCACGGTTTCGGCGATCAGGCGCTCGGCGTGCTCGCGGGCGAACTCGTCGCTGGGCAAAAAGCAGACGCCGACCCCGTAGCGGCCCTGCTGGGGCAGCTCGAAGGCCGCCTCCGCGCGCAGCAACTCGTCGGGAAGCTGGACCAGGATGCCGGCACCGTCGCCGGTGTCGGCGTCCGCTCCCTCCGCCCCGCGGTGCTCGAGGTGCTCGAGCGCCCAGAGCGCGCGCGAAATCACCTCATGAGAGGCGGGAGCGCCAAGGCGCGCCACAAAGGCGACACCGCAAGCATCGTGCTCGTAGGTCGGGTCGTACAGGCCGTGACCGGCCCGGCCGTGGGGGGGTGCCATCTGTTGTTCCTCGGGTTCCGCGCCTTCTTCGAGCGGGCGCGCGACGGGTGCGAGCCCAAATGATACGTCTCTTTACCCACGCAGTAGGCTGGACCGAGCGTGGCCCTGACGATCACTGTCCTCTCGCAGAAGGGCGGCACGGGGAAGACGACTACCGTGCGCACGCTGGCGGACGCGTACCGCCGCAGCGGCCTCGAAGTGCTCTGCGTAGACCTGGACCCCCAGGGCAACCTGTCCGACTACTTCGACGTGCCGCCGGACGCCTCGCCCACCGTGGCCGACCTGCTCGCCGGCCAGGCCCGGGCGGCCGACGCGGTGTTCGCGGACATTTTGCCCGCCAACCTCGGGCTGGCCGAGGCCGAGCTGGTGCTGGGCGGCAAGATGGGGCGGGAGCTGACGCTGAAGCGCGGGCTGCGCGACATCAAGCGCGGCTACGACCTGGTGCTCGTGGACTGCCCGCCGTCGCTGGGGCTGCTGACCGTGAACGCGCTGGTGGCGGCCGATCACGCGCTGATCACGAGCGAGGCGGAGTATTTCTCGCTCCAGGGCGTGGAGCAGGCGCTGGAGGTGGTCGAGCTGGCTCGCGAGTCACTCCACCCGGATCTGGATTGGCTCGGCGTGGTGCTGAACATCGCCGACATGCGCCTGGTGCACTCACGGGAGGCGCTGAAGTCGCTGCACGAGCGCTTCGGCCAGAAGGTGTTCGACACGGTGATCCGGCGCAGCGTGCGCTACGCGGAGTCGGCGGAGCGCGGGGTGTCGATCCTCGACTACGCCCCCGATCTCGGTACGGACTACCTGGCATTGGCCGGCGAGGTGCTCTCGCGACTGGACGGGTTCGAGGAGGCACGGGAGCGGCTGACCGCCTCGGTCAGCTCCTCGGCGATCGCGTCCTCGTCGTAGCCGAGCGCGTTCGCGGTGAACCTCATCGTTTGCAGGCCTTTCCGCGCAAGGCGGCGGTCACGGACGCGATCGCTCTCGAAGCGGGTGCGGGTCCCGTGGGCGGCGAAGCCGTCCAGCTCGACGATCAGATTCGCTTCGGGCCAGATGAAGTCCACCTCGTAGCCGTCGATGTGGACGCCCACCCGTGGCCGCGGCAGGCCGCGGCGCTCGATCAGCGCGAGGAAGCGCTCCTCTAGGGCGCTCTTGGTCAGCTCGGGCGGGCCCTCGGCCGCCGCCATGAGCTTGGCGCCACGGCGGCCCGGGTTGTTTTGAACTGCGGCAATGAGGGCGGCTAGGTCGAAGACGCGTAGGTACTCCGCCTCGTCGATGGTCCTCTTGAGTGCCTGTCCGTCGAGCACGTCGGCGAGGTCCAGCAGCGTCCGGGCGACGGTCGTGACCGGGATGCCCTCGTGGACCGTGACGTCTTGGCTGCCCAGGCGGCCGGAGCGATGGATGCGAATGCCCTTGCGCTTTTGCCGTCCGTTCGCCCCAGGCACGGTTACGTCGATCATCGACGCGGCGCTGCGCCTGATCTGATGATGCGCCGCCGCCGCGACGTGCGAGAGCACCGCGCCGTCCCCGCACGCAAGCACAGCCGCCATCCAGTGTGCCTTGGAGGGCAGCACGGAATGGCCGACCGCATAGACCCCGCGATGGAGGCGATGCAGGCGCTTGGTCCGCAGCCGCTCCCGAATTCCCGTGTCTCCAACGCCAACGACCCGCAACTGCCCCCGGGTAACGAGGCCGTACTGCCTCCCCGCAAGCGCCGCCACCGCCTCCTCCACTCCGGGTCTGTCGCTATTTGGGTTCATCTCGACCCATAAGGCGCCAGACCCCGTGGAGTTCGCCCCCGTTCGGGGTGGGGCGGCGCTGCGTTAGGCTCGCGCCTCCATGGACGCTGAGCTGCTATTTCGGCCGGCCGGCGAGCTCGCCGCCCTCGTTCGGGGCGGGGACGTGAGCTCCCGGGAGCTCGTCGAGGCCAGTCTCGAGCGGATCGAGGCGCTGCAGCCGGACCTCAACGCCTTCGTATACACGGACCCCGATGGCGCCATCGCCGCCGCCGAGGCCGTCGAGGCCGGTGACGAGCGTCCCTTCGCGGGCGTCCCGATCGCCGTCAAGGACACCGCGGCGGTCGCGGGCATGCCGTACACGCTCGGCTCGGACGTGTTCGGCGACTTCGTCCCCGGACACGACGCCTTCGTGGTGCGCCGGCTGCGGGATGCCGGCTTCGTCCTCGTCGGCAAGACCAACCTGCCCGAGTTCGGGATCCTGCCCGTCACCGAGCCGCGCCGCTTCGGGCCCACGCGCAACCCCTGGGACACCGAACGCACCCCGGGCGGCTCCTCCGGTGGCGCGGCGGCCGCCGTGGCCTCGGGAATGGTGCCGCTCGCCCACGGCAGCGACGGCGGCGGCTCGATCCGGATCCCGGCCGCCTGCTGCGGGCTGGTCGGGCTGAAGCCGAGTCGGGGCCGGGTGTCGCGCGGCCCCGAGCAGGGCGACGACTTCCTCGTCCAGGACGGCGTGCTCACGCGCACGGTCGCGGACACCGCGGCGCTGCTGGACGTGCTGGCCGGCTACGAGCCCGGCGACGCCACCTGGGCGCCGCCGCCCGAGGAGTCGTTCGCCGCGGCCGCCGCGCGCGAGCCGGGCGGGCTTCGGATCGGCGTGACCACCACGGCCGCGATTCCCGCGCCGCTGGACCCCGCCTGCGAGCGCGCCGTCAACGACGCCGCCGAGTTGCTCCAGTCGCTCGGCCACGAGGTGGAGCAGGTGGAGGCCCCGTGGGCCGGCCAGGACCTGCTGCAGGTCTTCACGCTCGTGTTCGGGACCCCGATCGCGATGGGCCTGTTCTTCGGGGCTCAGGTGACCGGCCGCGAGCCGGCCGAGGACCTGGTCGAGCCGCTCTCCTGGACGATCTGGGAGGGCATCCGCCAGCGCACCGCACTCGACTACCTGCTCGCCCGCACCCAGCTCGGGGCGTACTCGCGCGCGATCGTGGCGCTCTGGGACGAGTACGACGTGGTGCTCACCCCGGCCCTCGCCCAGCGCCCGGTGCGCATCGGCGAGATCGACTCCTGCAGCGACGAGCCCTGGGAGGACTTCCGCCGCTCCGGCCAGTTCACGCCGTACACGGCCGTCTTCAACGTGACCGGCCAACCGGCGATCTCGCTGCCACTCTTCCACGGCGAGGACGGCCTGCCGCTCGCCGTCCAGCTGGCCGGGAAGCCGGCGGGCGAGGGCCAGCTGCTGGCCCTGGCCGCCCAGCTCGAGGCGGCCCGGCCGTGGGCGGAGCGGCGGCCGGAGCAGGCGCCGGCGTAGCCGACTGGCGCTGACGTCGCGGCGGCGACAGCTCCGCCAACGACAGCAATGAAGGCCGGCCCGAACCGGGGGGTGGGCCCCGAACGTCAGACATGACCCCCGAACGGGGGCCCACCCCCGGGAGGCCCGGCCGGCACGGCGCTCCGAGCTAACGAACGGCCGCTTCGAGCACCTCTTTGTCGCGGTCGTACGTCAAGAGCGCAGCGGCGTCGCGGGGAGAAAGCCAACGCACCTCGTCGACCTCGGAATTCGGCTCGAAGCCGGGATCGGACTCCACGTCCATCAGCCAGTAGCGCACGACCTTCGGCCGTCCCCGCACCGAGTAGTCGGTCGAGGGCAATTCCCGCACCAGCCGCGCGCGCAGCCCCGTTTCCTCGCGGACCTCCCGCAGCGCGGCCTGCTCGTACGACTCACCCGGATCCAGCTTGCCCTTGGGCAGCGTCCAATCGTCGTAGCGAGGCCGATGCACGAGCGCCACCCGGCCGTCGCGCATGACCACGCCACCGGCGGCCTCGACCTCAGAGGGCATTCACGTCCGCCCCGCCCGGCGCGAACGTCACCCGCCGCACCTCGCACTCCGGTGCCTCGCCGCGCAGCCGCTCCACCAGCGGCCCGGTCTGCTCCCAGTGGCACCAGAACAGCACGGTCGGCCCCGCGCCGGAGATCGTCGCCCCCACCGCGCCCAGCTGCTCCGCCCGCTCCACCAGCTCCATCGACCTCGGATACAGCTCCCGGCGGCGCGGCTGGTGCAGCGCGTCGCGCAGGCCCCGCCCGATCAGCGAGAAGTCGCCGTGGGCCAGCCCGAGGACGAGCAACGAGGCATGCCCCACGTTGTACGCGGCGTCAGCGAGCGGCACGGTTTCGGGCAGCGCCGCCCTGGCCGCCGCAGTTTCCACCTCGAAGTCAGGGATCGCCAGAACGCCCTCCAGCCCCGCCGGCGGCTCGAAGCGCACCGGTTGCTCGCCGTCGACGCAGATCGCAAACCCGCCCAGCAGCGCCGCCGCGACGTTGTCGGGATGCCCCTCCAGCTCGGCGGCCAGGTCGAACAGCGGCGCGTCCAGCTCGTACATGTGGTCCGCGGCGCACAGCCCCGCCACGATGGCGGCGGCGCTCGACCCGAGCCCCGCGGCCGGCGGAATCGCCGAGCGGATCGAGAAGCGCACGCCGTCGGCGGAGTGCAGGCGCTCGAAGGCCCGCACGCACAGATTCGAACGGTCGAGCGGGATGCCCGGAATGTCTGAAGAGACGGAGAACTCACCCGTCTCCTCCACCTCCAGCTCGAGCTCGATGCCGAGCGCCGCCGCCAGCACGTCGTAGCCGGGGCCGAGGTTCGCCGACGACGCCGGCACGCGAACGACCCTGTGCCGGTTCACCCGAGCACGGCCTCCTCGACGCTCTCGATGTCGGGCTCGCACGGGACCACCGAGGCGGCCCGGTTCATCGCCGTCTGCGGGTCCTTCAACCCGTGGCCGGTCAGCACGCACACCACGCGGCCCTCCGCGCCGTACTTGAGCAGCCCGGCCACCGAGGCAGCCGATGCCGGCTCGCAGAACACGCCCTCGCGCGCGCCCAGCAGCGAGTAGGCGTCCAGGATCTCGGCGTCCGACACCGCCCGCACCTCGCCACGCGAGGAGGTGAACGCGTTCATCGCGTCCTCCCAGCGCGCCGGGTTGCCGATCCGGATGGCCGAGGCCACCGTCTCCGGGTTCTCCACCGGCGCCCCGTGCACCAGCGGCGCGGCGCCCTCGGCCTGGTAGCCGTGCATCCGGGGCGCCTCCCCGTACTCCTGGAATCCCTTCCACCAGGACGTCACGTTGCCGGCGTTCCCAACCGGGATGCAGAGCACGTCGGGCGCCTCGCCGAACTCGTCGCAGACCTCGAACGCGCCCGTCTTCTGCCCTTCGATGCGGAAGTCGTTGACCGAGTTGACCAGCGCGATCGGATGTCGCTTCGCCAGCTCGCGCACCAGCGCGAGCGCCTCGTCGAAGTTGCCGCGCAGCGCGATCACCCGAGCTCCATGCATCAGCGCCTGCGCCAGCTTGCCGGTGGCGATCTTGCCCTCGGGCACGATCACGGCCCCGCGCAGCCCGGCCCGGGCGGCGTAGGCGGCGGCGCTGGCGGCGGTGTTGCCGGTGGAGGCGCAGATGATCGCCTCGGCCCCCTCGGCGATCGCGGCGCTCACCGCCACGGTCATGCCCCGGTCCTTGAACGAGCCGGTCGGGTTGGCGCCCTCGAGCTTGAGCCACACGTCCGCCCCGGTCAGCTCCGACAGCCTCGGCGCGGGCACGAGCGGGGTGTCCCCCTCGCCCATCGTCACCAGCGGGTCGGCCGGCAGCCGGTCGTGGTAGCGCCAGAGACTCAGAAGGTTTCCTCGATCACGCGGATCACGCGCGGCGGCTCGCGCACGAAGTCGAGCCGCGAGAGCAGGTCCACGGCGGCGCGGAACTTCGACTCCAGCACCGGGTGCATGACCATGACCAGCCGCGCCTCCTCGCCCAGGCCCTTCTGCACCACCGACCTGATCGACACCGCCTGCATCCCCAGGATCTCGGCCACCTGGGCCAGCACCCCGGGCCGGTCGGCCACCTCGAGGTGCAGGTAGAAGGAGAACTCGACGTCGGTGACGATCGGCAGCTCCACGGCCGGCGGCGGCAGCGACGGCGGCGGGATCATCGCCGAAACCACGTCGCCCAGCACCGCGCTCGCGGTCTGGATGCCGCCCGCGCCCGGTCCGCTCAGCGTGATCTCGGTGATCGCCGGCGATTCGATCGTGACCGCGTTGAAGGCGCCGTTCACGCTCGCCAGCGGGTGGTCGGCGTAGAGGAATGCCGGATGCACGTGCACTGCCACGCCTCCGTTGATCCGCTCCGCGGAGCCGATCAGCTTCAGCGACAGGCCCAGCTCGCCGGCGTAGGCGATGTCGTCGGCGGTGATCCGCTCGATGCCCTCGTAGCTCACCTGATCGAGCCGCACGACCGCGCCGAAGGCGAGGCGGGCGAGGATCGCCATCTTGGCCGCGGCGTCCTTGCCGGTCACGTCCTCGGTCGGATCGGCCTCCGCGTAGCCCATCTCCTGGGCCTCGCGCAGCGCATCGTCGTAGGAAGCGCCGGTGGCGGCCATCTGCGTGAGGATGTAGTTGGTCGTGCCGTTGACGATCCCGTGCACGCGTTCGATGTGGGCGGCTGCCAGCGTCTCCGCCATCACCCGGATCGCGGGCACCACCCCGGCCACGGCGCCCTCGAAGCGCAGCTGCACGCCGCCGCGCCGCGCCGCGTCGAAGACCTCCTCCCCGTGCTGGGAGAGCAGCTGCTTGTTGGCGGTCACCACGTGGCGGCCGCCCTCGAGCGCCCGCAGCACGTAGTCGCGCGCGGGCTCCAGCCCGCCCATCAGCTCCACGATCAGGTCGCTGCGCTCGAGCAGGTCGCCGAAGTCGCCCTGACTGCGCGTGAGCACGCCGGACAGCTCGGGGCGCAGACCGACCTCGGCCTCGATGGCGCCGGCGCGCTCCTCGAGCAGCTTGGCGAAGGCGGAGCCGACCGTGCCGTGGCCGAGCAGGCCGATCCGGAATGGGTCAGGCGTCACGGCGGGTCAGATCGTCGTAGGTCTCGCGGCGCACCACCACGCGCGCGTCGCCGTCCTTGCAGAAGATCACCGGCGGGCGCAGCAGCGCGTTGTAGTTGTTCGCCATGGCGTGGCCGTAGGCGCCGGTGGCGGGGGTCACGAGCACGTCTCCGGGCCGCGGGTCGTCGAGTTGCGCCTCGCGCACCAGGATGTCGCCCGACTCGCAGTGCATGCCCGCGATCGTGACCTGGTCGCCGCCGCCGAAGCGATCGGCGATCTCCGCCTCGTAGCGGGCGCCGTACAGCATCGGGCGCAGGTTGTCGGACATCCCGCCGTCCACCGCCACGTAGGTGCGGACTCCGGGGATCCGCTTCACCGTCCCGACCGTGTAGATGGTCACGCCGGCGTTGCCCACCAGCGAGCGTCCCGGCTCGCAGAGCACGGTCGCGTCCTCGGGCGCGTGGCGCAGCAGGGCGTCCACGTACTCCTCGATCGCCGGCGGCCGCTCGTCGCGCGTATACGCGATGCCGAGGCCGCCGCCGAGGTTCAGCAGCGGCCAGTCCCCCATGCCCGCCAGCACCTCGGCCAGGCGCTCGAACGCCTCCAGGTCGAAGACCTGGGAGCCGATGTGCGCGTGCAGGCCGTCCACCTGGAGCCCCGCCTCGCCGCAGGCGGCGACCGCCCGGGGGACGTCGTCCAGCCCGAAGCCGAACTTGGAGTCCTCCTGGCCGGTCTGGATGTACGAGTGTGTCGACGGCTTGATGCCGGGCGTCACGCGCACCAGGACGCGCGCCTCGCGCCCGCGCAGGCGGTCGATCTCGTCGAAGGAGTCGACGACGATATGGCCCACCCCCGCCTCGAGCGCGTAGTCGAGGTCGGCGGGCGTCTTGTTGTTGCCGTGCATGTAGATGCGCTGCGGCTGGAAGCCGCCGGCGAGAGCGAGGTGCAGCTCGCCGGCGCTCGCCACGTCAGTGGACAGGCCCTCCTCGGCGAACAGCCGGTATGCGGCCGTACAGGGAAACGCCTTGCTCGCGTAGATCACCTCGAAGCTGGTGGCGCGTTCGTCGAACGCTTGGACGTAGGCGCGCGCCCGGGCGCGCATGTCGTCCTCGGCGTACACGTAGGCCGGCGTGCCGAACTCGCGTGCGAGCTCGACGACGTCGCAGCCGCCGACCTCGAGCCGGCCCTGCTCGTTCAGGCGCGAGCCCAGGGGATATACGTGCGAAACCGCCACCGCCGCCATGCGCGGCGATTATGAAGCAGCGGCCCTGCGATGATCGGCGCCCGATGGAGCACCCCACGCCCGAGCCACCCGAATTGGGAGAGCTGGACGGCCTGGCCTACGCGCTGTTCCTGCCCGCGGGAGAGCCCAGGGCGGGGGTGGTGATCCTTCACGGAGCCGGGTCTGCGAAGGAATCGCACTTCGACTTCGCCCGCGGCTGCCGCGCGGATGGCATCGCGGCGCTGGCCTACGACGCGCGCGGGCACGGCCGCTCGGAGGGAGCGTTCGGGCCGGGCGCGATCGACGACGCCCTCGCGATGGTCGAGCTGCTGCGCGGCCACGCGAGCCCCGTCGCGCTGCGCGGGTCGAGCATGGGCGGCTTTCAGGTGATTCACGCGGGCGCGCGTGACCCGTCGCTGTGCGCGGTCGTGGCGATCTGCCCGGCCCCCGAGGAGCTGCTGCTGCGCAGCCTGCGTTCCGAGGAGCCGCTGCGCTTCCGGTGCGACGTGCACGCCACGCGCGAGTGGCTGGCGTCGCACGACATCTACCAGGCGGCGCGCAGCTTCGGGCCCCGGACGGGGCTGTTGCTCCTGCACGCCCGCGGGGACGAGCAGATCCCGTGGACCGTCAGCGAGGAGCTGTACGCCGCGGCGCACGATCCGAAGCGGTTGCTGGTGCTGCCGGGCGGGCACCACCGCTCGCTGCAGCACGACCTCGAGCTGCAGGCGGAGTCGCGCCGCTTCATCCTGGCGGCCGCCGAGGGGCGGCTGGGCGCGAAGCGCTAGCCGCCGGTCAGGGTGTCGACGGCCGTGGTGGCGTCGCCGAGCACACCGCCGGCCGCGGTGCCGCTATCGGTCAGCCCGGCCGCCGGGCCGGTCCCACCGACCACGGTGCCGGCCGCCCCGGTCGCGTCCTCGACCGTGTCGCCCACCGTGCCAACCGCTCCACCGGCGCCGGAGCCGGTCCCGCTTCCGGGATTCGAGCCGCTGCCGCTGCCGGTGTCGCTGACCGTGCCGGTGCCGGTGCCAGAGCCGGTGCCGGTGCCGGTGCCCGTGCCAGAGCCGGTGCCGGTGCCAGAGCCCGAGCCGCTGTCCGACCCGCTCCCGCTATCCGACCCGGGGGTCGGCCCGGTGGCGTTGCCCGAGCCCGGGTCGCCGCCGGGGACGGCCGGTACCTCGACGACGCCGGTGCCGCTTCCGGGCGCGGGGCTCTGAACGGGAGTGCCAAGGGACTTCTCGACCGGGGCCCCCGGAGCCCCCGGACGCAGAGCGTCGGGGCCGTTGGCGCCCGTGCCTTCCTGAATCTGACCCGCGGGGCCGTCCTGGCCGCTGGCCCGCTGGCCGAACACGTCTCCGGAAGCGCCGGCCGCATCGTTGGCGGCGACATCCGCCTTGCCGAGCAGGTTGCTCGCGAGTAGCGTCGGCTCGGCCTGCGCTGCGGCCGCGCGCTGCTGGCGCAGCTCGATGCGGGAGAGGTCGCCGTTGCTGGCCTGGCCGGGCACGCCGCGGAACGCCACGAGCGTGCTGCCGACGGTCAGCAGCAGGAAGAAGGACCCGATCAGGACCCCGGTGGTGCCGAGGCCGGCCATATAGGCGCGAGAAGCTTTCAGAGTGTGTCCTTCATTCCCTGGAGCCAATGTTATGGAACCTTTGGGTCATCTGGTGAAGAAAATGCTCATTTATCTTGCGCAGGACTGAGAATCATTCTCGTTTAGGCTCCAGGGGCGCATGCCCTCCCCACTGGACGTGGCCGATCTGCCGTTCCTGCGCGAGGCGCTCGCGGAGGTGGTGCTGCTCGCGGCTGCGGGCGGCCTGCTGAGCGCGTGGATCGTGCTGCGGCGGCTCGCCTTCTTCTCGCACGCCGTGGGGTCGGCCACGTTTCCGGGGCTGGTGGCCGCCGACGCCTCGGGGTTCAGCCCGCTGCTCGCGGGGCTCGCCGTCGCGCTCGGCTACGCCGGCGGCGTCGAGCGCGCCGGACGCGCCGGCCGGGAGCCGAGCGAGGCCACCGCGCTGCTGCTGGTGGCCGCCCTCGCCGGCGGCGTGGTGCTGGCCAGCGACGTGTTCCAGTCCGGCGCCGCCGTCGACCGCCTGCTGTTCGGCACTCTGCTCGGCCTCGAGCCGGCCGACCTGGCACTGTCGGCGGCCACGGTGGCGCTCGTTGCGGTCGCCTCCCTGACGCTTGGCCGGGCCTGGTCGGCGATCGCCTTCGACCCCGACGGTGCGCCGGCGCTCGGCCTGCCCGCCGCGCGCGCGGACTTCCTGCTCCTGGCGCTGGTGGCGGTGGCCGCCGTGGCCGCCATCCCCGCGGTAGGGGCGCTGCTCGTATCGGCGATCTACGTGCTGCCCGGCGCCGCCGCGCGGCTGATCGCCCGGACCATCCCGGCCCTGCTCGCGTGGTCGGTGGCGCTCGCCCTCGGCGAGGGGGTGCTAGGGCTGTACGCCGCCTACTGGCTGGACCTTCCTCCCGGGCCGCCGGTGGCGGTGCTCGGGTCGCTGACCTACGCCGTGCTCGCGCTCGGAACCGGCCTGCGCGGCGCACGCGCCGGAGCGGCGGTGGCGTGAACGCCCCGGCCGTGCTCGTCGAGCACCTCTCCGCCGGCTACCACGGCCGGCCGGTGCTGCGCGACGTGACGTTCGCCGCCGCCCCCGGCCAGACGGTGTGCGTGCTCGGCCCGAACGGCGGCGGCAAGACCACGCTCTTCCGGGCCCTGGTCGGCGAGCTCCAGCCGGTCACCGGGCGCGTGGAGCTGAGCGGGCGGCCCGCCTATGTCGCCCAGACCGACCGCACCCGGCTCGATTTCCCGGTGAGCGCACTCGACGTCGCCCTCATGGGCGCGCTGGCCCACGGGCGCTGGTGGCTCCCGCCGCGCAGGGCCGACCGGGACGCCGCGCGGGCGGCGCTGTGGCGCGTGGGGCTGGCCGACGAGGCCGGCACCGCCTTCGGCGAGCTGTCCGGCGGCCAGCGCCAGCGCGCGCTGCTCGCCCGCGCGCTCGTGCAGGACGCCCCCGTGCTGCTGCTGGACGAGCCGCTCGCCGGTGTCGACCCCGCGAGCGCGCAGCTGATCGACGAGGTGTTCGCGCAGCTGCGCGCCGAGGGCCGCACGCTGCTCGTCTCCAGCCACGACGTGGAGGGCGCGCGCGGGTTCGACCTGGTGCTCTGCCTGAACGGCCGGCAGGTCGCATTCGGGCCACCGGCCGAGGCGCTCGACCGCGCCACGATCGAGGCGACCTACGGCCGCGAGCTGATCGTGCTCGACGAGACGGGCGCCGCTCGTGCCGTGACGATCCAGCACCACGACCACGGACACGGCGAGCCATGAGCGGCATCGAGCTGCGCGCCACCCTGGAGATCGTCCTCGCCGGCGGCTTCTGCGGCGCGCTCGGGTTCTGGGTGCTGAGCGAGCGCCTCGCCTACGCGGGCGAGTCGCTCTCGCACGGCCTGCTGCCGGGGCTCGTGCTGGCCGCGCTCGCCGGCGCGCCGCTGCTGCTCGGCGCCGCTGGCGGCGCGCTGGTGGCCGCGGGCCTGATCGCCGTGGCTGCGCGCGACCCGCGGGTCGGCCCCGACACCGGCACGGCCGTGGCCGTAACGGGGCTGGTCGGACTCGGGTCGCTGCTCGCCCTCGTCCCGGACGCTCCCCAGCGCCTGGAGGAGCTTCTGTTCGGCGACCCGCTCGGGGCGAGCGACGGCGACCTGGCCGCCGCTGCCACCCTGCTGCTCGCGGGCGGAGCGGCGCTCGCCGCGCTGCGGCGGCCGCTGACCGCCACCTCCTTCGACCCCGCCGGCGTCAGCGCGCTCGGCGTGCGCCCCGGGCTGGTACGGATCGCGCTGCTCGGGATGATGGCCGCCGCCATCGCCGTCGCCGTGCAGGGCCTCGGCGCGCTGCTGGTGCTGGCCGTGCTGGTGGCTCCGCCGGTAGCGGTTCGCCGCCACGTGCGCACGCCCGGCGCCGCCATGCTCGCCGGAGCGGCCGTGGCCGGGGCGGCCGGCGTGGCCGGCATCCAGCTGTCCGCGCTGGCCGGCAGCGCGGCGGGAGCCTCGGTCGCGCTCGTCCTCTGCGCGACGGCGGGCGTCGGGGCGGTGCTGCCGGGCCGGGCGACCTAGGCCGTCGCGGGCCGCGGCGCGTTCCTGCGGGCCAGCACCAGCGCCGCGCCGCCGGCCATCATCGCCACGCTGAACAGCTGAGGCACGGTGAGGCCAGCCGCGACGGCGTCGTTGCGGCGAATGAACTCCACGAGGAAGCGCTCGACCCCGCCCAGGATCAGGTAGAGGCCGAACAGCGTTCCGGGCGCCAGCCGGTCGCGCAGGTTCCACAGCAGCAGCGTGACCAGGCCCATCGAAACCGTCTCGTAGATGGGCGTCGGGTGGACTTCGTCGGTGGTGGGGACCGTCCCGTCGGGATAGGACATCGCCCACGGCAGATCGGAGGGCTCTCCGTAGTCGCCGTCGCCCGACAGCTGGCAGCCGATCCGCCCGACCGCGTAGCCGATGGCGATCGGCGCGGCGGACGAATCGAGCAGCTCCCAGCCGAGGAAGCCGCGCCAGCGCGCCCACAGCAGCACGCCGACGGCGCCGCCGATCAGGCCCCCGAAGAAGACCAGCCCCGAGCCGGAGAAGATGTTCCCGAGGAGGTCGCCGGACACCGTGTCCCAGTTCTGGATGACGTAGTCGAGCCGCGACCCGACCAGCCCGCCGACCAGCGCGGCAAAGACGGCCTCGTAGGTCCAGTCGGGCGGCTTGCCGAGCTCCTGCATGCGGCGGGCGAAGAGCGCACCCGACGCGAGAAAGGCGAACGCGAACGCGATCCCGAACGTCTGGAGAGTGAGCGGTCCGAGGTGGATCTCCGGCTGCATTCCCGGCGCAGGCTAGCCAAGTATTCGACGCCCACCCCTTATGCCGCGCCGGCAGAGCGCCTACGATGACGCGGATGCGGAGAGCCGTGCTCGCGACCTTGCTCTGCGCGGCGCCGCTGCTTGCCGCGCCCGCGCACGCCTCCGGGGGACTCCTGGAGGCGAAGGCCGTGCGCGCGTCCGGTGTGGTGGCGCCGCTGCCGCTGCCGTACGAGCGCCGCGCCACCGCCTCGGCCGCCTCGGCCGGCGAGCTCGCCCGCATCGCCGCCGCCGGAGGCCCGGTGCGGGTGCTCGTGGGCGTGCGCGAGCACAGTGACCTGCCCGGCGTCGCCCGCCTGCTGACGCGGCTCGGCGCTCGGCCCGAGGCCTTCGCGCCGATCGGCGTGCTGGCCGCGACGGCGCCCGACGGCGCGGCGCTCGTGCGGGCGCTGGGCGGCGACGCGCGCGTGGCGTACGTGGAGCGCGACGCGAAGCTGCGCCTCGCCGCGGACCCGCTCGACACGGTGGACCCGATCACGAGCATCAAGTACACGTGGTTCTACGACGACGTCAGGGCCGGTGACTCCCTGGTCGCGGCGGGCGGCGGATCGAGGCGCTCGATCGCGGTCATCGACACCGGCCTCGACCTGACGCACCCCGAGTTCGCCGGCCGCACCGTGGTCCCGTTCGACACGTTCACAGGGGGCCGCGACGTGACCGACACCGTCGGCCACGGCACCTTCGTGACCGGCTTGATCGCGGCGGTGGACGGCAACGGCGTCGGCGGCAAGGGCGTGGCAGGCAACACCAAGGTATTCGCCATCCGCGGCTCGCGCGACGGGGACTTCACGACGCGCGAGCTGCTGCGCGGCATCGACTTCGCCATCCGGCACGGCGCTGACGTCCTCAATCTGAGCCTGGCCGGCGGCCAGAGCTCCGACACGCCCACGCTGGCGCGCGCACTGGCCCTGGCGTTCCTGAACGACGTGCTCCCGGTGGCGGCGTCCGGCAACACGGGCTCGTCCGGCAACCAGCTCCAGTTCCCGGCCGCCGTGCTCGGTGGCGACCGGGGCACGCCCGGGATCGGCCTGTCCGTGGCCGCCACCAAGCCCGACGGCCACCCGGCCGACTTCTCCACGCACAACCGGTTCGTCAGCATCGCCGCGCCGGGCGCCAGCGACGACTGCACGGCGGGCGTGCTCTCCACGCTGCCCGCGTTCACCGGCACGGAGTGGGACGTGGTCCCGCCCGGCACCTGCCCGTCGCGAGTCGTCCTTCAGCCCGAGGCGCGCTACGCGTACGGCCAGGGGACCAGCTTCGCGGCACCGATCGTCTCGGGCATCGCGGCGCTGACCTGGCAGGTCGAGCCGCGGCTGGCGTCCGAGCAGGTCGCCGAGGTGCTGATCCGGTCGGCGCGCCAGACGGTCGGCACAGGCTGGAACGAGTTCACCGGCGCGGGCATCGTCGACGGTAAGGCGGCCACCGACCTGGCACGCGCCTATGACGTGACCTCGCCGCGGGTGAAAGGCCAGGCGCGGCGCGGCGACGCCCGGGTGACCGTACGTGTGCAGAAGGTCAAGGACCGCAGCGAGCCCGGTCGCGAGCTGGCCGGCCACGTGACCTACGGGCTGCTCGTGTCGCGCGACGGCGGCAAGGACTTCAAGGTGCTGGTGAGCGCTCGCCGGCGCGCGTTCCGCAAAGCGGTCCGCCTGCGCGGCGCGAAGGCAAACGTGTTCGTGGCCACGGCGTGCGACGGCAACGGCAACTGCGGCGTCAAGCGCCTCGGGCGCTTCAAGCCCTAGTGGCTGTGACCGTGGTCGAGCCCGGCTAGCGCCTCCGGTTCCTCGCCGAGGGCGAGCAGCGCCCCCAGCGCCGTGGTCAGCGGGACCGCGGCGATCAGCCCGATCGACCCGACGAGCGTGCCCACCACCTGCGTCGCCACGACCTCGGTCGACAGTGCCTCTCCGATGCCGAGGTTGGAGGAGCTGAAGATGAGCAGCACCGGCAGGGACGCGCCCACGTAGGCCAGCACGAGCGTGTTCACCGTCGCGCTGACGTGGTCGCGGCCGACACGCTGGGCGACCGCGAACAGCTGCCTGAAGCGCAAGGTCGGGTTGGCGGACCGCAGCGCGAGCACGGTCGAGGCCTGGCTGACGGTCACGTCGTCGAGCACGCCGAGCGCCGCGATCACCATGCCGGCCAACAGCAGCCCCTCCAGCGACAGGTTGGCACCGGCCATCTGGAGGAAGACCGCCTCCTCGCTCGAGAATCCCGTCAGGTGCGCGGCCTTGGTGAAGGTCAGCGCGAGCAGCGCCGTCAGCAGCAGGCTCGCGGCCGTGCCGAGCACCGCGGCGAGCGTTTTCGGGCCGCCGCCATGCGCCAGCGGGATCGTGATCAGCGCCACCGCCAGGGAGCCCACTATCGCGACGGCCAGCGGCGGCTTGCCGTCCAGGATCGCCGGCACCACGAACAGCAGCACCAACACCAGGCTCAATGCGAGCCCGAGCAGCGAGAGCGCCCCGCGGAGGCGGGCGAACAGCAGGACGATCGCGGCGAACGCGATCGTCAGCACCACCAGCGGCCTGCCACGCTCGAAGTCGTAGAACGAGTAGCCCGGCCCGGCCACTGCGGCCTGGCCCGGTGGCGGCTCCACCGCCTTGGTCACGCGGATGTGGTCGCCCGGGTCCAGGTGCGGGTCGAACCCCTGGATGGCGCTCAGCTCCAGCTGGACGCGCTTGCCGGCGGAGCGACCGCTGGTGAGGCGCGCGGTCACGAGCTGGCAGCGCTGGTTGCCGAGGCCGGGACAGGTGCTCTCGTTGACGTCCACCACCTCGGCCTTGATCGTGTCGACCGCCAGGCCACCCTGGAGCCGCGTCTCCGTCTTGCCCGGCCAGAGGATCGCAAGGCCCGCCGCGGTGCCCACGGCGAGGATCACCGCAACCGCGGTGAGGGCGCGTTTCACCCGGTTACAAGTAGCCCATCGGGTCGACGGGCGTTCCGTTGATGCGCACCTCGAAGTGCAGGTGCGGGCCCGTGGAGTTGCCCGTGTTGCCGCTGTATCCGATCACCTGGCCCTGGGTGACGGAAGCGCCGCTGGACACAGCGAAGCTGGATTGGTGCCCGTAGCACGTGGACATGCTGGCGGTGTGCTGCACGCAGGTGTAGTTGCCGTAGCCGCCGGTATACGCGGCGAGGGCCACCCGGCCCGAGTCGGCCGCGCGGATGGGCGTCCCCTCGGGTACCGCGATGTCGATACCGGAGTGCAGGTGGCCCGGGCGGACCTCGCCGAACACTCCGGTCACCGGGCCGCTCACGGGCCAGATCAGCTGGCCTGAGCCTTGCTGGACCGGGCCGGGGGCTGGCGCGCCCGCGAGTGTGGACGCGATACGTGTCTGCTCGGCTTCGAGCGAAGCCAGGTCATCCTCGAGGACACCGCGCTGCTCCCGCACGCTCGCGAGCGCGCCGCGCCGGTCGGCCCGGGCGGAGGCCAGCTGGTCGCGCGAGGACACCAGCTGGTTCTGCGCGGAGGCGATCTGGTCGCGCTCGCGCAGGATCCGCTCAGCCGCGAGCTGCTCGCGCTCCTCCAGCTTGGCCAGCTCGACTGCCTGGTTCTGCGCCTGGTCGCGCAGGCCGCGCACGCGGTCGGTGATCTCGCGGTCCTGGTCGGAGATGCGCCGCATGAACTCGGCGCGCTCCAGCAGGTCGCCGAAGCCATCGGCCTCCAGCACCACGGTCAAGGCATCCGGCGTGTCGGACTTGTAGATCTCGACGAGCCGGGCCGCCAGCAGGCGACGCGCGGTGGCGAGCTCGCTGCGCAGGCGCCCGAGCCGGTCGCGGGCCACCTCGAGGCGATCGCGCACCTGGAGCAGCTCGTCCTTCTGGCGGTCGAGGCTCGACTGAGCGCGGTCGAGCCGGTCCTGCGTTGCCTGGATCTGCCCCTGGATGCTGTCGATGCGCGTGGAGAAGCCCTCGATCGTCGTGCTCAGCACGCCTTCCTTCTGCTTGGCGTCGGCGATCTGGTCGCGCTTCTTCTCGATCTTGCTGGACAGGGGCGCTGAGAGCCCCGGCAACGGGAGCACGAGATAGGCGCATAGGCCCAGGGCGATTGGGAGCCAGAAGCTCTTCTTCATGGTCGTCGTGTCCCGCTGTTGCGCTTACGGGGTTAGCTGACGGGCTCGCGGCGGTTGCCGCTAGGCCACGCTCAAGGCGGCCATTCGCCCCCGGCCCGATTGGACCCCCGGGTCCCCCGGTTTCCCGCTTCTATGCAGGGAAATTCAGCGCTCGGGACGCGGGCACTCTAGCACGAGCCCGTCGGGCCAAGCGCCGCTTTTCCCCCCTCTGCAAGCCGGTATGCAATGCGGCGCTCACTAAACTCCCCGGCATGGCAGCGCGACAGCAGCGAGCGATCTTCCCGAGAGACCCGGGTCTTCAGTTCCGGATGCTGCTGACCATGTTCCTGCTCGGGCTGCTGTACGTGGCGCTGATCGTTGCCCTGCTGGCGGCCGGGACCGGCCTGGTGCTGATGGTCGTGATCATCGCCGCGCTCAGCTTTGGCCAGCTCTTCTTCTCGGACAAGCTGGCGCTGTCCGCGATGGGCGCCAAGGAGGTTTCGCCTCAGGAGGCCCCGGGGCTGCACGCGATGATCGAGCGGCTCTGCATCCAGGCCGACCTGCCCAAGCCGCGCATCGCCGTGGCCGACACGCACGTGCCCAACGCCTTCGCGACCGGCCGCTCGCAGAAGAGCGCGACCGTGTGCGCGACCACCGGGATCATGTCGGTGCTCTCCCCGACCGAGCTCGAGGGCGTGATGGCCCACGAGCTGTCCCACGTGAAGAACCGCGACGTGCTGATCATGACGATCGCGAGCTTCTTCGCCTCGATCGCCGCGATGATCCTGCAGTTCGGCTTCTTCTTCGGTGGCGGGGACGACGACGACAACCCGAGCATCCTCGTCGTGCTGCTGGTTTCGTTCGTCGTCTACATCGTCTCCTTCTTCCTGATGCTCGCGCTGTCGCGCTACCGCGAGTTCTCGGCCGACCGCGGGGCGGCGATCGTCACCGGCCGCCCGAGCGCGCTGGCCTCGGCGCTGGTCAAGATCTCCGGCGCCATGCAGCGGGTGCCGACGCAGGACCTGCGCCAGGCCGAGCGCCTGAACGCGTTCTTCATCGTGCCGACCAGCGTGCGCGGCGCGGTGCAGACGCTCTTCTCCACGCACCCCCCGATGGAGAAGCGCATCGAGCGCCTGCAGCAGCTCGAGAGCCAGCTCCAGGCCGCCGCCTAGACCGCGTGGGTTTTCTCGACGCGCTGCTGGGAGGTAAGGGCAAGCGGGTCAAGGGCGCCGCGCCCGACCGGCTGTTCGCAATGACCACGGCCCAGGTCACGCTCGACACCGGGCTCGGCCTGAAGCACAAGGGCTCGGCGGGGATCGTCTTCCAGCCCCTCGAGACGGCTGACTTCGACGCGATCCTCGCGGAAACCGAGGAGCTGCTGCGCGGCACGGCCGCGGACACCGGCACCGAAGTCGAGTCCCACGCCGACGAGTACGGCTACCGCTGGCTGATCCTGCGCGACCCCGACTTCGAGGACCTGGTGGTCGCCCTCAACACCATCTCCACGCAGCTCCAGGGCAGCGGCTACGGCGACCGCCTGCTCGCCGCCGTCTTCCCGTTCGAGGACAAGGGCCGGCCGCTCTACTTCATCTACAACTTCAAGCGCGGCGCCTACTACCCCTTCATCCCCGCGCCCGGCGAACAGGCGCGCGACTCCGAGCGCGAGCTGCGCCTGAAGGCCCAGGTCGGAGCGGAGCTGCCCTTCGAGGAGGACATCGCGCGCTGGTTCCCGCTCTGGGAGATCCCGCTGTAGCGCAGGTGCTCGAGAAGCTCGGCGACGGCCTCTGGAACGCCTTCCTGATGGCCTGGCAGGTCTGGTGGGCGCTTGTCCTGGGCTTCTTCATCTCGGCCGTCGTCCAGGCGTGGGTGCCCAGGGAGCGCGTCGAATCCGCTATGTCGGGCGAGGGGCTGGCGCCGATCGCCAGGGCGACCGGGCTCGGCGCGGCGTCGTCGTCCTGCTCCTACGCGGCGATCGCGATCGCAAGGAGCCTGTTCGCGAAGGGCGCCGGCCTGGCCTCCGCCCTCGCCTTCCAGTTCGCGTCGACGAACCTGGTGTGGGAGCTCGGTCTGGTCCTGTGGGTGCTGATCGGCTGGCAGTTCGCCCTCGCCGAGTTCGTCGGCGGTGTGGTGATGATCCTGCTGATGTGGGCGCTGCTGAGGCTGTTCGTGTCGCGCCGGCTGGAGCAGCAGGCCCGGGAGCACGCCCGGCAGGCGGCCAGCCCCCGCCGGCAACAAGCCACTCGCTCCTGGTCGGACGTCGCGCACTACTTCCGCCGCGACTGGCGGATGCTCTGGAAGGAGATCGCGACCGGCTTCCTGCTGGCGGGCTTCATCGCCCTGCTCGGCGACGACTTCTTCAACGGGTTGTTCCTGGAGGACTCCCCCGCCGCCGTGCAGACGATCTGGGGGGCGCTCGTCGGGCCGCTGATCGCCGTGCTGAGCTTCGTCTGCTCGATCGGCAACGTGCCGCTCGCGGCGGTGCTCTGGACCGGCGGCATCAGCTTCGCCGGGGTGATGGCGTTCATCTTCGCCGACCTGATCGTGCTCCCGATCGTGGCCGTCTACCGCAAGTACTACGGCTCGGCCTTCGCGCTGCGCATCACCGCGCTGATGTTCGTGACGGCGGTGCTGGCAGCGCTCTCCATCGACCTGCTCTTCGGCGCCACCGGGCTGATCCCCGACCAGCGCCCGAGCACCGACGACGTGTTCGGGACGATCGAGCTCGACTACAAGGCCGCGCTGAACGCGGTCGGACTGGTCATCTTCGCCGCACTGTTCGGGCGCCGGGAAGTGCGCGTAGCATGACCGCATGGATGAATACCCGCTTCGCTTTTCGGTGGATTACCCCGACCGCCCGCTGAACCGGCTGACCACCGCGTTCCGCATCTTCACGGTCATCCCGATCCTGATCGTGCTCGGCTCGCTCACCGGCTTCACGGCCCAGTGGGGCGGCGGAGACACCGCGGAGACGTTCGCCATCGGCGGGTCGGGACTGCTCGTGCTCCCGCCGCTGCTGCTGATCCTGTTTCGCGAGAAGTACCCGCGCTGGTGGTTCGACTGGAACCTCGAGCTGCTGCGCTTCATGAACCGCGTGGGCGTCTACTTCGCGCTGCTCGACGACCGCTACCCGTCCACGGACGAGCACCAGGGCGTGCAGCTGGACTTCCCCTACCCCGACGCGAAGCAGGACCTCAACCGCTGGCTGCCGCTGGTCAAGTGGCTGCTGGCGATCCCGCACTACATCGTGCTGTTCGTCCTCTACGTCGGCGCGTTCTTCGTCGTGATCGCGGCCTGGTTCGCGATCCTGTTCACCGGCCGCTACCCGCGCGGCCTGTTCGACTACATCGTCGGCGTCGCGCGCTGGCACAACCGCGTGACCGCGTACGCGTTCATCCTGGTGACCGACCGCTACCCGCCGTTCCAGCTGGCGCCCTGAGGCGCGCCGGCTAGACGACAGCCTCGAGGTGGCGGCCGCGCTCCTCGACCGCAGCGCGAATCTTGGCCGCCACCTCGGGCAGCTCGCGCGCCGTCTGGCGGAACGCAGGGCCGGTCATCACGATCACCTTCACCGGTGAGGTGGCGACGACCGTGGCGTTGCGGCGCGTGTCCCCCACGAGCGCCATCTCTCCGAAGAAGTCACCCGGGCCGAGCTCGCCGAGAAGCTGGTCACCGCGCCTGACCTCCGCGGTCCCCTCCTCGATCGCGAAGAACTCGTAAGGCCATTCGCCCTGCCGCACGATCTCTCGGTCCTGGGCGAGCTCCACCTCGTCGGCACGCGGGCCAAGGGCCCGCCGCTCCTTGCGGTTGAGCCCGGCGAAGAGGGGGATGCTCTTGAGCCGATCTGCGTCCATCAACCTCACCTCCTAGCGGTGAGGGCGATCCTAACTCAGTCGGGAATCAGCCCGTCGCCCGTGAACTCGCCCTGCGCCTCGCGGAAGGTGATGTCGCGCGGCGGGAGGATCACGTCCGACTCGACCAGCTCGTCGTCGTCGAGGGCGTTGCCGTCGCTGGCGACCAGCTCCAGCATCTGGGACCAGAGCTCCTTGAAGCCGGTTTCGTCGCCCTGCTCCACGGCAGCGACGGCGCGGTTGTCCAGCTCGTTCAGCCGGTCCGCGTCCTCGTCGGGCAATCGGAACTGGCCTACGCCGGAAAGCCGGACGATCACGCCTTCTCCTCCCCCTGCCCGAGCGCGGGGGCGTCGCCGCCGCCCGCGCCGAGCTCGGCCTTCATCTTCGACAGCTCGTCGTCGACCTGCGCGCCGCTGGTCAGCTCGCTGAGCTGCCGGTCGATGTCGTCCTGCCCCGCGCCGAGCTGGCTCAGGTCGTCGAAGGTGCCGGCCTTCTCGAGCTCCTCGACAGCCGATGCACGCGCGCGCATCGTCTCGGTCTTGTCCTCGGCGCGCTGGATCGCCAGGCCGAGGTCGGCCATCTCCTCTCCGACGCCGTTGGCGGCCTCGGAGATCCGCACCTGGGCCTCGGCGGCCGAGTACTGCGCCTTGATGACCTCCTTCTTGGTGCGGAACTGCTCGATCTTCTGGCGCAGCTTCTGCTCGTTGGCCGTGAGCGCCTCCTGCTGGCCCTCGAGCTCCTTGACCTGGGTGTCGAGCGACTGCAGCTCGGTCTGCGCGAGCGTCTTGCGCTCGAGCGCGGTCCGGGCCAGGTCCTCGCGCCCCTGGGAAAGCGCCTGCCGCGCCTGCGTGTCGAGCTTGACGATCTGCTGCTCGAGCTTGCTCGACTGCATCTGAAGGCGCTTCTTCGACGTGACGACGTCGGCGATGCCCTTCTTGACGTTCTGAAGCAGCTCGACCTGCTTCTGGTAGCCGTAGTCGAGCGTCTCACCCGGGTCCTCGGCCCGGTCGAGCATCTTCGAGATCTTCGCCTTGATGACGGTGGACATCCGCCCGCCGAGCCCTGGCATCCCGCCTCCTTCAAGCTTTCGTGTCGTCGGGGTTGGGAACCTAGACTACCCGGGGCCGTGCAGCAGCCAAGACCGCCATCCCAGTCGCGTTCCGAGCTGAGCCGCTGGATGGGCGTCGGCGACGCGAACCTGGCGGGCAACGTCCACGGCGGCACGATCATGTACCACTGCGACGAGGTCGCCGGCATCGCCGCCGTGCGGCACTCCGGCTCCCGGGTGGTGACCGTCGCCATGGATCGCATGACGTTCCTGAATCCCGTGTACGTCGGGCACTTGGTGACCGTCAAGGCCATGGTCAACGCGGCCTGGCGCTCGTCCATGGAGGTGGGCGTGCGCGTCGAGGCGGAGAACATCCGCTCCGGCGAGGTCACCCACACCTCGACGGCGTACCTGACGATGGTCGCCCTCGACGAGGAGGGCCGGCCGACGCCCGTGCCCCCCGTTGCGCCCGAGACGCCCGAAGAGGAGCGGCGCGCCCGCGAGGCGCAGCTGCGCCGCGACAACCGCCTCGCCGAGCGCGAGCGCATCGAGCAGGGGCGCGCCGGCTAGACGACCGGCCCGGCCGGAGGCGCGTTGGGCGTCCCGAGCTGGCGCCACTCCTTGAACTTGCCGTGCACGATCGTGTAGCGCACCTGCACGCGCCCGCGGCAGGGGCCGCCCGGGCCCGGGGTGAGGCGGAACGTGGCGAGCACCTTGGCGCCCTCGTCCTGGAGCGCGATCAGCTCGGCGTGACACGGCAAGCCGGCATTGAAGATGCGCGCCGCCGCAGCGTTCGGCAGCCGGAACGGATGGCCCTGGTCGATGATCGCCCCTGGCGCGAAGAAGGTGGCCGCCTGGCCGAAGTCCCCGTGCTGCACGGCCATCAGCCAGTCGCGGATCATCAGCCCCTCGGGCGAGCGCAGGCCGTTCTGGACCTGCGGCCGAGGCGCTTGGCGCTGCTCATCGGCGTTGCAGCCCGCCAGCAGCGCGAGCCCGGCCAGGGCTATGGCGGCCCAGCGCATCGCTCAGCCGACCGCGGCCTGCTCCAGGCGGCGCCGGAGCTCGTCGCCGCGCCCCGAGGCCACGGCCCGGGCGGCGCGCTGCTCGCTCAGCTCCAGGCCGCGCGCGGTGGCGAGCTCCAGCAGCTCCTGGCGCTCGTCGGACTCACGCGCCGTCTTCACGAACAGCCACCCGAGCAGCACCACGGTGACGATGCTGCTCTCGATCATCATGATCGTGCCCGCCGCCGCCTGGTCGGCGAGCGGCGTCAGGTTCCAGCTCGCCTGACCGGGCCGGTAGTCGGGATAGAAGACGGTCCCCGACCAGAGGAACAGGTTGCCGAGCAGGGCGCCGGTGAGCCGCACGGCCACGATGTAGAAGAGCTTCGCCCCGTTGCCGAACCACTCGGGCTGGGGCAGCGGGCCGAGCAGCGCCAGCCACATCGTGAAGCCGAACAGCACGAAGCTGCCGTGTTGCAGCGCGTGCACGGGCGCGGAGCCCAGCGCGGCCTGATAGAGGCCGGGGAGGTGCCAGATGTAGAGATCGGCAGCCCACAGCACGAACGCCACCGCCGGGTGCGCCAGCACGCGCAGCCGCCGCGCGACGCGCGTGGCGAGCAGCGGCTGGAGCAGCGGCCCGGTCAGGCCGAGCACCATCAGCAGCGTCGCGAGGTCGGCCATCATCACGTGCTGGGCCATGTGGGCGAGCACCAGCTCGCCTCCGACGTGGGCCAGCGGCGACACCAGCGCGGCCAGGATCAGCGCGATGCCCGCGGCGAAGCACGCCATGCGCCAGGCCGGCACGGGCCGCCCCTGGCGGGCGAGCGTGCGCGCCCGCATCCAATAGGCGGTCAGTGCCGCCAGCGGCGGCAGCAGCTGCAGCGGCTCGAGGACGCCGCCCCCGACATGCGCGAGCGGTGCGATCACCGGATCGAGCATACGGGGCGGGCGCCCGCGATTTACGCGCTTACACGCCCACTACGTCGACGCTGAGCGCCTCGGGCTCGCAGAAGCGGGCCGTGCGCTCGGCCTCGGAGCGGATCTCGGCGCGGACGGAGCGCTGGATGTCGACGTGCGGGATGACGGTGACCTCGACCGCGGCCCGCCCGCGCTGGAGCTTCCAGCTGGCGGCGACGCGCCCGTCGACGGTGACCGTCTGGTCGCCGCTGAGCGTGAGCTTCAGAGCCTGCAACTCGAGCGGGACGATCCGATCGCGGTCGGCGTAGGCGAGCAGCGCCTGGTCCCAGCGCGCAAGCAGCCGCACGGGCAGCGGCGTGGACGCCGGCGGCAGCGGCGCGCCGGGCAGGTCGAACAGCTCGGTTCCGCGCTCGTCGCGGTAGGAGACGGTCTTCAGGCGCTCCCAGGCCTCGGCGAAGTCGCGCTGCGCTACGCCCGCCCAGTCGGCGACGTCGCGCCGGCTGGCCGGGCCGAAGGCCGCCAGGTAACGGGACAGCACGAGCTCCGCGGCGTCCGCCGGATCGGGCAGGGGGCGCGGGTCCACGACGAAGCTGGGGCGCCGCTTGGCGCGCCAGAACCCGGCCGGCGGCAGCTGCACGAGCGGCAGCAGCGTGCGGGCGAAGAACACCGGCGACCACTCGTCCGCCGTCACGCCCTCGTAGCGGCTCACCCGCTCGCGGATCTCGGCGTTGGTGCGCGGCTCGCGCAGCCATGCCCCCAGCTCGGCCGCGACCTGCGCCTCGTCGAGGTGCCCGTAATCCCTGCGCCACTTGCGCATGCGGGTCTGGCGCGCCAGCTGCGCGTAGGCCGGGTACTCGGCGGCGGCGGCCAGGTGCAGCGTCACGCGCATGATCGTCGTCTTGAGGACGTCGCGCGACTGGAGCGCGGCCTCCAGCTCGTCGCGGGCGAAGCCGTCGAGCCGCGCGGCCAAGGCGACGTACGGCGCGGGCGAGTCCTGCCCCTGCAGCGGCGTGAGCAGGCGGATCGCCTCGGCGGGCGCCAGGCGGCGCCGCTCGAGCAGCATCTGCCGCGCGGCCAGCGCGGCTGTCAGTTCCCGGCGGGTGAGCGTGCGCTCGGTCAGCCGGTCGGCAGCGATGCCGCGGCGGAGCGCACAACGTCGCCGGGCGAGCTGCCAGGCGCCTGCTCCACCACGTCCTCGACCTCGAGACGCCCGCGGTAGTCGCTGCGCTGCATGCGCGAGATGACCAGGCGCTGTACCTGGGCGGTGCCCTCGAAGAGCTGGTAGATCTTGGCGTCCCTGAAGAACTTCTCCAGCGGGCAGTCGGTCGTCTGGGCGAACGGGCCGACCAGGTCCATCAGCGTGGTGGTGGCCCACATCGCGACGTCGCCCGCCTTGAGCTTCGACATCGAGCCCTGGCCGCCCGTCATCGGTACGCCGTTGCGCCCCATCCAGGATGCGCGCCACACCAGCAGGCGGGCCGCCTCGATCTCGGTGGCCACGTCGGCGAGCACCTGCTGCACGCGCTGCTGCTCGAGCAGCGGCGTGCCGTCCTCCTGCTTCTCCTCCAGGTACTCGAGCGTCCACTCGTAGGCCGCCTGGGCGATGCCCAGCGCCGAGGCGCCCACCAGCGGCCGAGTGAGCTCGAACGTCGCGAGCGCCCCCGAGGAGCGGCCGGTGGACTCGCCCGAGCGGGCGCGCGCCAGCTTCTTCTCGAGCTTCTCGTAGCCGCCGAGCAGGTACTCCATCGGCACGCGGCAGTCCTCGAGGATGACCTCGGACGTCTGCGACGCGCGGATGCCGAGCTTCGACTCCTTCTTGCCCATCGACAGCCCGGGCGTGTCCTTGGGGACCACGAACGACGCCTGGCCGCGGTGGCCGAGGTCGGGGTCGACGGTCGCGACCACGACGGTCACGTCGGCGATGCCGCCGTTAGTGATGAAGACCTTGGTGCCGTTGAGGACCCACTCGTCGCCGTCCCGCTTGGCGGTGGTGCGCAGGGAGCGCACGTCGGAGCCGGCGCTCGGCTCGGTGACGGCGTAGGCGCCCAGCTTGATCTCGTCGCCCATGCCGAAGCACTCGGGCACCCAGCGACCGATCTGCTCGGGCGTACCGGAGCTGGCGATGCCGGCGGCGGCGAGCGAGCCGCCCTGGATCGCGAGCGCGATCCCGGCGCAGCCCCAGTGGAGCTCCTCCGCATAGATGCAGCTGAACATCCCGTCGGGATCGGTGCCCATCAGCTGGATGGTCTCGAGGCCGTGCAGGTTCCACTCGCGGGCCGCCTTGATCGCCTCCCACGGCACGCTCTCCTCGCGGTCGTGCTTCGCCGCGATCGGCCTGATCACCTCGCGCGCGAAGCGGCGGCAGTGGGCCTGGAACTCGAGCTGTTCGTCGTTGAGCCTGAAATCCACGGTGGAGCCTCCGGGCCGCCCCGCCAGAGCTGTGCTCGAAGCGCGACGTTCAAGTTGACTGACGAGTCAATCATAGGCTACCCGCCGGGCTTCCGCTCTAAGCCCGAAGCACGCGGCTCGGCCGCGTGCGCAGGGTCTGGCGTCCCCGAAGCACGCGGCTCGGCCGCGTGCGCAGGGTCTGGCGTCCAGGCTAATCTGCGCCGCCATGCGTCGACTGGCCCTTGTGCTGCTGTTCGCCTGCCTGTTCGGTGGCTGCTCGCTGGGCGACGACCCGGGCCGGCCGCCGCAGCTGGGTGTGCAGGCCCAGGACGACCAGGGTGCCGACAAGCTCGGCTTCCCGTCCAGCGCCACCCGCAACACGATCCGCGTCGGCGGCGCCGACGCCGGGGCCGACGCCGCCGGCGTGGCGAGCGCGCTCTACCCCGCGACCGGCAGCTCGGACCGTCCCACCTCCGTGGTGCTCGTGGACTCGGAGGACTGGCAGACGGCGATCGCGGCCGCCGTGCTCGCCGGGCCGCCGATCGGCGCTCCGCTGCTGCTGTCCGAGGGCGAGGACCTGCCCGCGGTCACCCAGGACACGCTCGATCACCTCCAGCCCAAGGGCTCCGACCTCTCCAAGGACGCCCAGGTGATCCGAATCGGCGCGGGCGTGGCGCGGCCGGATGGCTACAAGACAGCCCTGGTCCAGGGAGACGACGCCTTCCAGCGCGCCGCCGCGATCGACCGCTTCATCTCCGCGGCGCGCGGCAAGCCGTCCGGTGACGTGGTGCTCTACTCGGCGGACAGCCCCGAATGGGCAATGCCCGCGGCGTCGTGGGCCGCGCGGTCCGGTGATGCCGCGCTGCCGGTGAAGGCGGGCTCGATCCCCGCGCCGGTGCGGAGAGCGCTCACCGAGCACGAGCAGCCCAACGTCTACCTGCTGGGGCCGCGGAGCGTGATCTCGGAGGCAGTCGAGCGGGAGCTGCGCCGCGGCAAGCTGGCAGCCTCGGTGAGCCGCATCGCCGGGCGCACGCCGGTCGACAACGCGATCGCGTTCGCTCGCTACGAGCGGGGTGACTTCGGTTGGGGGATATCGGTGCCGGGCTACAACTTCGCCATCGCCAACACGGGGCGCCCGCTCGACGCCGCCGCCGCGGCCTCGCTGGCCACGCGCGGCGTGTTCGCCCCGCTGCTGCTCACGGACGACGCCGACCAGCTGCCGGGGGCGCTCGAGAGCTACCTGCTGAGCGTCCAGCCGGGGTACGAGGACGATCCCGGCCAGGCTGTCTACAACCGCGTCTGGATCCTGGGCGACGACAAGGCGATCTCGGTCGACGAGCAGGCACGCATCGACGCCACCACCGAGCTGATCCCGGTGCAGGCGAACGCGCCGTGAGCGTAGGATGCGCGCCTGGATGAGCGAGTTCGAGCGCCCCGACCGGCTGCACCGCGAGCCCACCGTGGAGGACGTCCGCGAGCTGATGGGCGCGTCCACCCCGCACTTCGCGCTCCAGCTGCGCAACCGCATCCGCACGCTGATCGCGGAACTGCCGCCGGGCCACCCGGCGCGAGTGGAGGGGGAGCGCGAGATCGAGCGCCTCGACCGGCTGGCCCTCGGCTCGGAGCGACGCGGTCCGATACAGGCCCACGAGGAGGGCCTGCCGAGCTTTCGCGGCCGCCTCGACGCCGCCGACTGAGCCTGTCCCGGTACGCCGTCCGCCGCGCTACTCTCGTACGGACCGGTACTTGCACCGAGGAGGTGCTATGGCTTGGGAGTTCCACGTCTTGGTGGTCGCCAACGTGACCGCCACCTCCGATGAGTTGCTTGCTGCTCTGCGGGAGCGCGCGAGCCGGGGTGCCTGCCGCTTCACGCTGCTGGTGCCAAGGGAGGGCCCGAACGCGGACGCCCGGCTGAAGGAGGCGCTCGACGGCATGCGGGCCGGCGGCCTCGAGAACGTCGACGGCCACACGGGCGACCCGGACCCGATCGTGGCCACGATGGAAACCTGGGACCCGATGCAGTTCGACGAGATCGTCGTCTCGACGCTGCCAACCGGGTCGTCGCGCTGGCTCGGCATCGACCTGCCTCGGCGCCTGGAGAAGCTCACCAGCGTGCCGGTCCACCACGTGGTGTCGAGCCCACCACAGTCGGAGCCCCACTGGGAACGCCCGCCCGCGCCCGAGAAGTACGGAGTGCTGTCGCCGCTGGCGGCGGCCCTGACCCGCAAGCGCCCCTAGGCCGGGGCGCCCGCCGGCTCGCCCACCGCGGACAGCTGGGCCACGCGCTCGCGGTGCTCGCTCGGGCTGCCCCACAGCAGTCCGTCCACCTTCGCCCTCTTGAGGAAGAAGTGGAGGTCGTGCTCCCAGGTGAAGCCGATGCCGCCGTGCACCTGAAGCGACGACGAGCACACGCGCCACCCGGCATCCGAGGCGTACGACTTTGCCATCGAGGCGGCCAGGGCCAGCGTCTCGGGCTCCGCGTCCGCGGTCCAGGCGCCCCAGTAGGTGGCCGAGCGCGCGCCCTCGGTTTCGAGCAGCATCTGCGCGCAGCGGTGCGACACGGCCTGGTACGCGCCGATCGGCCGTCCGAACTGCTTGCGGTCGCGCGCGTACTCCACTGCCATATCCATCGCCCGCTGGGCAACGCCGGTCAGCTCGGCCGAGACGGCCAGCAGCGCCGCGCTCATGCCCGGCCCGTGGTCGCCCTCGAGCGCCTCGCCGGCGCCGTTCACGCGGACCCTGGCGTAGCGGCGGGTGGAGTCCATCGTCGCCAGCGGCTCCACGTCGGCCGCCGAGCGCTCCAGCACGTGGCGCGCGTCGCCGCCGCAGAGCACGATCAGATCCGCCTCGTCGGCGTCGGGCACGAGCTTCGCCTCGTCGCCCCTCACCAGCCCGGCCGCGGCGCGCAGCTCACCCGACGCGATCCCCGGCAGCCAGCGCTGCTTCTGCTCATCTGAGCCGGCCGACTGGATCAGCAGGCCGGCAGCGGCGTTCGAGAGGAACGGCACCGGCGCCAGCGCGTAGCCGAGCTCCTCCATCAGGATGATCAGCTCGACCACGCCGAGCCCCTGGCCGCCGTACTGCTCCTCGATGAAGATGCCCGGCCAGCCCAGCTCGCCGAGCTCCTTCCAGGCAGCGTCGTCGTAGGCGCCCTCTTCCGCGAGCTCGCGAACGTGCTCGAACTTGAAGCGGTCGGCGAGCAGGTCCTTGGCCGTGCGCTTGATCGCCTGCTGGTCGTCTGAGAAGTCGAAGTTCATCTGATCACCTCAGCTTGGGCAGGCCGAGCACGCGCTCGGCGATGATGTTCTTGAGGATCTCGGTCGTGCCGCCCTCGATCGAGTTGGCGCGCGAGCGCAGCAGCCGGTAGGTCCACGGCGAGTCCCAGTAGGCACCCTCTTCGCCGAGGATGTCGACGGCCAGCTCCGTTAGCGCCTGGTTGATCTCGCCCCACTGCCACTTCGGCAGCGAGCCCTCGGGTCCGGGCACCCCGCGCTTCATGATCTGGGTGAGGCCGCGCCAGGAGTTAAGCCGCAGCAGCTCGACCTCGATGGCGAGCTGGGCAAGCCGCTGGCGGATCACCGGGTCCTCGTCGGCGCCGCGCTCGTTGGCGAGCTGCTTGAGCTCTTCCAGCGCGATCCTCACCCCCGCGGCGGACGCCGCTCCCAGCCCGGCCCGCTCGTTCATCAGGGTCGTGATGGCCACGGCCCAGCCGTTGCCGACCCCGCCGACCACGTTCTCGTCCGGGATGCGAGCGTCCTCCATGAAGAGCTCGTTGAACTCCGGCTCCTTGGTGATCTGGTGCAGCGGCCGCACCTGCACCTCTTCCTGCTCCATGTCCATGATGAAGTAGGTGAGCCCCTGGTGCTTGGGCACGTCCTGGTCGGTGCGGGCCACGAGCATGCACCACTTGGCCTTGTGGGCGTAGGTGGTCCACACCTTCTGGCCGGTCACGAGCCACTCGCCGTTCGACTTGACCGCCTTGGTCTTGAGCGACGCGAGGTCGGATCCCGAGTCGGGCTCCGAGAAGCCCTGGCACCAGATCTCCTCGCCGGTCAGGATCGGCCGCAGCCAGCGCTCCTTCTGCTCGTCGGTGCCGTGCGTGATCACCACGGGCCCGCCCATGACCATGCCCAGCACGTTGACCGGCTGGGGCGCCTTCGCGCGCGCCATCTCCTCGCCGAACAGAGCCTGCTCCACGAGGGTGGCGCCGCGGCCGCCGTACTCCTTCGGCCAGGAGAAGCCGGCGTAGCCGGCCTCGAAGAGTCTGCGCTGCCAGTCGCGCCTGTGCTCGAAGGCCTCGTCGTCCCCGGGCGGGTCCTCGCCGGGGTGGTGCTCGGCCAGCCAGGCACGCAGCTCGTCTCGGAATGCCGCCTCGGAGGGCGAGAGCGTGAGGTCCATGGGCGGTAATGTACCAGGGCGTACACAATGGAGTCGATCGATCAGGACATCCCCCGCCGCCTGCCGCGCGGCACCCACGGGCTCGACCGCGACGTCGTCGAGGCGTCACAGCGGACGCGGCTGCTGGAGGCGGTCGGGAGGGCCGTGGCGGAGCGCGGCTACGCGGCCGCGACGATCGACGACGTGGTCCGCGGCGCCGGTGTTTCGAAGAAGACCTTCTACGACCACTTCGCCGACAAGCAGGAGTGCTTCCTGGCCGCCTACGAGGCCGCCGGCGAGGAGCTGCTCGAGCGCGTCCGCGAGGCGCACGCCACGCACGACGACTGGGTCGAGCGCACCCGCGCCGGAATCCGGGCCTACCTGCGCTGGCTGGCGGCCGAGCCGGCGCTCGCGCGCGTATTCCTGATCGAGGTGGGCGCCGCGGGCCCGCAGGCGCTGGAGCGCCGCGAGCGGCTGCGCGACCGCTACGCCGAGCTGATGTTGGAGCGGCGCGGGACGCAGGTGGGTCCGCGCCTCCCGGTCGAGATCTTCCACGCCGTGGTGGCCGCGGTCGACGACGTGGTCGTGCGCCACATCCGCGAGCACGGCGCCGAGGAGCTGCCGGCGCTGGAGCCGGTGCTCCTCTACCTGCAGGTCGCGCTGCTCGCGGGACCGCAGGTGGCGGCGGAGTCGGCCGAGCTGTAGGGCTGGCGTCGCGCCGGGCTCAGGCGCAAGAGGCAGCAATAAGGGGCGCCCAGGCGAGGGGGTGGGCCCCGAACGTCAGACATGGCAACCGTTTCGGGGCCCAGCCCGCGCAGCAGCCGGGCAGCCACGCCGCGCAGCGTCTCCTTGCCGTACGTGTGGCTCGGGCTGTTCGTCGTGAGGATCGCGACCGACAGGCGTCGCATGCCGCGCCTCAGGAGCGCCACCTGGTGGTCCACCGCTCCGCTGCCGGAGCCCCAGCCGCCCTTGAAGTAGAGCGCCCACCCGGGCGGGCGCACTCGCGCGATGCCCCAGCGCTGTGAGGGCACGATCGAGCTCAGCAGGCGCAGCGCCGTCGCGCGGTGGCGCCGCGGTACGTAGCGCTCGATGTGGAGGAAGAACAGCGTCTGGTCGGCGGCGTCGATGCGCGACAGGCCCCACACCGGCGCGGGCACGAACGCGCGCATGCCCACGCGTCGCGCCAGGCGCACGAGCCCCTCGTTGCCCACGATGTCGCGCACGCGGGTGGCCGCGACGTTGTCGGACCAGCGCACCATCGGCTCGAGCAGCGCCCGGTCGGCCTTGCGCAGCGGCCGGTCGCGCACCGCGGGCTCGCGCAGGTAGGCGACGAGCAGCATCGCCTTGAGCACGCTCGCCGACGGGACCGTGCGCCGCAGCGCCACCCCGTAGAGCCGCTTCTCGGTGCGTACCGCAAATGAAACCGTGCCGAGCCGCGCCTCGGCGTACGCGCGCGCCTCGGGCACGGCTGGGCGCCAGGGGGCCGGTTCGTCGGCGGGGGCCGCCGCGGGCGCCGCCAGGGCGACGACGACCAGCGCCAGCGAAACGAGCGCGGAGCGGGTCAGTAGCTCTTCGGCAGGCCGAGGGAGTGCTCGGCCACGTAGTTCAGGATCATCTCGCGGGAAACGGGGGCCGTCCGCGTGAGGCGCACTCCCCACCACATGTCGCTCAGCCCGTACTCGAGCGCGAAGCCGTTCCCGCCGTGCGTCTGGATCGCACGGTCGACGCACTCGATCGCCGCCTCCGCCGCCGCGTACTTGGCCATGTTCGAGGCCTCGCCGGCGCCCGGAGCGCCGGCGTCGTAGAGCGCCGCCGCCTTCTGCAGCATCAGGCGCGCCAGCTCCAGGTCGATCTTGGCCTCCGCGAGCGGGTGGGCGATGCCCTGGTGAGTGCCGATCGGAGCCCCCCAGACGGCGCGTTCATTGGCGTACGCGGCCGCCTTCTCGAGCGCCCGGCGTCCCGCTCCGCACGCCACGGCCGCGCCCATGATGCGCTCGGGGTTGAGGCCGTCGAACACCGGCCCGAGGCCGCCCCCCTCGCCGCCGATCAGGCGCTCTTCGGCCAGCTCGACGTCGTCGAAGAAGAGCGTCCACTGCCTGTCCGGGCCGATGTAGGGCATCGGGATCGGGTCGCGCGTGAAGCCCGGCGCGTCCACGTCGACGAGGCAGAGCGAGGGCAGGCCCAGCTGCCCGTCCGGGAGCCGGCTGCGGGCGACTACCAGCACCGCGTCGGCGTGCTCCACGCCCGAGATGTAGGTCTTCTGGCCGTTCAGCAGCAGCCGGTCGCCGCGGCGCTCGAGCGAGGTGGAGAGGTTGTGGGAGTTGGTGCCGGCGTCGGGCTCGGTGATCGCAAAGGCCACCTTGGTCGTGCCCGCCGCGATGCCGCGCAGCCACTCCTCCTTCTGGTCGTCGGTGCCGTGGCGGGCCAGGATCGACCCGACGATCGCCGGTGACACCACGATCAGCAGCAGCGACTTGCCGGCCCCCGAGATCTCCTCGCCGACGGCCGCCAGGCCCGACATGCCGAGGCCGCCGCCGCCCCACTCCTCGGGCAGGTTGACGCCCAGGTAGCCCTTCTCCGCGAGCGCGTCCCACAGCTCCGTGGGCGGCTCGCCCTCGGCGTGCTTGCGCCGCGAGTAGTCGTCACCGAAGGAGCCGCAGATGCCGCGCACGGCGGCGCGGATCTCGCGCTCCTCGTCGGTCGGAATCAGCTCCAGGCGGGCCATGCGCCCGGCAGGCTACCCCTGTCCGGCGTTCTTGCGCGCGAGGTCGAGCTCGGCCTGCACCGTGGCGCGCTGGTTGTCCCAGCGCAGCCGCTTCTCGAGGTAGGGAATCGCGTCGGCCGCACGACCCGCGCGGTTGAGCGACTTGCCGAGGTTGTAGAGCGCGTAGGCGTAGTTCAGGTCGCCGCTGCTCGCGGGCCAGGAGGCGACGGCTCGCTCCAGGATGGGAACGGCCCCCGCGAAGTCGCCGCGGCCCATGAGCGCGAAGCCCTGCTCGTTGAGCTGAACCCCGCGCGCGGGATCGACGGTCGCCGGCTGGCCGGCGGCCGGCTCGTCGGCAGGCGGCTGGTCGGCGGCCGGCTGGTCGGCAGGCGGCTGGTCGGCGGCCGGCTGGTCGCGCTTGCCCGGCTGCGCCCGGGCATCCGGCCGCTGGGCCGGCCGGGCATCGCCGCCCCCGCCCCCGCCGCCGCTCAGCAGCACAGCCGCCACAACCGCCACCGCGGCAAGGGCGAGCAGGCCGAGCGCGAGAGCGCTCTCGACGGGGCGGCGACCCGAGGCCGCGCGACTGCCCGACACGCGCCGCACGGGCCGCGTGGCGGTCGTCGCCGGTGCCCGCGGCGCCGGTGCCCGCGGCGCCGGCCCCTCCAGCGCGCTCGCCAGCTGTGCCGCCAGCTCCCCGGCCGAGCCCTGCCGGTCCGCCGGCTCGCGCGCCATCCCGCGGGCCAGCGCCGCTGCGGCCTCGGCGGGCAGGCCCGGCGCGAGCTCCCGCACGTCGGGCGGCTCGGCCGTCGCGATCCGATGGGCGATCTCCATCGGCGTGCGCCCCGGCCGGGCGCGCTGGCCGGCGAGCGCCTCGAAGCACACGGTGGCGAGCGCGTAGACGTCCGCGGGCGGCCCGGCCTGGCGCCCCTCCAGCTGCTCGGGCGCCATGTAGGGGGCGCTGCCGAGCACAGTGCCGCTCCGGGTGAGCCGGGTCTGGTCGGCCGCGGTCGCGATGCCAAGGTCAGCCAGCTTGGCGGCGCCGTCGGTGCGCAGCAGGACGTTGGCGGGCTTGACGTCGCGGTGGACGATCCCGTGGCCGTGCGCGTGGTCGAGCGCCTCGCCGAGCTGCCGGGCCACGCTCGCGACGTGCGCCGCCTCGAGCGACCCGCGGCGCAGCGCGGCGGCCAGCGGCTCGCCCTCGACGTACTCCATGACGATCAGCACGCCCTCGTCGTCGGTTTCCGTGTCGAAGACCGACACCAGGTTCGGGTGGTTCAGGGAGGCGCCCAGCTTGGCCTCGCGCACGAAGCGCTGCTCGACTTCGGCCGGGCTGTCGGCGTGCAGCCGCTTCACGGCCACGCGGCGGCCGAGTCGCTCGTCGTGGCAGAGCAGCACCGAGGCCATCCCGCCCGCGCCGAGGCGCTCCAGGACCCGGTAGCGCCCAGCCAGCAGCGATCCCTGCGTGTGTACAGGCACGCCCGCGCTTCTACCCGCTGGGCGGGAGCCGGTAACCGGGACGGTTGTCTAGACCCGCTGGATCAGCGTGCCGGTGCCCAGACCGCCGCCGCAGCACATCGTCACGAGCCCGACTTCCTTGTCGGAGCGCTCGAGCTCGTGCAGCAGGGTGGTGATCAGGCGGGCGCCGGTCGAGCCGAGCGGGTGCCCGAGCGCGATCGCGCCGCCGTTCACGTTCACGCGGTCCATGTCCGGCTCGAGCTCGCGCCGCCACGCGGCTACCACGGAGGCGAACGCCTCGTTGATCTCGATCAGGTCGATGTCGCCGATCTGCATCCCGTTGCGCTCGAGCAGCTTGCGCGTGGCCGGAATCGGGCCGGTGAGCATGATCACGGGGTCCACGCCGACCGTCGTCTGGTCGACGATGCGCGCGCGCGGCTTGAGCCCGAGCGCGTCCGCCTTCTCGCGCGACATCAGCAGCACCGCCGCCGCGCCGTCGGAGATCTGCGACGAGTTGCCCGCGGTGATCTTGCCGTCCTCCTTGAAGGCCGGCTTGAGCTGCGAAAGCGTGTCGATGCTCGAGTCGGGGCGGATGCCCTGGTCGGTCACGTAGGTGTCGCCGTTGACGGCGAAGGGGACGATCTCGCGCTCGAAGCGGCCTTCCTCGGTGGCCTGGTGCGCCAGCTGGTGCGAGCGCACGCCGATCTCGTCGAGCTCGGAGCGGGGGATCTCCCACTGGTCGGCGATCATCTCGGCCGAGATGCCCTGGGGCACGAGCTTGTAGTGCTCGAGCAGCTCCGGCGGCCAGGGCGAGCCGACGTCGTCGACCCACTTGAAGCCCACGCCCATCGGGATGTGGCCCATGTGCTCGACGCCCGAGCCGATCGCGGCGTCGTGGACGCCGGAGGCGATCAGGGCGGCGGCGAAGTTCACGGCCTGCTGGGCCGACCCGCACTGGCGGTCCACCGTGGTGGCTGGCGTCTCGACCGGCAGCCCGGCCTGCAGCCACGCGTTGCGGCCGACGTTGAACATCTGCTCGCCGAACTGCTGGACACAGCCCGTGATGACGTCCTCGACCTCGGAAGCGTCGATTCCGGCGCGGTCGATGACCTCGGTGTAGGTCTTCCCGAGCAGCTCGTTGGGGTGGGTTTTCTTGTAGTAGCCCTTCTCCGGATGACCCCGTCCGATGGGGGTTCGGACCGCCTCGACGATGACCACCTCACGCCCATTGCCGTTTCGCATGTGGTAAGCCTACTTGATTGACTGACCAGTCAACCAAGGGTGCGAATGTGGCTCATCAACTGGGAATAGTGGGCAGCGGGGCTATCGCCCGGGGGCTTGCGCGGGCGGCCGCGGAGCACCACGAGGTGGTGGTCTGGGCGCGCAGCGAGGAGTCGGCCGAGCGGGCCGCCGAGAAGGTCGGCACCGCGAGCGTCGTCACCGATCTGGGTGTACTGAGCGGCTGCGACATCGTGGTCGAGGCGGTCGCCGAGGACTCCGAGATCAAGTGCGACATCCATCGCCTGCTGGGCGAGCTGCTCCCGCCCGAGACGATCGTCGCCACCACCACTTCGTCGCTCTCCGTCGCCGAGCTGGCGCAGGCCAGCGGCCGTCCCGAGCGCTTCGCCGCGCTGCACGTGTTCAACCCCGTCGAGAAGATGAAGCTGGTCGAGCTGTCCTTCCCCGAAGAGGCCACCGCGGAGACGAAGCTCGAGCTGCACCGGCTCTGCGAGCGGCTCGAGAAGACGGCCGTCGAGGTGCCCGACGCGGCAGGCTTCGTGGTCAACAAGCTGCTCTTCCCCTACCTCTTCGACGCGGTGCGCCTGCTCGAGCGCGACGGCCTCGACGCGCAGGACATCGACACCTGCATGAAGCTCGGCGCCGGCCACCCGATGGGGCCGCTGGCAGTGCTCGACTTCGTGGGGCTCGACGTGGCGGCGGCGATCGGCGAGTCGATCGGGGCCGACGTGCCCCAGGGCCTACGCGAGCTGATCGCAGAGGGGAAGCTCGGCCGCAAGGCCGGGGAGGGCTTCTACAGCTACGGGTGAGAACGCCCGCTTGAAGGTGAACGCGTAGGGAGTCGGGCCGCGCTCCTCGAGCGCGGCGAGCCGCAGCTCCGCGTCCTGGACGGTCGGCAGCGTGCCGGCGGGCACCCACCAGAGCGCCAGGTGCATGCGCAGGCGCTCGAACCACTCGCGCCGCCGCCGCATCACGTCCAGGTGCCCGCCGTCGTAGACGAAGCGCCAGAGTGCGTCGAGGCTGTCCCAGACGGACATGTTCACGATCAGGCGCTCGTCGCCGAAGGCCTTGATCGAGGTGGCGTCCCCGGTCTCGCCCTGCAGGCGCCAGACGAACCCGGGCGCGGCGTCGGCCAGGGCGTTGACCGGCTCCAGCAGCGCGACGAACTGGGCCAGCTGTGGCGTGTCCAGGGGCGCCTGGGGAAGGGCGATATTGACCTGGGCGAGGTGGAAGCGCTCTATGGCGGCGAGCCTACACGCCGGCCCGCGGCACGAGGGCGGTGCCTGGTGAGGTGCGCTTCGGCGGCATCCCGGCGGCCAGGTCCCAGACCACGTCGGCCTCTCCGATGCCCTGCGCGCGGGCGAGCTCGGCGACGCGGTCCCATGGCAGCGTCGCGTCCGGCAGGTCGTCCCAGCGCGCCAGCGTGAGCGCCTCCAGCACGGCCGTGACCGCGGGACCGGGCTCGCACTGCGTCTTGACCAGCGCGATCAGGGCGTCACGTTGCGAATCGGTGAGCTTGACGCACCACATCCCGGCAGAACCTCCTCCGACGACGAGCACCTGACGGGAGGTTGAACCCAGCTACGGACGGAACGGCTGGTCAGCCGGGGCAGCGGGCTCGCGTTGCTCCGCGCCGCTCCCCTCGCTGGAATGGTGGTTGCGGATGCGCACCGCCTCCACGCGGTTCTCGCGCACCGATTCCACCCGCAGCGAATAGCCGTTGACCTGCACCATGTCGCCGCGCTTGGGGAGCCGCCCGAGCTCCCCGAACACGAAGCCGCCGACCGAGTTGTAGGCCTCCGAGTCCACCGGCAGCTCGAGCCCGTAGTCGGCGAGGTCGGTGATCGGGACGTGGCCCCTGACCCACCAGTCGCCGTTGGCCAGGCGCCTGATGCCGGCCACCGCGGGATCGGTTTCGTCGGCGATCTCGCCCACGACCTCCTCGATGATGTCCTCGATCGTGACGATGCCGGCGGTACGCCCGTACTCGTCGACCACCACCGCCATCGAGGCGCGCTCGCGCTGGAGGTCCGCGAGCAGGTCGTCGAGCGGCTTGGTTTCCGGCACGATCAGCACGTCCTTGACGCTGTCCGCGATCGAGGCCTGCGGTCCGTCGGTCATCAGCCTGCGGACCAGCGAGTTGACGTGGACCACGCCCTTGATGCGGTCGGTGTTGCCGTCCTCGGTCACCACCAACCTGGTATGTCCCGAGTCGACCGCGCGACGCAGCGCGGTTTCCACGCTGTCCGACGCGTCCACCGTCACCACCGCGGGGATCGGCGTCATCACCTGCCGCGCCTCCTGCTCGTGCAGGTGGAAGACGCCCGAGAGCATCCCGGCCTCGCCGGGGTCGAGCTTCCCGCCGCGCGTGCTGCGCGCGATGATCAGCTTGAGGTCCTCGGACGAGGAAACCTCCTCGAACTCCGCCCGCGGGTCCACGCCCACCAGGCGCAAGATGCCGTTGGAAGCCGAGTTGAGCGCCCAGATCAGCGGGTTGAACGCGACGCGGAACCAGTGCAGCGGCCGGGCGACGCGCAACGCGGTGCGCTCGGCGTGCACGATCGCGTAGATCTTCGGCACCTGCTCGCCGACCGTGATGTGCAGCGCCGTGGTGAGCAGGTACGCGATCGTGAGGGAGATCGCGAGCGAGAGGCTGTGCGACACGCTGTCGCCGAACGCCTTCTCCAGCAGGCTCGCGATCGCGGGCTCGCCGAGGAAGCCGATGCCCAGCGAGGCCATCGTGATGCCGAGCTGGCAGGCCGACAGGTACTCGTCGATGCGGTCGATCTGCTCCAGCACCAGCGCCGCGCCGCGCCGGCCCTCGTCGCGCAGCTGCTCCACGCGGCCTTCACGCGCGCGCACGAGCGCGAACTCGGCCGCGACGAAGAAGCCGTTCGCGGCCACCAGCAGGAGGACGCCCAGCAGAAGAAGCAGCTCGGTCATCGCGTGCCGGCGGCTGTCAGCGGGCTACTTCGAGGAGGTTCGTCGTCGCTCATTCGCGGACGCCGCGAGAGTAGCAAAGGGGCTTCACGCCACTTGTTCGATGCGGCGAGCCAGCTCGAAGTCGTTCGCCGTGAGGCCGCCCTCGGAGTGCGAGGTGATCGTGACCGTCACCTCGTTCCACGAGATCGCCAGGTCCGGGTGGTGATTCATGTCCTCCGCCTCGGAGGTGAGCCGGTTCACGAAGTCCACCGAGCCCTTGAAATCGTCGTGCTTGAACCGCTGGCGAATCGCGTCGCCCTCCCGCTCCCAGCCCTCCACCTCGGCCAGGCGGTCCTCGATCTCCTCGTCAGTTAGACGTGCCATCCTCGTCTCCATGCGCATCGCTTCGCTTGTCCCATCGGCGACCGAGATGCTCTTCGCCCTCGGCCTGGGCGACCGCGTGGTGGCGGTCACTCACGAGTGTGACTACCCGCCCGCCGCGGAGCAACTCCCGCACCTGACGCGCAGCGTGATCGGAGAGGGGCTCGACGCCGCCGGGATCGACCTCGCCGTGCGCGAGCGGACCAGCCGCGGAGAGTCGCTCTACGAGCTGGACGAGCACCTGCTCGCGGACCTGGAGGTCGAGCTGATCGTGACCCAGGCGGTCTGCGAGGTCTGCGCCGTGTCGTTCGACGACGTGCGCGCCGTGGCCGAGCGGCTGCCCACGAACCCTGAGGTGATCGCCCTCGACCCCTCCACGCTGGGCGAGGTGATCGCGGACGTGCCACGCCTGGCGGACGCCGCCGGAGTGCCCGAGGCCGGGGAGCGGCTGGTGGCCGAGGCGGGCGAGCGCCTGGAGGCGGTCGAGCGCGCCGTCGAGGGCGCCGCGCGACCGCGCGTGGTGGCGCTCGAGTGGATGGACCCGATCTACATCGGCGGGCACTGGGTGCCGCAGATGATCGAGCTGGCCGGCGGCGAGGACGCGCTCGGCCTGCCGGGCGAGAGGTCCCGGACCGCCGAGTGGGGCGAGGTGGAGGCGGCCGCCCCCGAGGTCGTGGTGTCCATGCCGTGCGGGTACTACGCCGAGCAGGCCGCGGCGGAGACGGTGCGCTGGCGCAAGCACCTCGCGCAGGTCGGCGCCCGCGTGTTCGCCGTGGACGCGGCCGCCTACTTCTCGCGACCGGGCCCGCGCCTGGTGGACGGCGTGGAGCTGCTCGGCCACCTGCTCCACCCCGAGCTCGTGCCGGCCCCGCCGTCGCGGCGCTCGATCGAGCTCGAGGTCGAGCGCGCTACGGCCTAGCCGGCCACCATGATCGACCCGACCACGGCGGCCGCGCCCAGCCCGGCACAGAGCAGGTTGGCCGCCGGCGGCGGCAGCCGCAGCGCCTGCGGCACGTCGAACAGCACGAGCGCGGCCAGCGTGCCGCCGATCAGGCCGCCGATGTGCCCGCCGATCGAGATGTTCGACACGGTGAACGTGATCAGCAGGTTCAGGCCGATCCAGAGGCCGATTCCGCTCTCCATCGGGTTGATGCCGCGGTTGCGCATCACCACCACGGCGGCGCCCATCAGCCCGAAGATGCCGCCGGAGGCGCCCACCGTCAGCGAGTTCGGGTCGACGACCAGGGCTCCAAACGACCCGGCGAGCAGCGACACGAAGAAGATCAGCGCGAAGCGCAGGTGACCGATCGCCGGCTCCAGCAGCGAGCCGAGGATCCACAGCGAGAACATGTTGAAGAGCAGGTGGAAGAAGCCGGCGTGGAGGAACCCGGCGGTGAGCACGCGCCAGTAGTCGCCGCCGGCTACCTCGTGGCCCCGCAGCGCGCCCTCCTCGAACAGCCGGCTGCCGCCGAAGCCGCCGCCGGTGGCGCTCGCCCCGCCGGCCAGCTCCCCGACGAAGGCGGCCACGCAGATGCCCATCAGGACGTAGGTGAGGACCGGCTCGTTGGTCGCCGAGCTCATGCCGCGCACCTTGGTGCGCTGCCGCGCGCACTCGGGGCAGCGCATCCCGACCGGCGTGGTGGTCATGCAGTCCGGGCAGATCGGCCGCTCGCAGTTCGAGCAGCGCACGCCGGTTTCGCGGTTGGGGTGCCGGTAGCAGGTTTCCACTGAGGGAAACCTAGCTGCGGCTACAGCCTGACCGTGAGAATCGGCTTCTCGCTCGGTGCACGCGAGCCGCCGCGCGGCTCGCGCGTGAGGTGCACGGCGTCGGCTTGGGAGAGGTCGTCCGGCACGGCGACCGCGCCGCTGCCGTCCCCACCGACCTCGAAGGTGGGCTCGGGCTCGATCATCCCGTCGCGCTCGAGCCAGGCCTGGTAGACCTGCCCCGCCGGCAGCGACGGCATCCCGTGGACCTGGAGGATCGCGCCGTCCTTGCCGTCGTCCTTGATCTCGAGCCTGCCGCTGGCGTCCGGCAGGACGCTCCTGTTCACGCTCGCGACCTCGGTGCGGCTGCCCGGGCTGCCGCCCAGCTGCGCCACGCCATAGCCCACGAGCAGCCCGGCCGCCAGCACGCCGGCGGCAAGCGCCGGCCGGATCGGTCCGAACAGCCCGCGCAGACGCTCCCCCAGCGACCGGCGCGTGCGCCGGCCGGGGGCGGGCCCGTCGGCGGCGGCCGCGCCTTCGCGGGCCTCGCGCTCGACCACCTCCATCAGCGAGCGCTTGAGGCTCGGCGGCGGCTCCAGCTGCTCGACCGAGCGCGGCAGCAGGTCAGCCGCGGGACGGAGCCGCTCGAGCTCGTCCCGGCACTCCGGGCAGCTGGCCAGGTGCGCCTCGAACGAGCCGCGTTCGGCATCGGAGAGGGCGCCCAGCAGGTAGGCGGCGACCTCATCCCTGTATGTCGTGTGGTCCCCTGTCGTCACGCGAATTCCCCGGCCGCGAAGTCGGCCAGCTGGTACCTCAGCTTCTCGAGCCCGAGGCGCATCCTTCCCTTGATGGTGCCAATCGGCTCGTCGAGCAGCTCGGCTATCTGACTGTGGCTGAACCCCCCGAAGTACGCCAACTCGATCGCGCGGCGCTGCTCCGCGGGAAGTGTGTCGAGGGCGCTGCGAACGCTGCGCGCCTCCTCACGGCGGGCGGCCTCCACATCCGTCCGCTCGGGTGCCTCGTGGCGCTCCTCGACGCCCTCGAACTGCTCGCGCCGGCGCTCGTGCACGGACCCGCGGCGGAGCGCGTCGATGGTGCGGTTGTGGACGATCCCGAGCACCCACGTGCGCACGCTGCCGCGCGACGCGTCATAGCGCATGCGGCTGCGCCAGATCGACAGGAACGCCTCCTGCGAGACGTCCTCGGCCGTGACGCGGTCGCCGACCATGCGATAGGCCAGCGAGAAGGCGGCGGCGCCGTGACGGTCGTAGAGCAGCTCGAAGGCCAGCGGACTACCGTCGCCGACCAGCTGCATTACCTCCTCGTCGGCGAGGTTCCGAATGTCGGTGGCCACCACTGGACATCCTTACGCTGCGGAGGGATACACGGATCATCCGTCGAAGGGGGCTGCAATGGAAGGGGTCCGCTCTCCCGCACAGGTCTTCGCCCTGGTGATCGGGGCGACGCTGACCGTGGCCGGCATCGTGGGCTTCTTCTACAGCGCCAGCTTCGGCACCGGCGACGGCACCGAGCGCGACGCCGTGCTCGGCATCCTGGACGTGAACGGCTGGCACAACCTGGTCCACATCGGCTCGGGGGCCATCGGGCTGCTGGCCGCGGGCTCGTACGGAGGCTCGCGCGCTTACGCGGTCGGCATCGGCGCCATCTACCTGGTCGTCGCGCTGCTCGGCTTCCTCGCCGGAAACGGCGACGAGATCGTCAACCTGATCCCGGTGAACACCGAGGACAACTTCCTGCACCTGCTGATCGGCATCGCGGGCGTGGGCGCCGGCTTCGCAACCCCGGCGACGGCACCGCCGAGCACGCAGAGCCCGGCCCCGGCTTAGCGGGGGTGCCCGCCCGCGTGGCTAGGATTGCGCCGCTCATGGGGCGCTACAACCTCGGCTGCGGCCGCACTCGCCTGGAGGGCTGGACCAACGTCGACATCGAGCCCAGCGAGGCGACCGACCTCGTCGCCGACCTGACCGAGGTCACCGGCATCGAGGACGCGTCCGGAATCGTCAGCAACGCGTTCTTCGAGCACCTGCCGCGCGGCAAGCGCGTCGCGCATCTGCGCTCCGTACGCCGTGCTCTCGCCGCCGACGGCTTCGTTTGCTATCTGGGGCTGCCTAACTTCCGCGCGATCGCCGAGCTCTACCTGAACGGCGGCCCGGGCACGATCGGGCCGGTTTTCAACCTCTACAACGCGTACTGGTACACGCACGGCGACCCCGAGCTGGTCGCGCCGAACGCCTACTTCGAGCAGCTCCACAAGTCGCTGTTCGACACCGACGAGGTCGCGGAGCTGCTCTCCGACGCCGGGTTCCCGGCCTTCACGAGCTTCTCCTACGCCCACCCCGGCGATCCGGTCGCGATCTCGCTCGGGTTCTACGCGACGGCGGGCGGGCAGCCGGTCGACGAGCTGGAGCGCGACGCGCGCGCGCTGCTCGCCGGCTTCGACGGCAAGTTCCTCGACGCCTCCAGCTTGGCGTTCGTCGACGGCACCTCGCGGTCGCCGTTGGGGGCGCGGGTGATGGAGGTGCCCGAGCGAACGGGGCTCAAGCGGATCGCACGCGTGGTCGCGATCCGCCTCTGGCTGCGCTAGCCGCGCAGCCGCTTCTCGAGGTCGTTCCCCCCGCGCTGCGGGCGCTGACCGGTCTACGATTGTCGAGTGGCGGTGGCGAGCAGCGACCCGGTCCCGCGTGTCGAAGCGCTGGCGGAAGCCGCGCCGACGCTCGGCCAGGCAGCGGTAGTTGCGCCGCTGATCGGGCTCGGGCTCGCCGCCGTCGAGGTGGCCGTCTTCGACTGGCGCCCGCGCGACATGATCGCCGGCGCGGTCGCGGGGGCGGCGGTCCTCGGAGCGCTGGACTACCTCCGCGACACGGCCCACCTGGTCCCGCACGGCACGCTGCAGGAGGCGCCGCTGGGCATGACGGTCGAATCCAGGCAAGTGAAATTCTCCTCGGCTCTCTGGCTTCTGGTCCTCGCGCCCATCTGTGTGCTGATCGCGTGGATCGCCGACAACTCGAACGTCGGCGCCCTCATCGTTCCGGGTCAGCAATTTGGCTACGCGATCGCCGCGCTGGTCGCGCTGATACAGGTCCGGCGCTGGGAGCGCGCCCACGGTAGGCGCGTGCTATTCGACCCCGAGGCGGACCAGGCCCGGCCCCTCGCCGGCCCGTCCCGCTAGCCGCGCAGCCGCTTCTCGAGGTCGTCCGCGACGTCGCGCAGCGAGCGCTCCAGCGACTTCAGCCCGGAGCTGTTGCGCTTCTTCTGATGCTGACGGGCGCGCACCAGCACCAGTCCGCCGGCCGCGATCCCGCCGACCACGACGGCTGCCGCCGGGCGGACCCAGTTGCGCGGGTCGCTCATCGCGGACAGCTCCCACTCGGCCAGCTCGCCGGCCGCCGCGTCGGCCATCTCGGTGAGGCCGCGCTCGAGGCGGTCGGAGAGCGCCTCCGGCGGCTCCACCGGCGCGAACGCCATCTTCAGCAGCCGCTCGACCCGCTCCGCGTCACTCATTGCTCCACACCCGCCTCATCGCCTGCCGACTCCTCTTCCAAGCCCTGCTCCAGCTGCTTGATCGCCCTGTGGATCAACACCTTGGTCGCGCCTTCGGAGCGCCCCAGCGCCCGCGCGATCTCCCGGTTGTCCATGTCCAGCGCGAAGCGCATGATCAGCGCCTCGCGGCGGTCGTCCGGAAGCTCCGAGACGCCCCGCAGCACCTCCTTGACCTCCTCGCGCCCCTCGACCATCTCCTCGGTCCCGTGCGGGGACGAGATGATCGCGGCGTCGTCGAGCTGCGTGACCGGTCGCCTGGAGCGGTCGCGGTAGTAGTTGGCGGCAAGGTTGTGGGCGATGCGGATCAGCCACGGCCGCAGCGGCCGGCCGTTCGACTCGCGCTGCGCGCGATCGAAGTGGCGGTAGGCCTGCAGGAAGGTCTGCTCGGTCAGATCCTCCGCGTCGTGGTGGTTGCCGATCCGGTAGTAGGCGTACGAGTAGACGTCGCGCAGGTGGGCCCGGTAGAGCTCCGTGAAGTCGCGATCGAGTCGCTGCTTGTCGACTACGTCGTCCACTCATTGCGCAGCCTAGACGGCGGACCCACGCGCGGTCAGGCGGCGCGGGTGCTCCGCTCCGGCTTCGCGCTGCACAACGCTCTCGAGCCACTGCTCGGGCGATGCCTCGCCCGCTAGCACGCGGCGCAGGCCGGTCGTGATGGGGGCGTCGATGCCCTCGCGGGCGAACGCCTCGCTGAGCAGGGGCACGGTCGCCAGGGACTCGGCGGTCTGCCGCACGGCAGCCTCGACCTGCCCAGCCGGCATGCCGGCGCCGACCAGCTCGCCCGCGCGGCGGTTGCGGCTGCCCTCGGCGATCGCGGTGGCCACCAGGTCGCCGGCGCCGGCCAGGCCGGCGAAGGTCTCGCTGCGCCCGCCGCTGGCCACGGCCAGGTCGTGCACCTCCGAGAAGATCCGCCCGGCCGCGGCGCCGGCGAGGTTGGCGCCGCGCAGGCCCGCCGCCCCCGACGCGAGCGCCGCCGCGTTCTTGGCGCAGGCGGCCAGCTCCGCGCCGGTCACGTCATCGGTGGTCTCGACCGTCAGGCCGCCTGCGTTGAGCACCTCGCGCAGCTGACGGCGCAGGTCCGGGTTGCGGGTGGCCACCACCACGGCGGCGCCGATCTCGATCGCCTCGCGCGCGTGGACGGGCCCGCCGAGGCTTGCGACGGCGCGGGCAGGCACGCGCTCGGCGACGTAGGCGGTGGGCGTGGTGCCGAGCGGCGGCACCAGCCCCTTGGACGCCACCAGCACGGCGCTGCGGTCGCCGACCCGGACGCCGATCTCGCCGATCGCTGCGGGCAGGCTGCTGCACGGCACCGCGAGCACGACCAGATCCACGCCGGCGAACTCGATTTCACGGACGGTCTTGGGCTCGATCGCCTTTTCGAGCGCCACCCCCGGCAGGTACCCGGCGTTCTCGCGATCCTCGAGCAGGCGCGCGGCCTGCGAGGTCGTGCGGCAGCCGAGCTGCACCTCGAGCCCGGCGCGGGCGAGTACCGAGGAGATCGCCGTGCCCATGGAGCCGCCGCCGATGACCGCGGCGGTGCGCAGCGGCGGCAGCCCACCGAGCCACTCCCACTGCAGCCCGACGCACGGCCAGATGCGTTCGGTCACCTCGCCGGCCAGGAACGGGGACGGGTCCTCCACGCGCGGGTAGGTGAGCGCCGGGCCAAACCGAACGTGCACGCGGACCGGCTTGATCTTCCAGCCGGCGCGGGCGTGCTCGCTGCCGGTGATCGCGATCGGCACAACCGGCGCGCCGCTCTGGAGCGCCAGGCGCCCGACGCCGCGCTTCGGCTTGGCAAGCGACCCGAACCGGATGCGCGTCCCCTCGGGGAAGATCACCACGGCCTGGCCGCGCTCGAGCAGCGCCAGCGAGGTCTTGACGGATTCCTCGTCCGACTTGCCGCGGCACACGGGGAACGCGCCCATGCAGTTCAAGAACCACCCCAGGAGCGGGTTGCGAAACAGCTCCTCCTTCGCGACGAAGTAGATCGGCCGCGGGTTGCAGCAGCCGATCGCGAACGGATCGAGGAAGCTGCGGTGGTTGGCCGCGAGGATCACGCCGCCGGACGGGATGTGCTCGCGCCCGAGCCGGCGCAGGCGGAAGTAAACGAGGATGCTCGGCTTCACCACCCAGCGAATGGGCCAGTAGACGAGCGAATTGACCCCCCTGCGGCGCGTGCGCTCGTGATAGAGCGCGAGCGGACGCGGGCGCAGCAAGCCCTTGCTTTTCTGCTCCGGCATCGAAACTGAGCTACCCGGGTCCGTGCGTGGCGTTACGCTGCGTGGTTCATGGAGCTACGGCGAATTCCAAGTGGGGCGCTCGCTGGGGCAGTGGCAGCGGCCGTCTGGGCGGCCCAGCAGCCGCTTGACAAGCGGCTCTTCGGGTCCGACTACGACGACGTTGAGCTGCTCGGCAAGCTCGTCACACGCGACTCCGGCTGGCAGGCCGCCGGGCTGGCCATCCACATGGCCAACGGCGCCGCCTTCGGTGCGGCGTTCACGCTGCTCCGGCCGTTCATCCCGGGCCCGCCGCAGGCCGCGGGCGCCGCCGCGGCACTGAGCGAGCACCTCGCCACGTGGCCGCTCACCCGGCTGGTGGATCGCCACCACCCGGCCCGCTCGGAGCTCGCGACGATGGGCGGAAACCGGCGGGCATTCGCCCAAGCCGCGTGGCGCCACCTGCTGTTCGGCCTGGTGATGGGCGAGTTGGAGCGGCGTCTCAACCCCGAGGACCGCTTCGAGCCGCTCGAGCAGGTGCCGGTGTCGTCCAACGGCCACGGCAACATCGAGCACGCGGCCGCCGGCGCCACCGAAGCCCCTTAGCCCTCCTCAGAGCCCGCCGTCGGATTCGAACCGACAACCTCTTCATTACAAGTGAAGTGCTCTGCCAGTTGAGCTAGGCGGGCAATTCGTGGTCGGCTGCCCAGCGGATTCCCTTGACCTGTCCGTTAGCCGTGGGTTCCACCCGGAGGACGCCCTCCGATGAGGCGGCCTCATCGACGTCGAGAGCATAAACCCGGTCGGTGTCGGGGCAGTAGACGAGGAAGAGGTCGATCTCGCCGTCGTACGAGCGCGTGAAGGCGCGAAGCGTGTTGGCGCGCGTGCTCGCGGTCTTGAAGCAGATTCTGCCGCAGCGAAAACGCCCGGTCTTGACCTGGGCGCGAAGAAAGCGACTGCCCGTGTCGATTACAAGGTCGTATCGATGATTGGCCCCGAATGGCAACAGCACGCGATGGCCGCGCCTCACCAGCTCGGCGAGGACAATCGCCTCGGTGCGTTGCCCTACATCCACCGGGTGAGCACTTGGCTCGGCCGGTGACTCCAGCAGCGAACGCATGTTCGTACACTAGGACGACGTTCGGACGAACGACTGCGCCGAGGCCGCCGAGCGACGGCCGCTTCAGGCGAAGCGACCCCTAGATCGTGCGGCCGCGACCGCTCCAGCGGCTGCCGAAGCCGAATCCGCCGCTGGGGATGCCGGCGATCAGCACCAGGATCGCGCCGACGATGGCCACGATCGACGGCGTGAACGCCGCCAGGATGATGTAGACGAGCACCGCGAGCAGCACGGTAATCAGGATTCCAACCATGTTCGCCCTCCTTTGGGTGGGACCGCAGATACCCGCTCAGCCGCGAATGAAAACCGGCGTGCCCAATGGCACCTTGGCCATCAGCACCTGGAGGTCCGCGTCGGCGGCGCGCAGGCAGCCGGCCGAGGCCGGAGTGCCGATCGTCGCCGGGGAGTCGGTGCCGTGGATGGCGAGCCGGTTGCCGCCGGTCCAGCCGGGCGGCGTGTTGGGCTGGTGTCCGCTCAGCGCGATGACACAGCACCCGTAGTACGCGCCGTAGCGCGAACCGGGGATCTTGTCGGTGACGGCGAAGCGCCCGGTCGGCGTATCGGAGCCGGCGCGGCCGATCGCGACCATCAGCCTGCGCACGGCGCGCCCGTTGCGGCGCAGGGTGAGGGTCCGCTGGGAGAGGTCGGCGTGCAGCGACCAGCGCGTGCGCCGCACGCTCAAGGCGTCGTCGCGCCGTACCCAAGCCAGCTTGCCGTTGGGGCGTTCGCTCGTGACCACTCCCAGCCAGCTACCGCGACTTGCCGCCACTCCCACGACCTGGGGCGAGCCGAACTCCGTGCTCGCGCCGAGCTTCCCGGTGCTGGGGCCGCCGGGGCGGTCGCTGATGCCGACCTCGCGCTGCACGACCGCCAGCCTGTGCCCCTGCGGGCGCGCGGGCAGGGGCTTTGGGGACAGCGCCGCGACGGGCCGGAGGGCGACCGCGCCCGCCTGCGTGTCCGGCGGCGGTGAGCCCACCGCCGTCTGAGCCACGAAGAACGCGGCAAGGGCGGTCACGACCAGCAGCAGAGAGGGGCGAACCCGCATCCTTCATGCGTCGGTCGCCTCCGCCATGCGCGGCAGGCACGCGGCCAGCCCTGGACGTTCGTTCTAGAGCAGCACCTGGCGCGACGTCAGATGCGCGCCCACCTTGCGCTTGACGCGCTGCAGCGCGTTGTCGACCGTCTTCGTGTCGCACTCGAGGCGGTCGGCGATCGCCTCGTAGCTGTGCCCGTCGAGGTAGAGCGACAGCACGGAGCTCTCCAACTCGGACAGCACGCTCGACAGGCAGGCCACCAGGCTGTGCAGCTCCTCGGAGGAGATCACCTGATTGACGGGGTCGTGAGCGGTCGGTCCCGGCAGCAGCTCATCGAGCGTGGGATCGCCGTCGCCGCCGCTTGCGGCGGGCGTCTGGGAGAACGACACGTACTCGTTGAGCGGCGTGTGCTTGTTGCGCGTGGACGTCTTCACGGCGGTGATGATCTGCCGCGTGATGCACAGCTCGGCGAAGTTGCGGAAGCTCGACTCGCGGTCGGAGCGGTAGTCGCGCACCGCCTTGTAGAGCCCGACGAGGCCCTCTTGGATCAGATCGTCGGAGTCCCCGCCGATCAGGAAGTACGAGGAGGCCTTGAGCCTCACGAAGCCGTGATACCGCTTCACTATGCGGTCGTAGGCGTCCTTGCGGCCCTGTTTTGCGAGCGCGATCAGGTAGTGATCATCAAGCTCTACTTCACCTTGAGACTTAGCCCCGCTGCGCCGAATCGGCGCGCCTGGCCGGCGTGCCGGCACAGGTAGTGCGGGGGAGGTTGCGGAAGTTGCCATCCAATGCTCCTCTCAGGCCCAGCTGGACCTTTGAAGCTCGGTGGCGGCGTACCTCCCCTGGCGCGCCTGATTTCTGCAGTCGATCCCTCAAGCTCGACTACAGCCTGATTTCTGGCGCGGAGTATGGGTTAGTTATGGACCCTTGTCAAGGGCCGTTCGGCGGGACTGCAAGATTCCGTACACGAGTGCTGCCGCCGCCGTGGACACGTTCAGCGAGCCGACCTTGCCCGGGCTGGGCAGGAAGACCTGTTCGTCGCAGGCCTCCGCGACCCGCGGGCGCAGGCCCCGGCCCTCGGAGCCGAGCACCAGCACGACCCGCCCGCTGTAGTCGGGGCGGTGATAGGGCACGCGCGCGTCTGCGGCCGCGCCGTAGACCCAGGCTTCGCGCTGCTTGGCCTCGCCGAGCCAGTCGGCCAGGTTGCGTACGCGGGCGATCGGCAGATGCTCGACGGCTCCCGCCGACGCCTTGCAGACGGCCGGAGTGACCTCGGCGGAGCGGCGTTCGGGCAGCACCACCCCGGTGCAGCCGGCGGCCTCCGCGACACGGCACACGGCGCCGAGGTTGTGCGGGTCCTGCACCTCGTCGAGGCACAGCACGAGCGCGTCGTCCGGCTCCAGCAGCGAGTTCGCGTCGACATACGGGTAGGCCTGCACCTCGGCGCAAACGCCCTGGTGGTCCGGCGAGCCGCAGCGCTCCTCGATGTCGTGGGTCTCGGCGATGACCACGTCCACGTCCCCCAGCCACACCTCGCGCGCCCCGCGCTCCGTGGCGTATACACGGTGGACACGCCTGCGTCCGCGCAGCGCCTCGCGAACGGGGTTGCGCCCGTAGATGATCACGTCCGCACGAGCCGAGGGCCCTCCGCCGTGTCGCGGATCTCCCAACCGCGGGCGGCCAGCTCCTCGCGCAACCGGTCGGCGCGCTCGAAGTCGCGCCCGTCGCGCGCCTCCTGGCGCTCCGTGGCCAGGCGCTGGATCTCGTCCGGCGCCTCGTCGGCGTCGGCGGCGAGCAGGCTCTCGAGGCCGAACGCGTGCAGCATCTCGCCGAGCCGGCCCGGGCCGACGCGCTCACCCGCGTCGGTGCGCCGGTTGGCCTCCGCTACCCAGGCGAACAGCTCCGCGCGGGCCGCGGCGGTGTTGAAGTCGTCCGCGAGGTGGTCGAAGAAGCGCTCCACCAGCTGGTCGAGCTCGGCCGGAGCCGGCGCCTCGGGGTCCAGGCGCCGGATCAGCTCGCGTACCCGGTCCACCGCCCGGCCGGCCTCCTCCAGCGTCTCCTCGGTGTAGGCGACCGGCTTGCGGTAGTGGGCGCCGACCGTCCACATCAGGAAGGCCTCGCGCCCGAACTGCTCGATGGCGCCGTGCAGCAGGCGGATGTTGCCGAGCGACTTGGCCATCTTCTCATCGCCCATCTCGACCATGCCGTTGTGCATCCAGAGCCGGGCCAGCGGCTTGCCGCGGGCGGCCTCGGTCTGCGCGATCTCGTTCTCGTGGTGGGGGAAGATCAGGTCCGAGCCGCCGCCGTGGATCTCGAAGTCGACGCCCAGGATCTGCTCGGCCATCGCGGAGCACTCGATGTGCCAGCCCGGGCGGCCATCGCCCCAGGGGGATTCCCACCAGGTGTCCTCCCCCTCCTTGCGCGCCTTCCAGAGCGCGAAGTCCTGGGGCGCCTCCTTCACGTCCGCCGAGTCGTCGCCCTCGCCCTGCTGCATCTCCTCGAGCGGGCGGTTGGAGAGCTTCCCGTAGCCCTCGAAGCTGGCCACGCGGAAGTACACGTCCCCGCCCGCCTCATAGGCGTGGCCGCTCTCGATCAGGGCCTCGATCAGGGCGATGATCCCGGCGATCGCCTCGCTGGCCTTCGGCTCGTGGTCCGGGCGCCCGAGGCCGAGGGCGTCGGTGTCGGCCAGGTAGGCGTCCGTCATCTCGCGCGCCAGCTGAGCGCTCGGGACGCCGCGCTCGCGGGCCGCGTCGTAGATCTTGTCGTTGACGTCGGTGATGTTGGCCACGAACGTCGGCTCATAGCCCTCGTGCTCGAGGAAGCGCTTGAGCAGCGAGAAGACGACGTACGGACGCGCGTTGCCCACGTGCACGCGCCCGTACACCGTCGGGCCGCAGGCATAGATGGCGACCTTGGGCGGATCGCGCGGCTCGAGCGTGCGCACGGCGCCGGTCAGCGTGTCCTGGATGCGAACCTCGCGCATTCGGGCGCCAAGGCTACGCGTACCGCGCGACGACGGGCCTGGCTGCGGGGTGCTGGGCTAGGGCTCGACGAGCCCGCGGCGGATCGCGTAGCGCGTGAGCTCCACGCGGTCGCGCATGCCCAGCTTTTCGAGGATGTGGCTGCGGTGGTGCTCCACCGTCTTCTTGCTGATCACCAGGGTGGCGGCTATCTCGTCGCTGGAGTGGCCCTCCGCGACCAGCTTCACGACCTCCAGCTCCCGAGGCGTCAGCGGGTCGGCCGGCACCGCCTCGCCGCGGCTGGCCCGATCGAGGTAGTCGCGGATCAGCGCCGCGACTGCCGCCGGGTACAGGAAGGGCTCGCCGCGCATCGCCGCGCGGCAGGCCTCGACCAGGTCCTGGTCGGCCGCGCTTTTGAGCACGTATCCCGATGCCCCCGCCTTGAGCGCCTCGAAGAAGTACTGCTCGCTGTCGTACATCGAGAGCATCAGCGTGCGCAGCTCGGGCCGGCGGCGCTTGAGCTCGGCCGAGGCCTGCAGACCGGTCAGGCGCGGCATCGCGACGTCCAGGATCGCCAGATCGACCTCGGTCGACATGGCGAGCTCCACGGCCTCCGCGCCGTCGCCCGCCTCGGCGACCACCTCCAGGTCCGGCTCGGCGTCGAGCACCATGCGCAGGCCGCGCCGGACCATCGGGTGGTCGTCGGCCAGCAGGATGCGGGTCTTCAGCGGGACCGTCACTCGAGAGCCCCGGGGACCGGGATGTCGAGGCGCACCTCGGTGCCGCCTCCGGGACCGGAGGCGATCGTCAGCCGCCCGCCGACGTGCAGGGCCCGCTCCGACATGCCGCCGATGCCCGTGCCGGCCTCCGAGCCGCCCGCGGGCAACCCGCGTCCGTTGTCGCGCACGATCAGCCGCAAAGCGCCGTCCACCTCCTGGAGCGCCACCAGCACCTCGGACGCCTCCGAGTGTCGCATCACGTTCGTCAGGCTCTCCTGCGCCACGCGGTAGACGACCAGCTCGACCTCCGGCCGGAGTTCCACGTCCGCGACGTCGAGCTGCCGCTCGACGCTCAGGCCGTCGTGCGCCGCCGCCGTGATGCACAGTGCCCGCAGGGCACTCTGCAGGCCCAGGTCGTCGAGCATCTCCGGTCGCAGCTCGCGGGCGATGCGGCGAACGTCGTCCAGGCTCCGCCTCACTGCCTCACGCGCCTCCGGGTCGTCGAGCTGGAGCATCACACCGGTGAGCACCTGCCCGATCTCGTCGTGCAGCTCGCGCGCAATCCGCCGCCGCTCCTCCTCCTGTGCGGCGACGGCACCGCGGCCGCTCTCGCGCCGCTCTGTTTCCAGCCGCTCGAGCATGTCGTTGAAGGCGGTCGCGAGCGACCGGACCTCCGCGTCCGCTCCCGGGGTGACGAGGCGCCGACCGGGTTCGAGTGGCATCACGGAGCGCATCGTGTTGGTCAGGCGCCGCAGCGGCCCCACGACACGCCGCAGCAGCACCAGGTTGACGACGAGGGAGACGAGAAATCCGGTGACGAGGATGACCGACTGGGTCGCGGTGACCGGGTAGCTGATCTCGATCGGCGAGAACAGCAGCAGCAGCGTGATCGTTGCGAGCACTGCCGCATTCGCGAGGAACACCCGGGTGAGCAGGGACATCTCCCGCACATCTTCGCGGGTGCCGCTGCGCTTGGACATGGGGGCTGCCCCACCTCGAAGATCGGTGTCTTCCCCCATGGGCGGGGTCGCGGACCGTGGGCAGGATCTGTGGTCACAACCAGAAGAAGGAGACCACATGCCAAACGGCATCTATCCCGTTCCGAAGTTTCGGTACCAGGACAAGCAACGCACGTCCGCGCGCGAAGGTCTGCGCCCTTCCGTGGCGCTGAGGTTGCGGGTCGCGTGGCACCGAGAGCGGCTGGACCAGCACCTGGCCCGAGGCGTGGACCCGGCCGCGTCTGAGGAGCTCGAGCTGCGCGCCGCGCAGCTGCTGCACAGCCGCGGGCAGCTCGCCAACCGCGTCGACAGCGCGCTGGAGCACGCGCGCACTCAGGGTGCGCCCTTCACCGCCGAGGTGCCCGTGCGCCGAGCTGACGTGCGGGATTGCGCAGAGGACCTGCTCGCCCTCGCCCGGCGGCTGCGCGACGAGGCGCCGATCGACGTCCAGGGGGCGGCGATGACGTCGCGCCTGCTGACCGACGGCTGCAGCCCGCTGTATCGAGACAGCGACCAGTCGCTGCGCTACACCGTGCGGGTGGCCAGGCTGGCGCTCGATCCGGTCGGCGCGGCGAAGGAGGACCTGGCGGCCGCCGCCTGAGCTCAGGACAGCGGCGGGCGGCGCTCCGGCCAGCCCAGCTCCCGCTCCAGCTGGCCGGCCACCGAGAGCAGCAGCGGCTCGCCGTCCGGCGGGCCGACCAGCTGCGCTCCCACGGGCAGGCCGTCGGCAGAGGGCGCGGCGGGGATCGAGATCGCCGGCTGGCCGGTCATGTTCCAGATGCCGGTGAACGGATACGTCCGCGACATGCCGAGCAGCGTGCGCGCTGCGCCGATGCCTTCCCACTGAGCGGCGTCCACAGGCGGGCGCGCCGCCACGGGCGTGAGCAGCAGATCGTGGTCGCGGAACAGCTCGCCGATCCGCGACGCGTGCTCGGCCTCGGCGCGCAGCGCCCGCTCCACGAGTGCGCCCGGCAGCATCCGGCCGATGCGCGCGAAGCCGCGCGTGCGCCGCTGGAGGCGCTCGGGCCGCGGCATGCTCGCCGCGTCCTCGGCGACGCCGCTCAGGTAGCGCGGGATCAACGCGTCGGTCGCCCGCCCGTAGCCAGGATCGCGCTCCACTACCTCGTGACCGAGCGCGCGCAGGCGGTCGGCGACTCCCTCGATCGACGCGCGCACCGAGCCCTCCACGGGCGTGGGCGGGAACGGCGTCTTCAGCGACAGCGCGATCCGGAGCCTCGACGGCGGCCGGGCGGCCGACTCCGCGTAGAGCCGCTCGGGCGGATTGGTCGCAGCGACGTCGAGCATCAGCGCGGTGTCGGCCACGGTGCGGGTCACGAAGCCCACCACGCTGAGCCCGTGCCAATGCGGGGCGATGGCTATGCGGTCGCGCTGGGGCTTGAGGCCGACCAGCCCGCAGCAGGACGCCGGGATGCGGATCGACCCCATGCCGTCCGTGGCGGTGGCCGCGGCGCACAGGCCGGCTGCCACGGCCGCTGCGCTGCCGCCGCTTGAGCCACCCGGCGTCCGGTCGCTGTTCCAGGGGTTGCGCGTGATCCCGAAGGCGGGCCCCTCCGTGGAGCCCATGATCGCCAGCTCGGGCAGGTTGGTCTTGCCGAGGATGACCGCGCCGGCCGACCGCAGCCGCGCGACGAAGTCGTTGTCGCGCTGCGCGGGCCCACCGTGGGCCGCGGTGCCCCAGGTGGTGATCTCGCCGGTCACGTCCTCGGTGTCCTTGACGCCGATCGGCACGCCGAGAAGGGGGCGGTCGTCCCCGGCGCCGCGACGCGCGTCGGCCTGCTTGGCGTCGGCGAGGGCGCGCTCGCCGGTGACGGTGCGGAACGCGTTCAGCTCGGGATCGAGCCGCTCGATCCGCTCCAGGTAAAGCTCGACCAGCTCGCGCGAGGAGAGCTCGCCGCGGCGGACCATCTCCGCCTGCCGGACGGCGCCGGCGAAGGGCAGGTCGTCACGGTGCATGCGCGGAATCTAGACCAGCGTCGCGATCGCCATCGCGGCGATGCCCTCGCCTCGGCCGACGAAGCCGATGCCCTCGCCGGTCGTGAACTTCACGTTCACGGCCGCCGGCTCCAGGCCCAGCGCTTCGGCCAGGCGTGCCCGCATGGCGTCGCGTTGAGGGGCCAGCTTGGGCGCCTCGCACATCACCGTCGCGTCCACGTGCGCGACCGGTCCGGGCAGCATCTCCCCCACCGCCCTCAGCAGGTCGATCGAGTCCGCGCCGCGCCAGCGCTCGTCGGTGTCCGGGAAGTGCTGGCCGATGTCGCCCAGCCCCGCCGCACCGAGCAGTGCGTCGATCACGGCGTGGGTGAGCACGTCGGCGTCCGACCATCCGACCAGGCCGCGCGCCGCCCCGGGGATCTCCACCCCGCCCAGCACCAGCGGCCGGCCGCCCTCGAGGCGGTGCGAGTCCCAGCCGATGCCGGCGGTCATCCGAGCGCCTCCAGCCGCTGCCCGCGCCGGTCGAACACCGCGATCTCCTCCACGCCCAGCTCGCCCAGCATCTCAACCGCCCGCTCGTACTCGTAGCCGAGCTGCTCGGGCGTGTGGGCGTCGCTCGACAGCGCCACCGGGCGACCCGCTTCGAGGCACATCTCGAGAAAGGCGGGCGCGGGGTAGATCTCGCCGACCGGCTTGCGCAGGCCGGCGGTCGACACCTCGATCGCCACGCTCGACTCGGCGATCCCGTCCATCGCCCGCTCGTAGAAGCGGCGCAGGTCGCCCTCGGGCACCGGCACGCGGCTGCCCCACACCTTCACGAGGTCCGGGTGGGCCATGATGTCGAACAGGCCCGTGCGGGCTCCCTCGCCGAGCGTCTCGAAGTAGCGCGCCCACACCTTCTCGGGATCGGCTCCGCGCCAGATGTTCCAGGGCTCCCAATCCGGATAGCCGTGGAAGTCCACCGCCTCGTCGCGCAGGAAGTGCACCGAGCCGACCACGTAGTCCCAATCGCGCCCGTCGAGGAAGTTGGCGAGCCGGTCTTCCCTGCCCGGCAGGAAGTCCGCCTCGATGCCGACCTTGAGCTCGGAGGCGCGCAGGAAGTCGACGTACTCGTCCACGTCGTCACGCGCCCAGTGGCGGTACCAGGGGTGGGTCCAGACGTCGAGCGACTGGACGAAGCGGTGGATGTGCTCGGCCACGCCCAGCTCCGCGATCCCGCGCTCGGCCGCGCCTTCGCGGTAGCGGTCGACGTTGTCCTGGGTGAAGTAGCGCTCCGCCGGCGAGTCGTCCTCGTCAGGGCGCAGGTGCACGTGGTAGTCGGTCAGCACAGCGCGGCCTCCGCGCGGGCGAGGTCGGCCTCGGTGGTCACCTTGATGTTCCCGGGCGGGGCCTCGACCAGCCGCACCGTCCCGCCGGCGGCCTCGATGAGCGACGCGTCGTCGGTGGCCGCGGCCAGCGTGGCGTCGTCGGCGTCCAGCGCCCGGCGCAGGGCGTCCGCCCGGAACACCTGGGGCGTCTGCACCGCCCACAGGCGCGAGCGGTCGAGCGTCCGCAGCACCGTGCCGTCAGGGTAGGCCTCCTTGACCGTGTCGGTCACCGGGGCGGCGGCGATGGCGGCATCGACCCCCATCAGGGCGTCCAGGCAGGCCTCCACCAGCTCACGGGTCACCAGCGGCCGGGCGGCGTCGTGCACGACCGCCGTGCGCGCCTCCGGAGCTGCCGCGAGCGCGTTGCGCACGGACGCCGAGCGCGACGGCCCCCCCTCGACCCAGCCGGGACGCAGCCAGTCCCGAGGGGCTGCCACTACGACGCGGTCGCAGACGGTCTCGAGCACCTCGAGACTCCACTCGATCAGCGGACGGCCGGCACAAACGACGAACGCCTTGGGCCGGTCGGCCCCAAGGCGTTCGCCGCTGCCGCCGGCGGGAACGATCCCGACGACGGACACAGGTGTTCGTCCTACGCGGTCGCGGGCTCGGCCGCGCCGTTGCGGCTGGTGTGCGCGTCGACGATCAGCCCCTCGAGATGCCCTTCCGCCTCGTCCTCCTCCATTACGAGCGCGTACATCAGCTCGGACGCGAGGATCTTCTTCGCGCGCGTGTACATCTGCTTCTCGCCGGTGGAGAGACCCTTCTCCTGCTCGCGAATCGCGAGGTTGCGGACAACCTCGGCGAGCTCGAAGACATCACCGGTCTTGATCTTCTCGCGGTTGTGCTTGAACCGCCGGTTCCAGTTCTTCGGCATCTGGCTCACATCGTCGCGGAGGACACCAAGCACCTTCTTGACGTCGGCCTCCCCGATCACGCGCCTCAGACCCGCCTTGTCGGCGTTGCAGCACGGGACCATCACGGTCATGTCGTTATGAAGGATCTTGATGGTCAGGTACTCCCGGTTCTCGCCGAGCACCTCCTTCATCTCCTTCTTGAGGACCTTGCCAGCCCCATGATGCGGGTAGACGACCTGGTCGCCGATCTCGTAGACGGCCGGCGGGCGGTCGACTTCGATCTCGAGGTCTTCGATGTCGAGCTCCGTCTCCATCACTGCGTCGCTAATGGTGTTCCCTCCTACGCGGTCGAGGCGGCGTTCGTGCCGCCCTGGTTCTCAAGTTTGCAAGTAGCGGTCCACGAGGTTGATCTCCTGCAGGCGGCGAAGGCCCTCGCGGATGTCCTTCGCGCGCATGTCCCCGACTCCCTCGACGGACTCCAGCTCCGGATCGGAAGCGGCGAGGATCTCGTCCAGCCCGCTGAACTCGCTCACGATCGACTGCACCACCATCTTGGGAATGCGCGGAATGCGCCCCAGGATGCGGTAGCCGCGTGGCGAGGCGGGGTGGTCGAGGGTGTTCAGCTTGCGGTCGTGGCCGAGCAGCTCGGCGAGGCGACCGAAGTCCAGCAGGTCCTGGTGAGGCAGCCGGGCCAGCGAGTCCAGCACCATCGCGAAGCCCTCCTCGGAGGACTCAACGATGTAGTCGCGCACGAGAGCCGACTTGTCGGCGGCCACCCCGACCATGGTTTCCTCGAGCTGCATCTCGATCAGGCGCCCCTCGGCGCCCAGCTCGACGATGTAGCGCTCGATCTCCACGGCCATTCGCGTGACCAGCTCGGCGCGCTGGAGCACCGTGAGCAGGTCGTGCAGCGTGACGCCGCCCTCGAACTCGAGCGCCGTGAGGCGCGTGGAAACCTGGTCCAGGCGGCTGCGGTACTTGTCGAGCGTGGCCAGGGCCTGGTTGGCCTTGGCCAGCACGACCGGGATGTCCTCGAGGATGTACTTCGCCCCGTCCAGATACAGCGAAACCACGCTGCGGCTGGCGGAGATGGCGATGACGAGCGCGTCCGTCTGCTTCGAGACGCGCTCGGCCGTGCGGTGACGCGTGCCGGTTTCCAGCGACAGGATCGTGGGGTCCGGCATCAGCTGCACGTTCGCCCACAGGATCTTGGTGCCGTTGGAGGCGAGCACGATCGCCCCGTCCATCTTGGCGAGCTGGTAGAGCATCGCCGGCGTGTAGTCGACGTCGAGCTTGACTCCACCCGACAGCAGGAAGCTCAGCTCTTCCGACTCCCCGATACAGATGAGGGCGCCGGTCCGACCCTGGACGGTGTTGTCTAGGCCTTCCCGCACAGCCGTGCCGGGAGCCACCATCTCCAGAGCCCGTACGAGCCTTGGTTCCTGCCGGGCTTCAAGCTCTGCTACATCATCCCCGGCATACGGCATCGACCCCATTCTACGGGAAACGCTTGCGACTTGCGTCCGTTTTGGCTCTGAGCAGCGGTTTTCGGGCTAGGCGGCGCGTGCCCGGGGGGTTCCGGCCACCAATTGAAGGGCCTGGCGCAAGGTCGTCGTGCGGTCGCCCGGTCTCACGACGGCGTCCAGACCGAACTTGGCCGCCTCGGCCAGGCGCCGGTCGGCGTGGGCCACGTGGCGCAGCTCGCCGGTGAGCCCCAGCTCGCCGAACGCCGCCAGCGGCTTGCCGTCGCCTTCGAGCTGCGTGCCCTTCGCCGCCGAGGCCAGTGCGAGCGCGATGGCCAGATCCGCCCCCGGCTCGTCGACCCGCACCCCGCCGGCCACTGAGACGAACACGTCGCTCGAGCCGAGCCCCAGCCCGCCGTGCCGCGCCAGCACCGCCAGCACCAGCGCGAGGCGGTTGCGGTCCACCCCGTTGGCCACGCGCCGCGGCGGCACCAGCTCGCTGGGAGCCACCAGCGCCTGCACCTCGACCAGCAGCGGCCGCGAGCCCTCCATCGCGCAGAGCACGACCGACCCGGGCGCGCGGGTGGCCTCGGTCACGAAGCGCTCGGAGGCGTCCGCCACCTCGACAAGGCCCTGCTCGGCCATCTCGAAGACACCCACCTCGTTGGTCGAGCCGAAGCGGTTCTTGAGCGCGCGCAGCGTGCGGTAGGTGCGCTCCCGCTCGCCTTCGAACGAGAGCACGCAGTCGACCAGGTGCTCCAGCACGCGCGGCCCGGCCAGCGAGCCCTCCTTGGTCACGTGGCCCACCAGCAGCGTGGCGATGCCGAGCTGCTTGGCGACGCGCATGATCCGGCCGGCCACCTCGCGCACCTGGCCAACGGACCCCGGTGCGCCCGTGAGGGCCGGGTCGAAGAGCACCTGAACGGAGTCGATCACGCAGGCGTCGGGGCGCTCGGCCTCGAGTGTGGCCAGAACGGCGTCGAGGTCGGTTTCGGCGACGATCGGCACGCTCAGCGCCTGGCCCCCGAGGCGCTCGGCGCGCAGCTTGACCTGGGCTGCCGACTCCTCGCCGGACACGTACAGCACGCGGTGCCCCGCGGCCGCGAGGTTCCCGAGCGCCGCGCTCGTGAGCGTTGACTTGCCGATCCCCGGCGAGCCGCCGATCAGCACCAGCGAGCCCGGCACCAGCCCACCGCCGAGCACGCGGTCGAACTCGCCGATGCCGGTCGAGAGGCGCGCGACCGCGGGGGCCTGGACGTCGGCGAGCGGGACCGGCTTGAGGGCACGGGCGCCCGAGCGACGGGGGCCGTTGGCCGAGCCGCCTGCGGCACTTCGAGCGGATGGCGCGGCGCGCGCCTCCTCCACGAGCGAGTTCCACTCGCCGCAGCCGGGGCAGCGCCCGTGCCACTTGGGGCTCTCGTGGCCGCAGGAGCTGCAGCTGTAGTCGGTGGCGGAACGCGGCATGCTTGCGAGGCTAAGCGCCGTGGCGGATGCTCTCGCCCCCCGGCGGCGCCGGCGCCCGTAACTGCGGCAACCAGGTGGTGCGCCGCCGCCGCGCAACCAGGGTGGTGCGCCGCCGCCGCGGCAAGTGCGTGTTCCGTTTTGCGTCATATGCGCGCGGTTCGACGACCACACTCCCACCACCCCGGAGTGCGGGTAGCAATTCGGGTCATATGCGCGCGGTTTGCTACCCACACACCGCGCCGCCCCCTTGTCGCTGCAGTACGTGCACCAGTCCGTCCGGCCCGGGCGGTTGCATCGGTCGTTCGTGGATTTGCGCGACCAGCCACTGGCCGAGGCCGAGTTTCTCGCCGTCGACACCGAGACGAACGGGTTGGCGGGCGACCTCTGTGAGCTCACCGAGGTTGGGGCCGTGCTTGTCGGTGGAGGCGAGCTGCACGAGACATTCGACTCGGTGGTGCGGACGGAACGGCCGCTCTCGCGCGGGATCCAGCGCTTCACCGGGATCACCCAGGCGATGGTCGACGCCGCTCCTCCGCCGCGGGAGGTGCTCGAGGAGATCGGCGAGCTGCTCGCCGGCCGGGTGCTGATCGCCCACTCCGCGCGCTTCGACACGCGCGTGCTGCGCCAGGCGTTCGAGCGCTGCGGCCTGGACTGGCCCAAGCCGCCGGTGCTCTGCACCGTGCAGCTGGCGCGCCGCTTCGCCCCGCTCGCGCGCAAGCGGGCGCTCGCTCCGCTGGCCGACTCGCTCGGCATCGAGGTGGAGGAGGTGCACCGCGCCCTGCCCGACGCCCTCACGTGCGCCCGCGTGTTCTGCGCCCTGTTCCCGCGCGTGTGCGCCAACGCCGTGACCGTCGCCGAAGCGCTCGACCTCGTGCGCAGCCGCCGGCGGGCGCGCAAGACCGAGCCGGCGGAGCGCATCCCACCCTCCGAGCGCCCCGATCTGTCCACGCTGCCTGACGACCCGGGCGTGTACATCTTTCGCGACGAGCGCGGCCGCCCGCTCTACGTGGGCAAGTCGGTGTCGCTGCGCTCGCGCGCCCGGGCCCACTTCTGCGCGCCGGCGGGCTGGACCGAGCGGGCCGCGATCGTGGACTACCGGCCCACCAACTCGGAGCTGGGCGCACTGGTGCTCGAGAACCGGCTGATCAAGCAGTGGAAGCCGGCCGGCAACGTGAAGCTCAAGCGCACCGACCGCTACTGCTACCTGCGCTGCCGGCTCGACATCCCCTACCCGGTCCTGGAGGTGGCGTCGGAGCCCGCCCCGGGCCACGCGGTCAACGTCGGGCCGCTCGGATCGCGCGCGCTCGCCGCCGAGCTCGCCGACCAGCTCACCTCCCTGTATCGCCTGCGCCACTGCGGCCGCACGCTGAAGACGCGCGAGCACCCGTCCGCCTACGGGCAGATGGGTCGCTGCGTTTCCCCGTGCCTGGGCGACCTCGACCCGAACGCCTATCGCCGCCAGGTCGACCTCGCCCTGGGCCACTTCGAGGGCCCCGGCGCGGGCGAGGCGCTGCTCGAGGAACTCGACCGCCACATGCAGGACGCGGCGGCCGACCGCCGCTACGAGCGCGCGGCCGCGCTGCTGCGCCGCCGCGAGCGGCTGGCGTGGGTGCTGGAGCGGCTGGAGGGGGTCCTGCGCGCCACGCACGCGGCTCCGCGGCTGGTTCTGGCCCGGCACCCGGTCAAGGAGCGCTTCGACGTGCTGTGGCTGGTACGCGGCCGCCTCGTGGACTGGGGCCCGCTGCCGGGGCACTCGGAGCTGGTGGAGCGCACGCAGGCGGCGCTGGCGCGGCCGCCGGGCCGAACGGTCGTACCTACCGGCGAGGTGGACGAGGTGAGGCTCGTGGCGGGCTGGATCGCCGACAACGAACCGCCGCAGCTGGCGCTCGACCCGGCGCCGAGCGCGCCGGCGCTGCTGCGCTTCGCGGCCGCGGCCGCCGCTACGACGGAGCCGGCGACCGCTCGGCCGCTTGCTTTAAGTTCTCCAGCGAGCTCTCCAGCCACGACCGCATGAAGCGCCGCCCACCCACCGCGCCCAGCACCTTCATGCCGATCGTGTTGGGCTCGATCGCGAAGTAGCCCTGCACGAACGTGCCGCCCTGCGCCTCCGTCAACAGGAAGCGCGTCGTCACCCCGGTCCCCTCGCAGAAGATCGAAACCTCGCGGCAGCCCTCGAGCCGCTCGATCAGCAGCTCGTGCGGGTCGGTTCCGAAGAGTCCCTTCACCACGCCGCGATAGCGGCAGCCCTCCTTCAGGTCGGCGCACTCCACCTCCACCATCTCGGGCCACCAGTCGGGATGCCGGTTGGGGTCGCCGACGAGCTCCCAGATCGCTTGCGGCGGAGCCTCGATGTGGGTCTGCTGGGTACTCGAGCGTTCCACCTACCGCGATTGTCTCACGGCCCGCTCGGCCGCCTCGAATCCGATCTTCGAATGCGTCTTGTCGCAGAACGGCTTCGTGGTAGAGGCGCCGCAGCGGCACAGCACGATCGTCTCGCCGGCGTCCCCGAGGTCGTACTCGTTTTCGTCGGCGTCGATCAGCGTGACCGGGCCGGTCACCTTCAGGGGCCCGTTGTGGCGGACCTTGATCACGACTCTCTCCATCAGGCCTCCAGTCGGCACTCCGCGGCGGACACCAGCTCCGCCCTCATGTTCCGCTCCATCATCTTCAGCGCCCCCTGGGCCAGGTCCTCGTGGATGTGCGCGACGGCGTCCGTGGGGATGGTGACCTCGAAGTGGCGCACGTACGCGTCCAGGGCGCTGTAGAGGATGCACTGCTCGGTCACCTGCCCGGCCAGGACGAGGTGGCCGATCTCCTTCTGCCAGAGCAGATACTCGAGCGGCGTCATGTAGAAGATCGTGTGGCGCGCCTTGATGACGAACTCCGCGTCGCCGGGCGGCAGGATCGGCTCGACCAGGTCGGGACGGCGACCCTTCAGCGCCGCCTCGACGAGCTGCTCGTGGGACGAGCGCCAGTCGCCGTAGTTGTCGTTGACGTAGATCACCTCCACGCCCTCGCTGGTCGCCCGCTCGACCAGCCCGGCGATCGGCTCGAGCACGTTCTCGACGCTCGGGACCAGCCGATCGGCGTCCTCGTGGTCATAGGTGTTCAGCATGTCCACCACGATCACCGCGCTCCGCTTGCTCGCCATAGGGCGTCATTGTTCCCGGGAATGCAGCGCGTAGCCCGGCTCGACCACCCCGAGGTGCGCGAGATCGTGCCGTCGCACCACTGCGTCGTGCGCTTCCGCCAGCGCCGCCCGGTGCGCGAGCGCGGCACCGAGGCGGTAGCCATTGCGCTGATCGAGGCGCTCGAGGGCGCCGACGTGAGCCGCTGGCCGCCCGCCTGGGCCATCAGCGACCGCCGCACCGAGCTTTGGGCGGTCAACGGCGAGCTGGCGTTCCCGCTGGAGCGCGGCGGTGTGCCGGGGCGCTACGTGGCGACCACGTGCCTGTCGCGCTAGGCAATTCCCCGGGCGCCCGGCCGAGCCGGGCGCTCCGGGCCGCGCCTACTCGGGCGCGGACTCGCCGTCGGGCGCCGGCGGCGCGTCCGGAATCTCCGGCAGCACCTCGGGGTCGTCGGGCAGGTCGTCGCCGCCGGAGGACGGGTCCGTCGAGGAGCCCTCCTCGCGGGCATCCCCCTGGGCACCGACGCCGACCGTCTCGCGCTTGCGCTCCTTGGGCTTCACGATCGTGATCGTGACGTCCCGCTCGTCCTCCTCCGGCGCCTTGTCCACCTCGACGGTGGATCCGGGCGGCATGCTCTGGGAGAGCACCTCGTCCGCCAGCGGGTCCTCGATGTAGCGCTGGATCGCCCGGCGCAGCGGGCGCGCGCCCATCGACGGGTCCCAGCCCTTCTCGACCAGCAGGTCGGCGGCGTCGTCGGAGAGGTTGAGCGACAGCTCCCGATCGGCCAGCGACTCGCGGATCCGCTTCAGCAGCAGCTCGACGATGGAGGAGATCTCCACCTTCGTGAGCTTGTGGAAGACGATGACCTCGTCGATGCGGTTGATGAACTCGGGGCGGAAGACCTTCTTCAGCTCGCCCATGATCCGGTTCTTCATGTCGTCGTACGAGAGTCCCGTCTCGTCGCCGACGGTGAAGCCGATGCCGGTGTTCTTCGCGATCTCCGAGGCCCCGATGTTCGAGGTCATGATCACGATCGCGTTGCGGAAGTCGACCGTGCGGCCCTGGGCGTCCGTCAGCCGGCCGTCCTCCAGGATCTGGAGCAGGATGTTGAACACGTCCGGGTGCGCCTTCTCGATCTCGTCGAGCAGGAGCACGCTGTACGGCTTGCGCCGCACGGCCTCTGTGAGCTGGCCGCCCTCGTCGTAGCCGATGTAGCCGGGCGGGGACCCGACCAGCCGCGACACGGAGTGCTTCTCCATGTACTCGGACATGTCGATCCGCACCATGGCGTCCTCGTCGCCGAAGAGGAACTCGGCGAGCGTGCGCCCGAGCTCGGTCTTACCCACGCCCGAGGGGCCGAGGAAGATGAACGAGCCGGTGGGGCGCTTGGGGTCCTTGAGCCCGGCGCGCGAGCGGCGGATCGCCTTCGAGACGGCCTCGATGGCCGCGTTCTGCCCGATCACGCGCTTGTGGAGCTCGTCTTCCATGCGCATCAGCTTCTGCGTCTCCGCCTCGGTGAGCTTGAAGACGGGGATGCCGGTCCACATCGAGACGATGTCGGCGATCTCCTCCTCGCCGATCTCCGGACGCTCGCCGGACTCGCCCGAGCGCCACTGCTCCTCGAGCTCGCGCTTCTTGTTGGTGAGCTGGCGCTCCTTGTCGCGCAGGTTCGCGGCCTTCTCGAACTCCTGCGCCTCGATCGCCGCCTCCTTGTCGCGCCGCGTCGTCTCGATGTCCTCCTCGAGCTCGCGGTAGACGGGTGGGGCCGTCATCGACTTGATGCGCGCCCGTGAGGCGGCCTCGTCGATCAGGTCGATCGCCTTGTCCGGCAGGAAGCGGTCGGAGATGTAGCGGTCGGCCAGCTCGGCGGCGGCGCTCAGCGCCTCGTCGGTGATGCCGACGCGGTGGTGCTGCTCGTAGCGGTCGCGCAGACCCCTCAGGATCTGGACCGTGTCCTCCGTGGAGGGCTGGTCGACGCGGATCTGCTGGAAGCGCCGCTCGAGCGCCGAGTCGCGCTCCAGGTACTTGCGGTACTCGTCGAGCGTGGTCGCGCCGATCGTCTGCAGCTCGCCGCGCGCGAGCGCCGGCTTCAGGATGCTGGCCGCGTCGATCGCGCCCTCGGCGGCGCCGGCGCCGACGAGGTTGTGCAGCTCGTCGATGAACAGGATGATGTCGCCGCGCTGGGTGATCTCCTTCATCACCTTCTTGAGGCGCTCCTCGAACTCGCCGCGGTACTTCGAACCGGCGACCAGCGCCGCCAGGTCGAGCGTGTAGATCTGCTTGTTCTTGAGCAGCTCCGGCACCTCGCCGTTGGTGATCAGCTGGGCCAGGCCCTCGACCACCGCGGTCTTGCCCACGCCCGGCTCGCCGATCAGCACCGGGTTGTTCTTCTGGCGGCGCGAGAGGATCTGCATGATCCGCTCGATCTCGGTCTCGCGACC
>JAXDIG010000051.1:0-18585 GCA_034664125.1 Thermoleophilaceae bacterium | reverse complement strand
GATCGCGCCCGGCGGCACCCCGCGCCTCGACGCGATCGACGACGTCCAGAACCGCGAGAGCGACACCGGCAAGATCCTCTCCGCCACCGGCCTGGTGAAGGGGCTCGGGGCCGTGATGGCCGCCCTGCTGATCTTCGCGTCGATCGCGCTGATCGCCAACACGATCCGGCTGTCGGTGTTCGCCCGCCGTCGCGAGGTCGAGGTGATGAAGCTCGTTGGCGCCACCAACTGGTTCATCCGCTGGCCGTTCGTGATCGAGGGCGTGATCGTCGGCTTCATGGGCGGCGTGCTGTCGGTGCTGCTGCTCGCCATCGCCAAGACGACCGTCGTCGACCCACTGTCTGACCGCTTCCAGCTGCTCGCGGCGCCCGACACGATCGACTTCCCGCTGCTGATCGCGCTGCTGCTGTTCGCCTGCGTCGCCGTCTCGGCGATAGGCAGCGGCATCACGCTGCGCCGCTTCCTACGGGTTTAGCGGCGCCTTAGACCGGCCTAAGTACCCTCACTACCCGTGAGGAACGCCTCCGTCGTCATCGCCTCCGCGCTGCTCGCGCTGGTGGCCGGCATCTACCTGGGCGGTCACCCGGGCACGCTGCCGGGGCCGGTCCGCGACACCTTCGTGGAGGAGGACCGCGCGCTGCGCTCGGAGGTCGTGGAGACGATCCGGGACAACTTCTACAAGCCCGTGGATCAGTCGAAGCTCGACGACGGCGCGCTGAAGGGCATCGTCGACTCGCTCCACGACCCGTACTCCCACTACCTGACGCCCAAGGAGGCGAAGGCCTTCCAGGAGTCCGTGTCCGGGCAGTTCGAGGGCGTCGGCATGAGCGTCGAGCGCGACAGCCGCGGCCTGCGCGTGCTGAACGTCTTCGACGGCTCGCCCGCGAAGACCGCCGGCATCCGCAAGCAGGACCTGATCCTGTCCGTCAACGGCCGCTCCATCGCGGGGATCAGCAGCGACCTCGCCACCGGCCGCATCAAGGGCCCGGCCGGGACGAAGGTCGAGCTCGAGATCTTCACGCCGGGCGGGTCCGACACGCGCACGGTGCGCGTCAAGCGCGAGCGCATCAAGGTGCCGGTCGCCACCGGCCGGGTCGTCCAGCGCGATGGCCGCCGCATCGGCGTGGTGCGGCTGCTCGGCTTCAGCTCGGGCGCCCACGGGCTACTGCGCCGCAGAGTGGACAAGGTGCTCGGCCAGGGCGCTCAGGGCATCGTGCTCGACCTGCGCGGGAACGGGGGCGGGCTGCTCTCCGAGGCCGTGCTGGTGTCGAGCATCTTCATCGAGGACGGGAAGATCGTGTCGGTGCGCGGCCGCTCGCGGCCCGAGCGCACCGAGGACGCCGAAGGCGACGCCATCGACAAGGACATCCCCGTGGTGGTGCTCGTCGACGGCGGCAGCGCGAGTGCCTCGGAGATCGTGACCGGAGCGCTGCGCGACCGCGGCCGCGCCACCGTGGTCGGCACCAACACGTTCGGCAAGGGGCTGGTGCAGGAGGTCGAGCCGCTCTCGAACGGCGGCTACCTCGACCTCACCGTGGCGAACTACTACCTCCCGAGCGGCAAGACGATCTCCACGCGGGGCCTGAAGCCGCAGGTGAGGGCGGTCGACAAGCCGCGCACCGAGCGCGACGAGGCGCTGCCGGTGGCGCTCGACGCCCTGCTCGGCAAGCTGTGAGCTCGGCCGTCCGCGGCCGTCCGGCCCGGCGCCTCGACCAGCCGCTGGTCGCAGTGCTCGAGAAGCGCGGCCGCTTCCTCGTGGCGGAGCCGCTGTTCGGACCCGGACCGCGGACCGCGGTCGAGCGCGGCGGGGCGGGGGAGGGCGACCTGGTGCTGGTCGGCTCCGGCAAGCGCGGCGCGCGCGTGTTGCGCCGGCTGGGCCGGCCCGATGTCGCTCGCGACGTGCTCGAGGGGCTGATGCTCGATCGCGGCCTGCGCCGCTCATACGCGCGCGCCGCGACGGGCGAGGCCGAGGCCGCGGCGGAGGAGCCCTACGCGGCCGACGCCCGCGTGGACCTGACCGCCATGCCCACGTTCACGATCGACCCCGAGGACGCCAAGGACTTCGACGACGCGATCTCGGCGCGCCGCGAGGACGGCCACGTGCGCGTCTGGGTGCACATCGCCGACGTGACCGCGTACGTGCGCCCGGGCGGCCCGCTCGACCGCGAGGCGCTGCGCCGCGGCACCAGCGTCTACGTGCCCGGCGCGGTCGAGCCGATGCTGCCCGAGGTGCTCTCCAACCGCGCCGCCTCGCTGCGCCCCGGCGAGGAGAAGCTGGCGGTCACCGTCGAGATGGAGGTGCACGGCACAGAGGTGCGCAACGTGTCCTTCCACCGCTCGCGCGTGCGCAGCGACCGCTGCTTCACCTACCACGAGGTGGACGAGATCTTCGCCGGCCGCGCTCGCGCCGAGGAGCCCTGGGGCCCCGCGCTCGAAGCCGCCCGCGAGGTCGCCCGGGCGCTCGCCGCGAAGCGCGAGGCGGTCGAGATCGGCAACCCGGAGCCGAGCTTCGAATTCGATGCCGACGGGCACGTGACCGGCGTCCACTACGAGGCACAGACCGAGTCGCACCGGCTGATCGAGCAGCTGATGATCCTCGCGAACGAGCAGGTGGCCGGCTACACCGCCGACCACCGCCTGCCGACGCTCTACCGCGTGCACGAGCCGCCCGACCCGCCCGCGGTGGCGTTCCTGTGCGAGCAGCTGGCCGACCTGGACATCCCCACGCCGCCGGTGCCGAAGCACATGACCCCCCAGCAGGCCGCCGAGGTGGCCGCGGAGGCGTCGCGGATCGTGGCGCGCGAGGCGGGCGATCGGCCGGCGATCGGGGTGCTCGTCCTGCGCGCGCTCAAGCAGGCCTACTACTCGCCGAAGAACCTCGGCCACGCCGGTCTCGCGAGCCCGCGCTACTGCCACTTCACGTCGCCGATCCGCCGCTACCCGGATGTGGTGGCGCACCGCGCCCTGCTGCAGGGCCTGGGGATCGACCACGCGGCGTCGCCTGCGCACGAGCTCGACGAGGCGAGTGTGAACGCGTCGGCGACCGAGCGCGATGCGATGAAGATCGAGCGAACGGCCGACGACGTCTGCCTGGCCTTCCTGCTCGAGCGGCGGCTGGCGGAGGCGGATCCGGCGGCGCCGCCCGCCTTCGACGGCGAGGTCGTCGGCCTGATCGAGAAGGGCGCCTTCGTGCGCTTCGGCGAGGAGGGCTTCGAGGGCCTGCTGCCGAGTCGCCGGCTGCGCGGCTGGTGGACGCGCAACGAGCTGGGCACCGCCCTCGAGCACGAGGGCTCGGGGCGGCGGCTGCGCTTGGGCGATCCCGTCGAGGTGGTGGTCGACCGGGTCGAAACCGCGCGCGGGCGCGTCGACCTCTCGCCCGCCGATGCATACTCGTAGCTGCTCATGGCGAAGAAGCGCAAGCGCAAGGCGGCGGCGGGCGACCTGGCCACCAACCGCCAGGCCGCCTTCCGGTACAACCTGCTCGAGAAGCTCGAGGCCGGGATCGTGCTGCAGGGATCAGAGGTGAAGTCGCTCCGCAACGGCTCGGTGCAGCTCAAGGACGCCTACGCGGAGGTGCGCGACGGCGAGGTCTGGCTGCGCAACATGCACATCGCCCCCTACGACGCCGCCCGCGAGAACCATGACCCCGAGCGGCCGCGCAAGCTGCTGCTGCACCGGCGCGAGATCGAGCGCCTGGTCGGCAAGACCGCCGAGAAGGGCCTGACGATCGTGCCCACGCGCATCTACTTCAAGGGCCCGCGCGCCAAGGTCGAGCTGGCCGTGGCGAAGGGCAAGGAGATGCACGACAAGCGGCGCTCGATCAAGGATCGCGATCAGAAGCGCGAGATCGAGCGGGCCCTGAGCGAGCGCTAGCCGCCCGAGCCGCCGTTCGACGACCCGTTGGAGGTCACCTCCACGCGGTGCGGGCGGGCCTGCTCCGGCTTCGGGATCTGGATCCGCAGGACGCCGTCGTCGAGCCTGGCCTCCACGTTCTCCGGGTCGGTCTGACCCGGCAGCGTGACGCGATACTCGAAGCGGCCGACCGGGCGGGTGCGACGGCGCAGGATGCCCTTGCGCTCGCGCTCCTTGATCTCTCCGCTCACGACCACCTCGGACTCCCGGACCTCGATGTTGACGTCCTTCTTGTCGACGCCGGGCAGGTTCGCCTCGACGATCCAGGCGTCCTCGGTTTCCTCGATGTCCACAGGCGGCGCCCAGATCGGGAGCCCTCCGTCGGGCATGTCCGACCAGATGCCGGCCATCAGCTGCTCCATGCGGCTGTGCAGGTCGTCCAGCTCGCGGAACGGCGTCGCGCGGCGCTCCAGGGAGGACGCTTCGGCGGTGCTACGTACGGGCAGGGCCATGGTGCTTCTCCTTCATCTCGCCTGCGCGGCGGCCAGCTCCTCGAGCTCCACCTCGCGCGTTTGCAGGTCAACGACTGCGTAGTGGCCGTCCGCGAGGGCGCCCGGTGCGACGACGATGCTGCGGCCGATCATCCAGTGACCGCGCTCCCCGCCGCAGACCACGAGGCGAGGCCGGTAGGTCCCGACCAGCTCGGCCAGGGCCTCGCTCGATCCGGAGCCCTGGCGCTTGTGCAGCGGAGCTACCCCGAACAGCAGCGCCACGGCGTGCTCGTCCAGCTCGCGCAGCAGCTTCAGGCGGTACTCCGCCTCCCAGCGCGGATAGTGCAGGCGCTCGGTTTCGTCGCGCTCGCTGTCCGGGTCGTCGTCCACCTCGCCTCCGAGGCCGGCGAACAGCAGGTGGCCGTCGGGAGCGAACGCGGCGGTGCCGTGCACGCCGTGCAGGAGCGGGAAGACCGTCTCCATGTCGTAGGCCTCGCGCAGGTAGTCGGAGATCGGCGCGTCGGTGGGACCGGGCACCCAGTACGCGGGCAGGCCGCAGTCGCCCAGGGCCCGGAGCGTCGATCTGTGGTCGCCGCCGTCGCTCAGGTCGCCTACGACGGCGATCGCGTGGAGGTCTAGTCCTTGCGCCGCCTCGATGGCGGCCCTTAGCCGGTCGCCACCGCGGGGCTCGGACACGCACAGGATGCGGCTGACTCTCTGACTGGCCATAGTGCTCTACCTAGGCCGCTCCTCCCGCGGGTCAACCGAGGCCGCGATCGGCGGCCCAGCGCGTGAGCTCGTGGCGGCTCGACAACTGGAGCTTGCGCAGCACCGAGGACACGTGCGCCTCAACCGTCTTGGGGGAGATGTCCAGGCGCAGGGCGATCTCCTTGTACATGTAGCCGCGCGCGATGTGCTGCAGCACCTCGCGCTCGCGGGGCGTGAGCAGGTCCAGCTCGGTTTCCGGCTGCGGCGCCGGGCCGGTGAACGCGTCGAGCACGAACCCCGCCAGTCGCGGCGAGAAGACGGCGTCGCCCTCGTGCACGCGCCGGACGGCGTCCGCGAGCTCCTCAGGGGAGATGTTCTTGGTCACGTAGCCGCGTGCGCCCGCGCGGATCACGGCGATCACGTCCTCGGCGGCGTCCGACACCGACAGCGCCAGGAAGGTGGGGCGCAGCCCCGCGGCCGCGGAGCGGCGGATCACCTCGACGCCGCCACCGCTCGGCATGTGCACGTCGAGCAGCACCACGTCCGGCTCGTGCCGGGCGATGGCGGCCTCCGCCTCGTCGACCGTGCCCGCCTCGCCGAGGATCTCGAGCAGCGGCTCCAGCTCGGCCCGAACGCCGGAGCGGAACAGCTTGTGGTCGTCGACGATCACCACGCGCGGCTCGCCCGTTGCGCTCACGCGCCGTGCTCCAGCACCAGCTCCACCTCGGTGCCGCTGCCGGCGGCGCTCGTGATGCGGGCGCGGCCGCCGTGGCGCTCCATCCGGCCGACGATCGACTCGCGTACGCCGCGGCGATCGGCCGGGACGGCCACCGGGTCGAAGCCGGGGCCGCGGTCGCGCACGAACACCTGGAGCCTCTCCGCGGTGCACTCGGCGTACACGTCGACGACCGAGCCGCCGCCGAACTTGGCAGCGTTGGTCATGGCCTCGCGCGCGGCGGCCACGACCGCCTCCGCGGCGGGATCGAGCTCGCGATCGCCGACCACCACCACTTCGACCGGCACGCCGTGGTTCTCCTCGACCTCCACGGCGGCGGCCTCCAGCGCCGGGGTGAGGCGCGCGGCCTGGCCGGGGGCCGGCCGCCCTGCCAGCCAGGCGCGCAGCTCGCGCTCCTGGCGGCGTGCGAGCGCCGCCACCTGCTGGGGGTCGGTCGAGCGCTGCACGAGCGCCAGCGTCTGCAGGACCGAGTCGTGCAGGTGGGCGGCGACCTCGGCTCGCTCCTGAGAGCGGATCCGCTCGGAGCGCTCCTCGGTCAGCGAGCGCACCAGCCGCAGGACCCAGGGCGCGAAGATCACGCCCAGCACCACGACGGACGCGACCAGGGCCAGCACCACGTCGCGGGCGGCGCTGAGCGCGCCCGTGGCCTGCAGGAACGCGAACCCGGCCGCGATTACGAGGGCGATGCCGATGCCGGTGCGGGAGATGGCCGCGGCCGTCTGCCGCGGCTGGGAGTCGGCCGCCTCCGCGCTCGCCGCGGCGGGGGAGGGGCGGTTGGCGCTCGCGCCGGGGACGCCGCCGGGAGCGGCCGGCTCGGCCTTCACCGCGGCCGAGCCGCGCCAGATCAGCGCGGCGCCGCCCGCGACGAGCACCAGCGGCCAGACGATCGCGTCCGAGAACCACAGGCCCAGCGCGCGGAAGGTGAGCAGGACGCTGAGCAGCAGGAGGGCCGTGCCGAGCGCCACCTCCACGGCGCCGCGGCCGGTGGCCAGGCGGCGCCGGCCCGGCGCCTCGCCCGCGGGGACCACCAGCCAGGCGAGCAGGTAGAGGGCCACGCCCAGGCCGCCGGCCGCCGTCGCGACCACGAAGGCGACCCGCACGAGCGCGGGGTCCACCCCGTAGCGGCGGGCGATGCCCGCGCACACGCCCGCGATCCAGCGGCGCGAGCGGTCGCGGCGCAGCGTTCCGAGGCGGGGGCCCGTTCGGGAGCCGGCGCTCATCCGGGCGTCATTGTCTCCGGCTCAGCCCGTTGGCCAGCAGGATCGCTCCGGTGGCGGCGCAGGCCACCGGCGCGAACGCCGCGAAGCTCAGCTCGATCAGGCCCAGCGCGTCGAGCAGCAGCACGGCGCCGAGCGCCGCCACCGCCAGGCCCGCCACCAGCGCCGGGATGTCGGGCCTGCCGCGCACTACGTGCACGCGTCCGCCTGGGCGGCGCTCAGGTCGAGGTTGAACTCATGGGCTGTGTGCTGCACGCGCAGCTCGCCGAGCCCGACGTCCCCGTGCAGCAACAGGCGAGTCGTGGTCGGCGTGCTGTCCGGCGCGTCCTCGAAGTCCATGTCGACGCCGCCGCGGTCCACGCCAAACAGGTGGACGTTGCCCATGCCGACCTCCGCGTCGGTCGCCACGCACACGTCCTTCGGCACGATCACGCGCGCTTCGCCGATGCCCAGGTCGATGTCGAGCGGCAGGTCGCCCTTCGGCAGGTCGGCGCTGCGCAGGTCGATGACCAGCTCGCCGATGCCGAGCTCGTAGCGGTCGCGCAGGTCCGCGGTGGACCCCGGCCGGTACTCGCGCTGCCCGACGCCGCCGTCGAGGTCGATGCCGGCGGCGCTGACGGTGCCGGCCGCAAGGGCGAGCGTCAGCGCCGGCAGCACCAGCCAGCGCACCGGCGCCAGGAACGCCCCGGCCGCTATCGCGGCGCCGGCCGCGATGACGAGGGCGGGGACCAGCCAGTGCGGGCCCGCCGCCGCGGCGAACGCGCCCAGGACGGCGACGAGAAAGCAGAGGATGAGGACGCCCACGCCGAGCGCGGCGCGGCCGGCGATGTCGCGGGCGTCGCCGCTCGGTCCCTCTCCCGAGACGAACCACCACACGAGCACGCCGGCACCGACCAGAATGGCGAGCGGGATCCCAATCCCCGCAAGGAGAGCCCCGCCGAGGGCCAGAAAGGGCCAGGCGACGCACAGGCCCACCACCACAGCCAGGATCACGAGGCCGCGCTTGCGCTGCGTGCCGGGGGCGATCGCAGCGGGCTGATCTTCGCTCGGGACGAGCAGCAGCGCCGCGAGGTAGAGGAGCACGCCCGCGCCGCCGACGAAGGCGAGCACGATGACGCCGATCCGGAACAAGATCGGGTCCACGTTGAAGTAGCGGCCCAGGCCGCCGCAGACGCCGCCGACGATGCGGTCTGTTCGTGAGCGCGTCAGCCGCTTCGGCGGCCCCTCGGGCGTCGGCTGCTCATCCGGCCCGTTCTCCTGCGTGTCGTTCACGTCCATGTCGATCCTCCGATGACGGTCGAGTTTCCGTCATCCAGAGTGCCGACGCCAAGGCGCCGCGCCAATTGGGAATCGTCCCTAGGGGAAGGCCCCCTAGACGTCTCCGAAGTCGCGGTCCAGGAAGGTCGCGTCCATGCCCACCGCGAGGGCCGCCGCCAGCAGCAGGTACACGGCCGCGATCGCCACGCGAGTCGCGGGCGGCACCCGGTGGAACGCGCGCGATTCGGGCGACTTCCGCTCCCTCCAGCGGCGCCAGGTCTCGAGGCCGCCGAACAACAGGATCAGGATCATGATCGGGTTGGGGAAGGCGATCGCCGCGGCGATCAGCAGGGCGTATCCGACCAGCCACATCCAGGGCGACAGCGCCGCCATCGCCCGCCCGCCGTCGAGCGGCAGCACCGGCAGCAGGTTGAACAGGTTGAGGAAGAAGCCGACGAACGCGAGCGCCTGGAACATCTCGTTGCCGGTCAGCGCGTAGATGCCCAGCGGCACCAGCGCGCCAAGCGAGCCGAGCACGGGCCCGGCCAGGCCGACGCGCGCCTCGGCGGCCGCGTCCTTCGGGAGCTGCTTCATCGCGACCACCGCGCCCAGGAACGGGATGAACATCGGCGCCGACGCGGGTATCCCCTCACGCCTCAGCTGGATCACGTGCCCCAGCTCGTGCACGAGCAGCAGCAGCACGAACCCCACCGCGAACTTCCAGCCCCAGATCAGCGAGTAGGCGCCAACCGAGACGAGCATCGACGCCGAGGTCGTGAACAGCTTGATCTTCGGAAGCAGCAGTAGCAGCGCTTTCAGCTTGGCCGCGAACTTGAACGCGAGCACGCCGAGCGCGGCGAGCGCGCCGAGGGCGCGCCGCCAGGCCGGCCGGTCGTTGCCCTGCGGCGCCGGCGGCGGCGCCGTTGGGCTCTCCGGAAGCGGATAAGCCTGCGGTTGCATCACCACCTAGTGTGGCAGCGGCGACGCTAGACTTCACGGTGCGACAAGGGGGCGAATCAGCTTCGACGTGGAGCGTGATCGACCCGATGTAGCGAGTCGAGGACTCCGGGTTGGCCTCGTTAAATGATCCCGGAAAACCATATGTGCGGACCGTAACCACGAGTTCGCCCTCGCTGCTTAATAAGTAGCTGAGGGAGTCGCACCGGGCAGCCCGCGGCCCGGATTAGCGGCTTCATATAGCGGGATCACCTCGGCGGCAGGACCCTCGGTCGCCGGGGGACAATTCAGGAGGGTATGGCGCCGGGAACGTACCCCGCGGACTGACCGAACCGGTAGCCGAGATCAGACTCCACGGGAACACTCGTAGCAAGCATCGGGAAGATGTTCCGCGGACGCCGGGGCAGTACCGGCCGCCTCCACTACGAAGCCCCGCCCCGGCGGGGCTTCGCCGTTAAGCGGCCTGCGGTTCCGGCTCGCGCGCAGCCGCCGGCGCCGCGAACGGCAGGCGGGACGCCATCGCGGCGCCCACCACCAGCACGGCCGCCAGGGCGCCCAGCCCGGCCTCCATCGAGCCGGCGTCCTTGGCGGCTCCCACCACGATCGGGCCGAACAGGCCCCCGGTGACGCCGATGGTGTTGATCAGCGCGATGCCGCCCGCAGCCGCGCGGCCCGACAGCAGCGAGGTCGGCATCGCCCAGAACGCCGGGATCGCCCCGAGCAGCCCGAACGCGCACACCGCCAGCGTGAGCACCCCGGCCTCCGGCGGCAGCAGCGCCGTGCCGGCGAGTCCGGCCGCCCCGAGCAGCATCCCGATCATCACCCAGCGGCGGCGGTCGCCGCTGCGGTCGGAGCGGCGGCCGATCACGATCAGCCCCGCCGAGCCGAGCGCCATCGGGATCCCGGCCAGCAACCCCAGCTGGATGCCCGAGATATCGCCGATCCGCTCGACGATGTCGGCGAACCAGAAGATCGTTCCGTAGCTCGCGAAGTTGATCGTGAAGTAGACGGCCGCGCAGTGCAGGATGCGCCGGTCGCGCAGCGCCTCGCGCAGCGTGAGGGACTGGCGCGCCTCGCGCACGGCGGCCTCCGCGGCCAGCTCGCGAGTCAGCGCCTCGCGTTCGTCGGGCGCGAGCCACTTTGCCTCCGCCGGCGAGCTGGGCAGGTCGCGCAGCACCCAGAGGCCCACGATGACCGCCGGCAGCCCCTGGACCAGGAACAGCCACTGCCACCCTTGCAGTCCGAGCACCCCGTCCAGCTCCAGCGTGGCTCCCGACAGCGGCCCCCCGATCACCGACGCGCCGACGATCCCGAGCATGAAGATGCTCATCGCGCGGGCGCGGTCGCGTTCGGGGAACCAGCACGCGATCAGGTAGACGACGCCAGGGAAGAAGCCCGCCTCGCCGACCCCGAGCAGGATGCGGGCCACCACCAGCGAGGTTCCGTCCCAAACGAATGCCGTGGCCGCGGCCACGATCCCCCAGCTGATCATGATGCGGCCCATCCAGCGCCGCGCGCCGACGCGGTGGAGCACGAGGTTGCTGGGGATCTCGAGCGCCACGTAGCTCGCGAAGAAGATCCCGGCGGCCAGGCCGAACAGCGTGGACGACAGTGCAAGGTCGCGGGTCAGCTCCGTCTCGGCGAAGGTGATGTTGACCCGGTCCGCGTAGGCGATCACGTGCATCACCAGCAGCAGCGGCAGCAGGCGGCGGAAGGCGAGCGCCACTGCCCGGCGCGACGGATCGGCTTCCAGGAGAGGCTCGCTCACGGGTGGAGCGAGACTATCCGGGAGTAGCGATGCCGACCTCCACGAGGTCGGAGAGCCCGTAGCGGACCGCGTGGCGCGCCAGGGCCTTGAAGCGCCCCGGCAGCTGGAGCTTGGTGGAGACGGTCGCGCTGCCGCCCTTGCCGGTGGTTGCCCTCCCGCCCGCGAAGGTCACCCGCGCGCCTCGCACGGGCTGGCCGCGCCGGGTCACTCTCACCTTCGCCACGACGGCGCCCGGCAGCGGCGTCGCCGCCTTCACCCGCAGGACCTTCACGCGCAGCCCGGTCCTCCCCGGCCGCGGCGTGAAGTGCAACAACGCGCTGCCCGGCCCGAACGTGAGCTTGCAGCCGGGGTCCGACGGCGCGATCAGCCAGTGCAGCTCCCCGCCGAGAGTGGGGATGACGTCCAGGCCCTCCGACTCGCCGCAGACCTTCATCTCGATCTCGAGCCGCCGCTTGCCGTTCGACGGATCGACCGCCCAGACCTGGTAGGTGCCGTCGCTCTCCCCGGCCAGCAGCAGCCGCCCGCGGTTGAAGACGGCGCCGGTCACCCCGGTCGGCGGCACGGCGCCCGTGAGACGGCGGGCCGCCCGGATCGGCGACGCGAGCGGCGCGGCGTTGGCCGCCGAGATCGCGCTGGAGCGGTAGGCCAGCAGGTCGTCGCCGCTGCTGGTCCACACGAGCGAGCCGTCCGCCGAGGTTTCGGCCCACATCGCCTTGGGGATCTCCGCCGGGTCGAGCTTGACGTAGTAGCTCCAGCCCAGCGTGTCCGGGTTCGCCACGCCGAAGGCGCCCGTGCCGCAGGTGTTGCCGGTACCCGCCGTGTAGCACTCCAGGGGCAGCAGCACGCGGCCGCCGTCGCCGCCGTTCCAGGTCGGGTCGCCGATGTGGTTGTAGCCCTCCAGCGTCTTCACCGGAGCCGGGATGGCGGCGCCCACGCCTCCGGTCTGCCGCAGCGTGGGCGTCGTCCGCCAGAGGCCCTCGAAGACGCCTGTGAAGAACACGCGCCGCTTGGCCGTGTCCGAGGTCAGCCCCTGCCAGTAGGTGGTCGGGATGGAGCTCGCCCCGGTCAGCACCCAGCGGCCGGGATCGCGCGCCTGGGCCGCCGGCGCCCCGGCTGCGGCGCAGAGGCCGACCGCGACCAGCACGAAGAGCAGCCGGACGCGGGTCACGCGGCCTTCTCGAGCCGCTCGGCGAGCCGGTTCATGCCGCGCTCGCGCGCGGCGGCCGCGGCGCCGGCCAGGTCGATTGGAGCGTCGGGCGGGAGCTCGACGTCGACCTCCTGCAGCGTCGCGATCTCGCGGAAGCGCAGCAGCTCGTCGCGCTGGTCGAGCAGCGCCTTGCGCACGCTCGGCTTCGACTCGCGCACCGCCCCGTCGAGCGCCGCCTGGAGCGACCCGTGCCGCCGCAGCAGCTCGGCCGCCGTCTTCTCGCCGATCCCGCGGGCGCCCGGGATGCCGTCCGAGGGATCACCGCGCAGCGCGATGAAGTCCGGCACCAGCTCGGGATCGATCCCGTAGCGGCGGCGCACCTCGTCGGCGTCCACGGCCTCGGCGCCCTTGCCGCCGGTGCGGACGTAGAGGACGGTCACGCGATCGGCCGCGCACTGGTACATGTCGCGGTCCCCGGTCATCACGAGCGCGTGCCCGCCGGCCTCGGCCTCGCGGCGCGCGTAGGAGCCGAGCAGGTCGTCGGCCTCGAGCGAGTCGTGGTCGGCCACCACCCAGCCGAAGGCCTCGAAGAACGCGCGCGCGTCGGCGAACTGCGGCACGAGCCGCTCGGGCACCTCGGGGCGTTCGGCGTGGTAGCCGTCGAACAACTCGACGCGGTAATGGGCCGCGTCGGGGCCGAAGCAGAGCACGACCGCGCGCGGCGAGTGCAGCTCCACCTCGCGCAGAATCAGGTTCGCGGTGCCGAGCAGCGCGTTCACGGGCGCGCCGTCCTTGCCCTTGATCGAGTCCGGCAGCGCATAGAAGGCGCGAAACAGCATCGAGGGGGCGTCGATGGCGAGCAGGGGACCGGCCATGGCGGGGACGCTACCGTCTCGCGGATCGCATCCGCCCCCGAGCCGAACGACGCCAGGCCGTTCCTCCCCGAGCGCCGCTCGCTCAAGGCGCTGCGTGAGGCCGCCGCCGGCTGTCGCGGTTGCCACCTGTGGCGCCCCGCCACGCAGACGGTCTTCGGCGAGGGGCGCAAGGGCGCGCGGGTGATGCTGATCGGCGAGCAGCCCGGCGACAGGGAGGATCTCGCCGGCAAGCCGTTCGTGGGCCCCGCCGGCCGGGAGCTGGACCGCGGGCTGGAAGCGGCCGGCATCGCGCGCAGCGAGGCCTACGTCACCAACGTGGTCAAGCACTTCAAGTTCGAGGAGCGCGGGCGCCGGCGCATCCACAAGACGCCGAAGCGCTTCGAGATCGAGGCCTGCAAGCCCTGGCTGGAGGAGGAGCTGAAGGTCGTCAAGCCCGAGGCGGTGGTGCTGCTCGGCGCGATCGCCGCCAAGGCGCTGCTGGGCAGCTCGTTCCGCGTGACCCGGCACCGCGGCGAGCTCCTGGACTCGGACCTCGCGCCGGTGGTCAGCGCCACGATCCATCCGTCCGCCATCCTGCGCGCCCCCGACGACGCCGCGCGGCGGGCCGAGCGCGAGGCGTTCGCGGAGGACCTGCGGACGGTCGCCAGCGCGCTCAAGCTCTGACGCGCCCGGCCGGCTCCTGCGCGGCGAGGACGCGCAGGTTGCGCGCCGCGCGGCCGGCGAGCCCAGCCACCATCCCGCCGGCGACCGCGAGCCCGATCAGGTCGAGCACCGTCAGCCCGAGCCCGCCGACGTGGAAGCCGAGCCCCACGCCGGCGGCGATCAGCGTGTTGAGCACGATCAGCCCGAGCCGCGCCTCGGTTGGACCGAGGCGGCCGTAGCCGAGCGTGAAGACCCCGAACGCGTACGTCTCGAGGTAGGTGTTGATCGACAGCACCAGGTAGGCCACGACGATCGTCAGGCCGACCGCCAGGAGCATCCACGGCGACAGCCCGAGGCCGAGCCCGATCACCGCGGTGGCCAGGGCGTCGACGAGGTGGTCGAGGTAGTAGCCGTACCTGGGCCGCTCGATCCCGCGCACGCGGGCGAGCGTGCCGTCGAGCGAATCGCCCAGCCAGTGCACCACGAGCAGCGCCGAGGCGGCCCACAGCCACGCCTTGTCGCCGTTTGAGAGCAGGTACGCCCCGGCGATCCCGAACGCGGCGAGCACGCCCAGCGCGGTCATGTGGTCCGGCATCACACGGGCGGGCGCCCGGCGCGCGATCCACTCGAGCACGCGGCCCTCGTGGTGGGCGAGCAGGAACTGCTTCGAGCGGGGTGCATCCATGGCGGCGCCTCCTTGTCAACCGGCGGTCAACAAGACATACGCCGCCTACGGTGGGCGGTTACGGCGCTCAGCCCGTGCGCAACGCCCGCGAGCGCTCGGCGACCGGCTGGAGGAAGTCGGGCAGCGGCCGCACCAGGCCGCGCCCCGTCTCGAGCTCCCAGATCTGCTCCAGCTGCGCCAGGTGCTCGTCCATCACCACGTCGATCAGAGGGAAGTCGGCGGCCCGTACTGCCGCCAGCGTGCGCGAGTGGATGTCGATCGTCCAGTCCGGCACCAGCGGCGCGTGCATCGCCATGTCGCGCGCGATCTCGAGCTGGCGCAACAGCGTGCGCATCAACCCGACGATGGTGGAGTTGCGCGTGGCGCGCGCGAGCGCGAGGTGGAACTTCAGGTCGAGCTGCAGGAAGAGGTCCTCGTGGCTGAGGAAGTCGTCGCTCGCCGCCAGGTCGCGCTGACGCTCGATCGTCTGGGTCATCACGGCGAAGTCGTCTTCGGTGGCGTGCACGGCCGCCAGCTGCGCCACGCGCGGCTCCAGCAGCCGCCGCGCCTCGAGTACCCCGCTGATCTCGCCGAAGCGGATCTCCTGGCGGCTGCGCAGCAGCTCACGCGGCACCAGCTCGGAGGCCACGAAGATGCCGCCCGACTGCCCACGGCGCACGTGCAGCACGCCCGCCTCGGTGAGCGTCTTGATCGCCTCGCGCAGCGTCGGACGGCTGATCCGCATCTGGGCGGCCAGCTCGCGCTCGGAGGGAAGGCGGTCGCCCGTGTGCAGGTCGCCGGCCTTGATCTGCTCGGCGATCTGCTCCACGGCTTCCTCGAACGTCCGGCGTGTCGAGACGGGCTCGAAGGAGCGCATTGCGGAGGCGATCATCGCAGCGCGGGCGAGCGCCTGGCGGCGTCCACCCGCTCCAGCGCCTGGCGCTCCGCCACCTCGAGCGCCGTGGCGCCCTCGGCCGCGGAGGTGGCGATCGCGTCGTCGAGCCGCTCCATCGCGTGCTCGATGCGTGCGCTCTCGACGTCGCCGCCGCCGTCGCCGAGCCACTCGCCGGCCACGTGGATCAGCCCGCCGCAGTTGGCCAGGAAGTCCGGCACGTAGAGGATGTCGCGCTCCATCAGCGTGCGCGCCACGCCGCGGTTCGCGAGCGGGTTGTTGGCCGCTCCCGCCACTACGCGGGCGCCGATCGACCTGGCCAGCGCCTCGTCGATCAGGCCGCCGCCCGCGCAGGGCGCCAGCACGTCCAGCTCCATGGCGAGGATGGCCTCGGCGGAGGAGGCCGCCTCGACGCCGTGCTCGGCCGCGAAGCGCTCGCAGCGCCCGTCGTCGAGGTCATAGGCCACCACGCGGGCTCCGGCCCCGGCGAGCCGCACCGCCAGCGCACCGCCGACCTTGCCCAGACCGATCAGGCCGACGCGGCGGCCGTCGAGCTCCTCCGACCCGAACTGGGCGGCCAGGCCACGCCGCATCGCCGCCAGCACCGTCTCGGCGGTCACCGGCGACGGATCGCCGCCGCCGCCGTTCTCGATGGAGCGCCCGACACAGAAGCGAGTAAAGCCGGCCATGTGGTCCATGTCCGCGGTCGTGGTGCCGATGTCCTCGGCGGTGATGTAGGCGCCCTCGAGCCCGTCGATCACGCCGGCCGCCGTCTCGAGCCGCGCGAGCCGCAGGTCGGCGTCGCCGTCGTCGATCATCACGGCCTTGCCGCCGCCCAGGTCCAGTCCCGCCGCCGAAGCCTTGAGGGTCATCGTGCGGGCGAGGCCCATCACGTCGTCGAGCGCCTCGCTGAGGCCGCCCGCGTAGCGCTTGAGGCGCATGCCACCGAGCGCGGGGCCCAGGACTGTCGAGTGGATCGCGACGATGAAGCGCAGCCCCGTTCGGGGGTCCTGGTGGATCACGATCCGCTCGTGCCTGTCGTCCGCCGGTGTCGCGGGCGATAGGCGGATCGTTGGACCGGCAATGGTCATGAACATTGACCTTATACCCGATTGCGCCGGGCGCCAACTGGTATCGAATGTTGGCGTCCGGGTACCAGCAATGGTAATTTGAGTTCACCAATGGCGAGGGAGTCGACAATGGTGCGCCGTCGGGCGGCGCGCCTGGGCGCGGGGGTGGACCGCCGCCGGGAGGGTGCCGCGAACGGCCGCGGCAGCGGCACGCATGGCGAGGTGCGCCTCGACGACAAGTACGTCCTCGAGCAGGGGCGCATCCTGCTCACCGGCGTGCAGGCGCTGGTCCGCGTCGTGCTCGACCAGCATCGCGCCGACCGGCGAAGCGGCCTCACCACCGGCACGCTCGTGTCGGGCTACCAGGGCTCGCCGCTCGGCGGGCTCGACATGGAGTTGGCCCGCAACCGCGAGCTGCTCGACGCGCACCTCGTCGCCCACGTGCCCGCCCTGAACGAGGAGATCGGCGCCACGTCGGCCTGGGGCAGCCAGCTGACCCAGCACCTTCCCGGCGCCAAGTACGACGGCGTGCTCGGCATGTGGTACGGCAAGGCCCCCGGCCTCGACCGCGCCGCCGACTCCCTGCGCCACGGCAACTTCGTCGGCGTCTCCCGTACCGGCGGCGGTCTGGCGGTCGTGGGGGACGACCCGAGCTGCAAGTCCTCGACGATCCCGAGCGCGTCCGAGTCGGTGCTCGCCGGCCTCCACATGCCGGTGTTCTTCCCCGGCAGCGCTGCCGAGGTGATCGACCTCGGCCTGCACGCCTACGCCTGCTCGCGGGCGTCCGGGCTGTGGACCGGCCTCAAGATCGTCACGAGCGTGGCAGACGGGGTCGGCACCGCCGAAGTGGGGCCCGGCCGCATCGCTCCGATACTGCCCGACCTCGGATACGAGCACGTGCCGAACGGCAACCTGCTGCCGCCCGCGTCGCTCGAGCTCGAGCGCAGCCTGCTGGGCGTGCGCACCGACCTGGCGCTGGCCTACGCGCGCGAGAACCGCGTGAACCGCATCGAGGGCGCCCGCCACGCCTGGCTCGGCATCGCCGCGGCGGGCAAGAGCTACTACGACCTCCGCCACGCGCTGCGCAGCCTCGGCCTGGGGGAGCCCGAGCTCGAGCGCGCTGGCATCCGGATCCTCAGGCTGGGCATGATCTGGCCGCTCGAGGCGCAGATCGTGCGGGAGTTCGCCCACGGCCTCGACGAGATCCTGGTCGTGGAGGAGAAGGGCCCGTTCGTGGAGTCCCAGCTGAAGGAGACGCTCTACGGCGTGGCCGGCGCGCCTCGCATCGTCGGCAAGCGCGACGAGCACGGCAAGTCGCTGCTGCCGCTGGAGCTGGACGTCGACGCCGACATGGTCGCCCGCGTGGTGGCCGGCCGCGTCCGCGCCCGCGGGCTGGCGCTCGACTCGGTGGAGGCGCACATGAGCCGCCTCGACTCGATCGCGGGCCGCCCGGCCGAGCTGCCGATGGCTCAGCGAGCGCCGTTCTTCTGCTCCGGCTGCCCTCACAACTCCTCGCTCAAGGCGCCGGACGGGACGCTCGTGGGTGGCGGCATCGGCTGTCACACGATGGTGCTGCTCAACCCGGAGGGCAACGGCGAGATCACCGGCATCACGCAGATGGGTGGCGAGGGCGCTCAGTGGATCGGCATGGCGCCGTTCACCGAGGACACCCACCTCGTTCAGAACCTGGGCGACGGCACCTTCCATCACTCCGGCTCGCTCGCCGTGCGCGCCGCGGTGGCGGCCGGCGTGAACATCACCTACAAGCTGCTCTACAACGACCACGTGGCCATGACCGGCGGGCAGCAGATCGAGGGCCAGCTGTCGGTGCCCGACCTGACCCGCTGGCTCGAGATCGAGGGCGTGCGCCGGATCATCGTCACCGCCGAGGACACGAGTCGCTACAAGGGCGTGGAGCTCGCCCCGATCGCCGAGCTGCGCGAGCGCTCGCAGCTGCTCGAAGCGCAGCAGGAGCTGGCGCGCGTGGAGGGCGTGACGGTGCTCATCCACGACCAGGAGTGCGCCGCCGAGAAGCGCCGCGCGCGCAAGCGCGGCAAGCAGGCCGAGCCGGCCGAGCGGATCTGGATCAACGAGCGTGTCTGCGAGGGCTGCGGCGACTGCGGCCAGAAGTCGAGCTGCCTGTCGGTGCAGCCGGTCGAGACGGAGTTCGGTCGCAAGACCCGGATCCACCAGGCCTCCTGCAACAAGGACTACTCGTGCCTCGAGGGGGATTGCCCCTCTTTCCTCACGGTCGTGCCCGGCAAGCGCGCCCGGCACGAGACCCCGCCGTTGAACGTGGACCTTCCCGA
>JAXDIG010000062.1:0-38386 GCA_034664125.1 Thermoleophilaceae bacterium | reverse complement strand
TTACTCACCCGTTCGCGGCTCTGCCCCAGGCCGAAGCCTGGTTCGTCGCTCCACTTGCATGTGTTAAGCACGCCGCCAGCGTTCGTCCTGAGCCAGGATCAAACTCTCCGTGAAAGTCTGGCGTGGTATCAACGCCGGCGATGACTTCCACCGACTATTCCACTGTCAGATTTAGAGAGTTGTCAAGTCGTGACGCCTCCGCGCACACTGCGAGAGGCTGGACTTGACGGGTCTACTGTTCAGGCCCCGCCCAAAGGCGGGGTCGAACCTGGGCGACCTTTTCAGGTCGCGTGCACTGCTGAGTTTTCAAAGACCGTGCGCCCTCAGGGGTGGGGTCGCCACTGCGCCTGAGGCGCGACGGAGCAGTGTAGCACCGCCCAGGGGGCGGGGCCAACCGTCCGACAAGCGGAGTCTAGCGACGCCGAAGCCTTTTGTGGCGCCGTTTTCCGAGCTGGATCACGGCTCCGTCCAGGCGCTCCACCGGCAAGTCCAGGGCAGATTCGTCGAGCGCCTCGCCGTTCAGCTTGACCCCGGCCTGCCCCAGCAGCCGCCGGGCCTCCGAGCGCGACACGCCAAAGGCGTCCGCCAGCAGGGCGGGCAGGTGCACCGCATCGCCGTTGGCCGCGAAGGCGAAGTCCTCGATCTGGTCGGGGAGCTCGTGCCGCACGTGCACGGCGTCGAAGCGCTCCTCGGCGGCGGCCGCGGCCTCCTGCGTGTGATAGCGCGCCGTCAGGGCCCGCGCCATCGCCCGCTTCGCGTCGCGGGGCGACAGGGACGTGTCGAGCGGGTCGTCCAGCAGCAGCTCGTAGTAGGTGGGCATCGCCTCGTCCGGCACGCGCATCAGCTTCCCGAACATCTCCTCGGGCGGGTCGTTCACGCCCACGTAGTTGCCCAGCGACTTGGACATCTTCTGGACGCCGTCGATGCCGGGCAGGATCGGCATCGTGAGGATCGACTGGGGCTCCACTCCGTAGGCGCGCTGCACCTCGCGCGCGAGCAGCACGTTGAACTGCTGGTCGGTGGCGCCGAGCTCGACGTCGGAGCGGATGGCCACCGAGTCGTAGCCCTGCAGCAGCGGGTAGAGCAGCTCCAGCACCGAGATCGGCTCGCCGCCGGCGTAGCGCTTGGCGAAGTCGTCGCGCTCGAGCAGCTGGGCCACGGTGGAGGTGCGCGCGAGCCGGAAGAGGTCCTCCATCGGCATGTCGAGCCACTCGCCGTTGCGGCGCACCTCGGTCGCGTCGCGGTCCAGGACCTTGAACGCCTGCTCCTCGTAGGTCTGGGCGTTGCGGTCGATCTCCGCCGGGTCTGCCTGCGGCCGGATCGACGAGCGCCCGCTCGGGTCCCCCACGCGCGCGGTGTAGTCACCGACGATCAGCACCACCCGGTGGCCGAGGTCCTGGAACTCGCGCAGCTTGCGCAGCACGACGGTATGTCCCAGGTGGATGTCCGGCGTGGTCGGGTCGACCCCGAGCTTCACGCGCAGCGGACGGCCCTTCGCGATCTGCCGCTCCAGCTCGCCCTTCGGGAGGGCGTCGACGGCGTTGCGGGTGAGGAACCGGGCCGCCTCGCCCGCCGAATCCGTCATGAAGCCAATGCTAGACTGCGGCGCTCGCTGGGCGCCCGGTGGAGCTCTTTGTACGGGGCGGGCGCGCCTGACTACTTCTAGTCTCACCCGTACGCAAGCCGGAACCCCTCAGCCCGGGGCGTCCAAAGAGCATGCAGGAGCCGCCGACGTCCATCATCCCGCCCCCGCCCACGCATGGGCCGCGTTTCGTGCGCGCCGAGAACGGCGTGCCGCCGGAGCCGCCAGCTCCGCCGAAGCCGAAACTGAAGAAGCTGCGCCTGGCGCTGGTGGTGTTCGGCCTGTCCGTGCTGGCCGTCATCTCGACGGTGTTCGGCATGCTGATGGCGGTGGCGAGCGACCTGCCCTCGCTCGATAGCGAGGCGCAGTACCGGGCGGCGGAGAACTCCGTGCTGTACCCGAGTGGACCGGATTGCCAGAAGCTGGATTCGGCCTGCCCGCGGATCGCCAAGCTCACCGGGAACCTCAACCGCATCCTGGTCAAGGAGGGCGAGATCTCGCCCAACCTCAAGAACGCCGTGATCGCGATCGAGGATCGCCGCTTCTACAGCCACGAGGGCGTGGACTACACGGGCATCGCCCGCGCTCTCTCCCAGGACATCATGCGCCGCAAGGCCGCGCAGGGCGGCTCGACGATCACGCAGCAGTTCGTCAAGAACGCTCTCTCCGCTCAAGGCGACCGCTCGGTGTTCCAGAAGCTGCGCGAGGCCGCGCTCGCCTACCACCTCGAACGCAAGTGGTCGAAGGAGAAGATCCTCACCCAGTACCTGAACACCGTCTACTTCGGCAACGGCGCCTACGGCGTCGAGGCGGCCGCCCGCACCTACTTCGGCGACGGCGACGAGCCCGACGAGCGCGCCACCGCCACCGACCAGGCCGGCGTCACGGTGCAGCCGCCGCCCGCGCCGACGCAGGACCAGCAGGACCCGGATGTGCGCGAGTCGCGAGTCCTGTCGCCGGCCGAGGCCGCGCTGCTCGCCGGGATGATCTCCTCGCCCTCGATGTACGACCCGCTCGAGCACCAGGCCGCCGCGCTCCAGCGGCGCGACCTGGTGCTGTCCCGGATGCTCGACCAGAAGATGATCACCCCCGCCGAGTACAAGGACGCGCTGCGCCAGTCGCTCCCCGACGAGGACCAGGTCGACCCGCCGAACGTGGAGTCCCAGCAGCCCTACTTCACCAGCTGGGTGACCGGCCAGCTGCTCAGCCAGTACAACCCTTCCCAGGTCTTCAGCGGCGGCCTGCAGATCAAGACCACGATCGACCCCGAGCTCCAGGCGGCGGCCGAGCAGGCGATTGCCGGCCGCCTGGCGGGCATCGGGCCGAGCGCCTCGCTCGTGGCCATCGACAACGACACCGGCGAGGTCAAGGCGATGGTCGGCGGGCCGGACTTCAACGCGCGCCCGTTCAACCTTGCCACCAACGGGCACCGCCAGCCGGGCTCGGCGATCAAGCCGTTCATCCTCGCGCGCGCGCTCGCGGACGGCGTGGACCCGAACAGCAGCTGGGCGTCCCAGCCGAAGGTGTTCCCGGTGCCGGGATCGCCGGGCGAGAAGTTCCCCGTCAGCAACTACGAGGACTCGTACCTCGGCACGGCGTCGCTCTGGTCGGCGACCGCCGCCTCAGATAACTCGGTGTTCGCCGAGCTGGGCCTGAAGACCGGTACGAAGCGGATCGCGCGGCTGGCGCGCCGGATGGGCATCCGCACCAAGCTGTCCACCAACCCGGCCATGACCCTGGGCGGGCTCAAGGAGGGCGTCACGCCGCTCGAGATGGCCTACGCCTACTCGACGATCGCGAACGGGGGGAAGCGCGTGCAGAGTTCCTTCCTCCCGGGGGTGAGCGGCCCGATCGGCTTCAGCGAGGTCAAGGGCCACGACATCGACGAGAGAAACGAGCCAACCGGCGTAGCGGTCCTGCCCAAGCAGGTGGCGGATCTCGAGAAGGAGATGCTGCACCTCGTCGTGACCAGCGGCACCGGCAAGGCGGCGCAGGTCGGTGACGAGTACATCTGGGGCAAGACCGGCACCACCGAGAACTACGGCGACGCCTGGTTCGTCGGCGGCAACGACGACATGACCGTCGCCGTGTGGGTCGGCTACGCGGACAGGGTGCAGTCGATGGAAACCGAGCACGCCGGCGGGCCGGTTGCCGGCGGCACCTTCCCGGCCGAGATCTTCCACGACTTCATGACCGCGTGGCTGGAGATGCGCGGCGCGCGCCGCGCCGCTCGCGGAGGCGGCCAGGACGGCACCAGCACCACGCCGGGCACGGTCGCGCCCGCCCCGACAATCGATCCCCACGCGGTCCCCGACGCGGAGCAGCCGACCGACACGGCGCCCAAGGACCAGGGCAACCAGCGCAACCAGGCCGACGCGGCCCCGGGCCCCGACACCCCCGGGCAGACGCCCGCCCCGGACGCGCCGGCCCCGACGGACCCGGCTCCCACTCCCACCACGCCTCCCACCGGCGGCGGCGGCACTGGGGGCGGCGTCGCCCCCAACGGCACGACCGGGCAGTAGCTCAGGCGGCCGCGCGCCGCGAGCGCATCTGCGCCGGCCACGGGCGCGACACGCACGGGCTGTCCGCGTCGCAGAAGCGCCAGGGCAGCTCGACTGCCTTGCTGATCCCCACGCGCTCCCCCACGACGATCCGCGGCTCGGACTCGCGCTCGAGCACCTCGATCGGCCCCTCGAGCAGCGAGCTGCCGTTGAGCGACAGCCCGATCTCGAGGGCCTGCGTCAGCTTCCCGGGCCCCGAGCAGAGGTCCTCCACGCGCTCGACCCCGCGCCGGGCGCGCATCACCTCGATGCCGTCGACCGGCTCCAGTGCGCGGATCAGGACCGCCGCCCCCACGCCCTCCTCCTCGCACACCGCGTTGAGCAGCGAGTGGATGCCGTACGAGAAGTAGACGTACGCGTGCCCGGGCGGGCCGAACAGGGTATGCGTGCGCTCGGTGACGCCGGCGTAGGCGTGGCAGGCCGGCTCTTCCATGTGGTAGCTCTCGGCCTCGACGATGCGACCCGCCGTCTCGCCGTGGCGCACGAAGCAGCCGATCAGGCCACGCGCCACGTCGTGCACCGAGCGCGCGTAGAAGTCGCCGTCGAGCCTCATGCCGGCGCCTCCTCCAGCACGTGGCGCGCCTGGGCCAGCTGCTCGCGTACGCGCGCGAGCGCGGTCCCTCCCTCTGACACCTTCGACTCGAGCCACGAGCTCTGCTCCAGCAGCGCGCGGAAGTCGGGCGGGCGCAGCTGGGGCGCCAGCTCGGCCAGCTCGTCGTCGGTCAGCTCGGACAGCCGCTTGCCGCGTTCCACCGCGGCCCGCACGACCCCGCCGACGATCCCGTGCGCCTCGCGGAACGGCACGCCCTCCCGCACCAGCAGGTCAGCGACGTCCGTGGCGGCGATCAGCTCGTCCGAGGCGGCATCCGCCATGCGCTCGCGATCGAACTCGATCTCGGCCAGCATGCCGCGCGCCACGCGCAGGCACAGCTCGACCGTGTCGATCGCGTCGAAGTGCGGCTCCTTGTCCTCCTGGAGGTCCTTGTTGTAGGTGAGCGGGAGCCCGTGCAGCACGCCGTGCAGTCCGGCCAGGCGCCCGACCACGCGGGGCGCCTTGGCGCGCAGCAGCTCCGCCGCGTCCGGGTTGCGCTTCTGGGGCATCAGGCTCGAGCCCGAGGCGAACGAGTCGGACACGCGGCAGAAGCCGAACTCCGCCGTGGACCAGAGCACGATCTCGCCGCCGAGCTGCGACAGGTGCCCGGCGCAGGTGGCGGCCGCGCTCATGTAGTCGAGCACGAAGTCCCGGTTCGAGACGGCGTCGAGCGAGTTCTCCGCGATGCCGCCGAAGCCCAGCTCCTGGGCGACGAACATGCGGCCTGTGTCGAAGTTGACGCCGGCCAATGCCCCCGCGCCCAGCGGCAGGTCGTCCGTGGCGGTCATGCAGAACTTGAAGCGCTGCAGGTCGCGGCGGAACTTCCAGAAGTAGGCGAGCAGGTGGTGCGACAGGTAGACCGGCTGGGCGCGCTGGAGGTGGGTGTAGCCGGGCAGGGGCCAGTCGAGGTGCCGCTCGGCCAGCTCGATCAGCGTGCCCATCAGCTCGCGCAGCAGGGACTGGGCGTCGAGCGAGTGGGCCCGGACGAGCATCGCGACGTCGGTCGCCACCTGATCGTTGCGGGAGCGCGCGGTGTGGAGCTTGCCGCCCACCGGCCCGGCCAGCTCGGTGAGCCGGCGCTCGATCGCCATGTGGATGTCCTCGTCGCCGTCCACCACGACGAAGCGGTCCTGGTCGATCTCCTCGCGCACGGCTGCCAGCCCGCGCTCGATCTGGGCCAGGTCGTCCTCGGAGATGATGCCGCTGCGGGCCAGCATGCGCGCGTGCGCGAACGACTGCTCGAGGTCGTAGGGCGCCAACCGGTAGTCGAAGCGGATCGACGAGTTGAGCGCAACGAACAACGGATCCTGGGGGTCGCGGAAGCGGCTCATCGGGTCCGCCAGTCTCTCAGACGTAGGATCAATGCCATGCGCGCGCTGGTCGCCCGAGCGACCGTGGTGGCCGGGCTTGCCTGAGGTCCGCAGGGCCGAGCCCGCTGACTTTCCGGCCGCCGCCAGGCTGCTTCATCACAGCGCCGCCGAGACGTACGACCGCTTCGCCGGCGGCCGCGACCGGGCGCTGCGGGTGCTCGAGCGCTCGCTCGCGAAGCCGGGGACGGCCTCGAGCGCCGAGGTCGTCTGGGTGGCCGAGCTGGACGGCGGAGTCGCGGCTGCGATGGCGGCCTTCCCGGTCGACGAGGCGCTCCAGCGCTCGCGCGCGTTCCTGCGCCTGACGCTTCGTTCGACGCCGCCGTGGCGCTGGCCGGCGGCGCTCTCGCTCTACTGGGCCGCCGGCCGCGGCGCCCCGAGCCCGCCGGCAGCCGCCTTCTACGTGGACGCGCTCGGCACCGATCCGGAAGCCCGGCGGCGCGGCGCGGCCCGCGCGCTGCTGGCCGAGGCCGAGCGCCAAGCCGCCGCGCGCGGGCTGCCGGCCGTGGCCCTGGACACGCGAGTGAGCAACGCGCCCGCCCGCGCGCTGTACGCGAGCGAGGGGTTCGAGGAGGTGGCGCAGCGCCCGTCGAGTCGCGCGCTGCCGGGGTTCGTGGCCTTGGTGAAGCGGCTGCGCTAGGAGGCCGCGTGCGTGGTCGCCGCGGCGACCACATCGCGGAGCGCCCCGACCACCTGCTCCACCTGGCCTTCGGTCAGCTCGCCGAAGAAGGGCAGCGCGAGCGAGCGGCTCGCCACGTCCTCGCAGACCGGGAACTCGCCCTCGCGATGCCCGAAGCGCTCGCGGTAGAAGCTCATCAAGTGGATCGCCGGCAGGTAGGGCTTCGTGTCGACGCCTCGCTCGCGCATGGCCGTCACGGCGGCGTCGCGGTCCACGCCCGGCGGCAGCTGCACCACGTACACGAACCAGGACCGCCGGTCGCCGCCGGCGTCCGGGCAGGGCAGCGCCAGCTCCTCCACGTCCGCCAGCGCCTCCGAGTAGAGCGCGGCCACCCGCGCGCGGCCGGCCAGCAACTCGTCGAGGCGCTCGAGCTGCGCGATGCCGAGCGCGCAGGAGAGATCGTCCAGGCGGTAGTTGAAGCCCAGCCGGTCGTGATCGAGCCAGCCCATGTCGGGGACGCGGCCCTGGTTGCGCTCGGAGTCGATGCCCTCCTTCACGGCGTCGTCGGGGCAGACCACGGCGCCGCCCTCCCCCGTGGTGACCTGCTTGTTGGGGTAGAAGCCGAACACGGACAGGTTGCCGCGCGCCCCGACCGGCGTGCCGTCGGAGTGGACCGCTCCCAGCGCCTCGCACGCGTCCTCGACGATCCAGAGCCCACGCTCAGCGGCCAGCCGCTCGAAGGCCCGCATGTCGGCGGGGTAGCCGAAGATGTGCACCGGCAGCAGTCCCGTCGTCCGCTCCGACGCGGCGACCCCCGCGGCCTCCGGATCCATGTTGAGCGTGCGCGGGTCGATGTCGCAGAACACCGGCCGCGCGTTCTCGTAGAGCAGGCAGTTCGCGGATGCCACGAAGCTGAACGGCGTGGTCAGGACCTCGTCGCCCGCCTCGATCCCCGCCGCCCGGATCGCCAGGTGAAGGCCGGCGGTGCCGCTCGCAACCGCCGAGATCGGGTGGCGCAGCAGGCTGGACAGCGCCGCCTCGAACTCCCCCAGGCGCGGACCTAGGGCGAGCCTGCCCGAGCGCAGCGTCTCCATCACCAGCTGTTCCTCGCGAGCGCCGACGAGCGGCTTCGCCAGCGGGATCACGTCGTCGCGGCGCGCGCCCGCTGATGCTGCGTGCGGGTGGGGAGCATCCCGGCCTCGAGCGAGTCGACGAGTGCCTCCCAGCTCGCCTCGATGATGTTCTCCGACACGCCGATCGTGGCCCAGTTGTCCGTGCCGTCGCTGGCGTCGAGCAGTACGCGCGTGACCGCCCCGGTCCCCTTCGTCTCGTCGAGGATGCGCACCTTGAAGTTCACGAGCTGGATGTCGCGCAGGTGCGGGTAGCGCTCGCCGATCGCCTCGCGCAGGGCCTTGTCGAGCGCGTGCACCGGTCCGTTGCCCTCCGCGGTTCGCACGTAGCGCTCGCCGTCGACCCAGATCTTGATCGTGGCCTCGGTCTCGACCCGGCCGTCGGCCCGCTTCTCGACTATCGCCCGCCACGACTCCAGCCGGAAGAGCGGCTCGTAGTCGCCGGTTTCCTTGCGGATCAGCAGGTCGAACGAGCCGTCGGCCGCTTCGAACTGGTAGCCGCGGTGCTCGAGCTCCTTGACGCGATCGACCACCCGCGCGGCGGTCGCGTCGTCGACGTCGGCGCGAGCGGCGACCGTGCCCTTGCCGGACAGCTCGGAGATCAGCAGCCGGCGGTCCGCGCCCACCTCGGCAGGGTCGATGTGCTCGAACGTGCGGGCGTCGCGGTTCACGCCCGCCACGTGCATGCCGCCCTTGTGGGCGAAGGCGTTCGCGCCGACGTAGGGCTGGTTCGGGTTCGGCGTGACGTTGCAGAGCTCGTCGACGAGGTGCGAAACCTCGGTCAGCCGCCGCAGCCGGTCCGCCCCGATGCACGCGTAGCCCATCTTCAGCTCGAGCGTCGGAAGGATCGTGATCAGGTTGGCGTTGCCGCAGCGCTCGCCGTAGCCGTTCAGCGTGCCCTGCACCATGCGCGCCCCGGCCTCCACCGCGACGAGGCTGTTGGCCACGCCGCAGCCGGCGTCGTCGTGCGTGTGGATGCCCACCTGGATCGAGTGGCCCAGCTCGGCGACCACACGGGCTGTGGCCTCCGTCACCTGCGCAGGGGTCGAGGAGCCGTTCGTGTCGCACAGCGTCACGTTCTCCGCCCCGGCCTCCGCCGCGGCGCGCAGGCAGCGCAGCGCGTAATCGGTGTCGGCCCGGAAGCCGTCGAAGAAGTGCTCGGCGTCGTAGATCACGCGCTTGCCCTGGCCGACCAGGAAGCCGACCGAGTCGGCGATCATGCGCAGGTTCTCCTCCGCGTCGACCTGCGTGACCTTCTCCAGGTGCAGGGACCAGGTCTTTCCGACCAGCGTGCAGGCCGGTGCGAAGCAGTCGGCGAGCAGCCGCAGCGCCTCGTCATCCTCCGCGTCGCTGTCGCGGCGGCGCGTCATCCCGAAGGCGACCAGCTCCGCGTTCTCGAAGCTCTCGGCCGCGAGCAGCTCGAAGAGCTCCTCCTCCTTCGGGTTGGACGCGGGGAAGCCGGCCTCGATCAGCTGCACGCCGAGCGAGTCGAGCGCGTGCGCGACGCGCACCTTCTCGTCCACGGACAGCGACATCCCTTCCCCCTGCATCCCATCTCGGAGGGTGGTGTCGTAGACCGTGACCGTGGGTCCGGTCACGTCTGCGACGGCACGGGGACCAAGTCCAGCCACTCCGAGTACTGCGGCGCCCGGCCGTGCAGGGCGTCGTCGAAGAGCTGCTGGATCTGGCGCGTGATCGGTCCGGGGACGCCGTCGCCGATCTGGATGTCGTCGATCTCGCGCAGCGGCGTGAGCTCGGCCGCCGTGCCGGTCAGGAAGACCTCGTCGGCCAGGGCCAGCTCCGCGCGGGCGAGGTTGCGCTCGAACAGCTCGAAGCCGAGGTCGCGCGCGATCTGGATGCACGACTTGCGGTTGATTCCGTCGAGGATGCCCGCGGTCTGCGGCGGCGTGTAGATCACGCCCTCCTTCACCACGAACACGTTCTCGCCGGTGCCCTCGGAGACGCGGCCCTTGTCGTCGAGCAGGATCGCCTCCTCGTAGCCGGCCTTGGTCGCCTCGATCTTCGCCAGCACGGAGTTGAGGTACTGCCCCGACGCCTTCGAGTGCGGGATCAGCGAGTCGGCGGAGATGCGCCGGTACGACGACACGCGCGCGCGGACGCCGTTGCGCTTGCCCTCCTCGCCGAGGTAGGCGCCCCACTCCCACACCGCCACCATGGCCTCGACCGGGTTGTCGAGCGGGTTGAGGCCCATGGGGCCGTAGCCGCGCCACACGAGCGGCCGGATGTAGCAGCTCTTGAAGCCGTTGCGGACGACCAGCTCATGGGTGGCCTCGCGCAGCTGCTCCTTCGCGAAAGGCAGGTCCATGTAGTAGAGCTTGGCCGACGCCTCGAGGCGGTTCAGGTGGTCCTGGTTGCGGAAGATGGCCGTGCCGCGGTCGGTTTCGTAGGCGCGGATGCCCTCGAAGACGCCCGTGCCGTAGTGCAGGGCGTGCGTGAGTACGTGCACCTTCGCGTCCTCCCAGGCGACGAACTCCCCGTTCAGCCAGATGAGGTCGGCGGTGTTCACGTACTGCTCCTAAAGGTTCGCGACGACCGCCCGGGTGGCGGCCTCTGTGGTGGCATCGCCGCCCAGGTCCGGGGTCCGGAGGCCATCCCCGAGCGCGCGATCGACGGCGGATTCTAGGGCAGTCGCCTCGTTCTCCATAGCGAGTCCATGGCGCAGCATGAGCGCCACCGAGCCGAACATGGCGAGTGGGTTGGCCGTGCCGGTGCCGACGATGTCGGGCGCCGACCCGTGCACCGGCTCGAACAGGCCGGGGCCGGAACCGTCGCCGAGCGACGCGCTCGGCAGCATCCCGAGCGACCCTGTGAGCATGGCCGCCTCGTCACTGAGGATGTCGCCGAACATGTTCTCGGTCAGGATCACGTCGAACTCCCCCGGGCGTGAGACGAGCTGCATCGCGGCGTTGTCCACGAGCATGTGCTCGAGCGGTGTGTCTTCGTCCTTCCCCACGCGGCCGACCACCTTCCGCCACAGCCGCGACGTCTCCAAGATGTTCGCCTTGTCCACGCTCGTCACCTTCCGGCGGGCCAGATCGAATCCGACGCGCGCGATCCGCTCGATCTCGGCCTCTGAGTAGACGCAGGTGTCGTGAGCGGTGTCGCCGTTCAGGCCGCGGTCGCCGAAGTAGATGCCGCCGGTCAGCTCCCGCACCACCAGCAGGTCGACGTCCTCGATCAGCTCGCGCTTGAGCGGGCTCGCGTCGAGCAGCGCCGGGCTGGGCCGCACCGGCCGCAGGTTCGCGAACAGGCCGAGGCCCTTGCGCAGCCCGAGCAGGCCCTGCTCGGGACGAGGCTTGCCCGGATCGGTGGTATCCCACTTCGGCCCGCCGACGGCGGCCAGCAGCACGGCTTCCGCGCCGCGGCAGGCGTCGAGCACCTCATCGGTGAGCGCCGTGCCGTGCGCGTCGATCGACGCGCCGCCCACGAGCCGCTCGTCGAGCTCGAAGTCGCCCAGCGTGGCGAGCACGCGCTCGGCGGCGGCCATGATCTCGGGGCCGATCCCGTCGCCGGGGAGCGTCACGATTCGCGCTGGCATCGGGCGGCAACGCTAGCGTGCGCGCGCCCTGAGATGACGCCGGCCGCCCCGGGCTCGAGAGTCCGAGGCGGCCGGGTCAAGCCGTCTCCCGCCGGCCGCAGTGCCGCACATGCTCCTCTCCACGGGCGCGCCGTGGGGGCGTGCGCGGGTATTGCGCTGGTTTCGGGGGCCTACCCGCTAGCCGGCGCCCAGGATCGCGCCCACCACGTCGGCCGTGAAGGGCTCGGTCCCGTCGGCAACCTGCAGATCCGGGAGCCCGTGGGCGCGCGCGTACGCCAGCTCGCGGCTGAGGTCGCCCACGCCGTTGGAGCCGGCCAGCGGCGCCAGCGCCACGGTGGACAGCGTGCCGATGGCCTGGCCCGAAGCGTTCAGGAAGCCGCTGCCGGAGTCTCCGGGGATGCCGGGCGTGACGGTGTAGACCGTCCGGCTCCATCCGTTGCCCTCTGTGGTCACCACGATGCCCCGCTTCGGGCTCAGCTGCGTGACGCCGAAGCGCAGCGACGAGTTGCCGTACGAGTACACGTCATCGCCGGTGGCCGACGCTCCGCCCACGCCCGTCGGCCCGCCGAAGCCGGGCACCGAGGGGTTGACCTTGCCCACGTCGGCCGGGTCGATCCGGACCAGCGCGAGGTCGTTGTAGTCGCACACGTCCGGGTTGGACTCGCCGTTGGCGTGCATCGTCAGCCACGAGCTGTACGCCAGCGTTCCCGGACGCGAGGCGCCGGTGATCTCGACCTGCGTACCCAGCGGGAGCGAGTCCGCCAGGCAGCCGTTCGTGTCGGTGGCCGTGCCGGTGCTCGCGCAGTGCGCCGCCTGGCCGATGTAGGTGTCGCTGCCGGCGGTGTAGATGAAGTTGGCCGTGCACTGGCCGCCCGCGGTGACGGTCTGCACCCCGGGGTGGACGGTCGCCTGCGCGGCCGGGGCCCAGGCGCCGGCGGTGGCCGGCAACAGGGCGCCGGCGGCGATTGCGGAGACGATTGTGAGGAGAGCGCGCGTGTTTCGTGACATACGTCCGGCGCTGTACCCCGGTCCGCCGAAACCTACGCCCGCGGGCGGCGCGCGTCGATGTTCAGCCGCACGTACTCGAGCACCAGCGACTCGCCCGAGCGGCGCACGACCTCCTCGGCGTAAGGCCGGCGCAGTTCCTCGGGCAAGGCCTCCAGGTGGTTGCCGAGGCAGACGGTGCGGGCGTACTCCAGTGGGTGGTCCGGCGTGACCGGCCACGGCTGGAGCCAGCAGCGCACCTCCTCGAACCCGGCGGCCCGCAGGCGCGCCTCGGTGTCCTCGGCGGAGGCGTAGTTCCAGGGCCCCCGGAAGCCCTCCATGTGCTCGGCGAAGGGCGGCTCGCCGGCCACCTCGTCGGCCAGCCGGCGGAAGGCGTCGATGTTGCCCTTGCCGCCGCACTGGGCCACCAGCCGGCCGCCCGGCCTCAGGGCGGCGAACAGGCGCTCGAAGAGCCGGTCGTGATCGGCGATCCAGTGGAACACGGCGTTGGAGAACGCGGCGTCGACCGGCTCGGGCAGCGTGAGGTCGGTGAGGTTCGCGCAGAACACGGTGGCGCGACGCCTGGCGGAAGCCGCCGGCTCGGCCGGCGGCCCACCGATGGCATTGCCCAGCGCCGCGCGCGCGTGCTCGACCATCGACGGGGCCGAGTCCACCGCCACCACGTGACCATCGGGCAGCCGGTCGAGCAGCAGCGCCGTGACACGGCCGGAGCCGCAGCCCGCGTCGAGCACGGTTTCGTCGCCGCGCAGGGGCAACCGCTCGAGCACGGCCTCCGCCATCTCCACCTGCGGGTTCGAGACGCGGTCGTAGGTCGCTGCGTCCCAGTCGCGGGCGGTGGTCAAGCGAGCGTCGTGGTCACTGGCCCGCCGCGCTCGCGCCGCGCCTCGTAGCGCTCGATCGCGTCGGATTGCTGGAGTGTCACGCCGATGTCGTCCAGGCCGTTCAGCAGGCGGCGCTTCGTCTCCTGGTCGATCTCGAAGGTCGCCTCGCCGCCGTCCCAGCTCACGCGCTGAGCCTCGAGGTCGATGCTCGCCCTCCCGGCGCTCATCACCGCCTGCACGTCCTCCTCGCCCAGCGCCACCGGCAGCAGCCCGACCTTCGTGCAGTTGGAATAGAAGATGTCGGCGAAGCTGGGAGCGACGATCGCCTCGAAGCCGTAGTCCTCGAGCGCCCAGGGCGCGTGCTCGCGCGACGATCCGCAGCCGAAGTTGCGCCCGGCCGCCAGGATCGGGTTGGCGGGCAGGTCCCAGCCCGGCTGCTTTGCCCAGTCATAGAAGAGGAACTCGCCGAAGCCGGTTCGCTCCACGCGCTTGAGGAACTGCTTCGGGATGATCTGGTCGGTGTCGACGTCGCTGCGGTCGAGCACGGACACCTGACCCTCGACGATCCGGACCGGCTCCATCACTCCCACCCCCTGATGTCCACGAAGTGACCCTCGATGGCCGCCGCGGCGGCCATCTTCGGGCTGACCAGGTGCGTGCGGCCGCCGCGGCCCTGGCGCCCTTCGAAGTTGCGGTTCGAGGTCGACGCGCAGCGCTCGCCCGGCTGCAGGATGTCCGGGTTCATGCCGAGGCACATCGAGCAGCCCGCGGAGCGCCAGTCGAAGCCGGCCGCCCGGAACACCTCGTCGAGCCCCTCGGCCTCGGCCTGGGCCTTCACCTGCTGGGAGCCCGGCACCACCATCGCCTCCACCGACGACGCCACGCGGCGCCCTCGGACCACCTCGGCGGCCTCGCGCAGGTCGCCGATGCGCGAGTTCGTGCACGAGCCGATGAACACGCGGTCGAGGCTGATCTCCTGCATCGGCGTGCCGGCGTCGAGCGCCATGTACTCCAGCGCCCGCTGCTCGCCGTCGTCGCGCGGGTCCGGGACCGCCGAGGTCACGTCGGTGACCATCCCCGGCGTCGTGCCCCAGGTGACCTGCGGCGACAGCCGCGCGGCGTCGATCACCACCTCCCTGTCGAACTCCGCGCGCTCGTCGGTGCGCAGCTCCCGCCACTCGTCGAGAGGCAGCGGGTCGGGCGCGGCCTCGCGCCCGGCGACCCACTCGAAGGTGCGCTCGTCCGGGGCGATCATCCCGGCGCGGCCACCGGCCTCGATGGTCATGTTGCAGACGGTCATGCGGCCCTCCATCGAGAGCCCCTCGATCGCGGGCCCGGCGTACTCGATCACGTGGCCCACGCCGCCGGCCACGCCGATCCGCCCGATCGTGCCGAGGATCAGGTCCTTGGCCGTCACGCCGTAGCCCAGCTCGCCCTCGTAGCGGATGCGCATCGACCTGGGCTTGCGCTGCTGCAGCGTCTGGGTGGCCAGGACGTGCTCGACCTCGCTCGTGCCGATCCCGAAGGCGAGCGCGCCGAAGGCGCCGTGGGTGGACGTGTGGGAGTCGCCGCAGACGATCGTCATCCCGGGCTGGGTGACGCCCAGCTCTGGGCCGATCACGTGCACGATGCCCTGGCGCGCCGAGCCGATCGAGTAGATCGGCACGCCGAACTCGCGGCAGTTGCTCTCGAGCGTCTCCACCTGGACGCGCGAGAGGTGGTCGCGGATCTGCGCCGCCGCCGTCGACCCGTCGGTGGGGACGTTGTGGTCGGCGGTGGCGAGCGTGCGGTCCGGCCGGCGCACGGGCCGTTCGGCCAGGCGCAGCGACTCGAAGGCCTGCGGCGAGGTGACCTCGTGCACGAGGTGGAGGTCGATGTAGAGGAGGCTGTCCGCTACCTCGTGGGCCTCCCAGATCTTGTCGAACAAGGATTTCGGCATCGCTCAGCTCCTGCGTAGTCCGGCGGCGACGACCGCGTAGAAGCACGCGGCGTCGGGCCCGGGGTTCTCGAAGTGGTGCGGAAGGTCGGCGTCGAAGGTCACGGCGTCCCCGTTCTCCAGCTCGTGGGCGTGGCCGCCGCACACGAAGCTGACCCGGCCTTCCACCACCACGGCGGTTTCACGGCTGCCGGGCTCGTGCATGGGCGGGTCGTCGGGCTCGGCCGTGGACGCGCCCGACGCCAGGCTGTGCAGGGAGACTTCGGCGCGCAGCCCGGGCAGCGGCGGGGTCAGCACCTCGTAGCCGTGCCGCGGGCCGCCGCCGCGGCGGCGCTCGGCCGCCCGCACCAGGCTCACGCCGTCGGTGTCGTCCAGGCGCAGCAGCTGCGACAGGCTCAGCTCGAGGCCGCCGGCGATCCGCTCCGCTACCGAGAGCGTCGGGCTGGTTTCGCCACGCTCCACTTGGGAGAGCATCGGTGCGGAGACGCCGCTGCGCTCGGCCAGGTCGCGCAGCGAGAGGTCCATCCCCTCACGCAGGTGGCGCACCCGGGTGCCGAACACGTGGCCGTTTACCGACATGGAGGTCTGTACGTTATCACGGACATTTGTATGCTGGTTCGGCGCTGGACTGGCCGCCCTTGCGCTGGGTTGCGGAAGCGACGAGGGCGCGCCCGGCGATCGCACCGAGCGCTTCCAGCGGACGCCGCTCAACCGCCCCGGAGAGTCCGGCCGCGAGACGCGCCGCGCCTGCTCCCTCATGCGCCCGCGCGAGGCGGCGCGGCTGGTGGGCCGCCCGCGGGCGGCGTTGCGGCCTGAGCGCAACGACTCCACCGACCTCTCGATCTGCGACTGGCGCGGCAGTGCTCTGCGGGTCCAGCTGATCGTCGACTCCGCGCCGCGTGCGCAGCTGCGCTACTACAACCAGCTCTCCGAGCAGTTCCAGTTCCACAACACCGAGGCGGAGCGGCGCCCGTACCAGCTCAAGCGCGTCGGCGACGACGGGGCCTACGGCGGCGCCGGCGCCTGGTGGACGCGCAGCAAGTCGCAGCTGGTGGCCTACTCGGACAAGCGCATCCTTCGCGTCCGGGTCACCGGGCCGGGTATGGACGACGCAGCCAAGCGACGTGCTGCGGTGGGTGTCGCGCGGCTCGCGTTCAGGCGGCTCAGCGAGCCTGCCCGGTAGGCCGCACCACCACCTCGTTGAGGCACACGTGCGGCGGCCGCGTGACCGCGTAGGCCACGGCGTCGGCGATGTCCTCTGGTTGGAGGACCTGGCCGATCTGCTCCCGCGCGCGCGTCATCGCCTGGCGTACCACGGGGTCCGTGTTGTGCCCCTGGAGCTCCGTGTCCACGAAGCCCGGCGCGATCACCGTCACGCGCACTCCGGCGTGGAGAGCCTCCTGGCGCAGCGCCTCCGAGAAGCCGTGCACCCCGAACTTGGTCATGTTGTAGACCGCGCCGCCGGCGTCCGCGCGGCGCCCGGCCACCGACGAGACGTTCACGATGTCCCCTCCCCCGCTCTCGGCGATCAGCGGGAGCGCGGCATGGGTGCACACCAGGAGGCCCCAGAGGTTCACGTCGAGCATGCGGCGCCAGTCGGCGAGGTCCCCGTCGTTGACGGCTCCGAGCAGCATCACCCCGGCGTTGTTGACGAGCGCGTGCAGCCCCCCGTGCTGGGCGTGGGCGGACTCGATGAAGGAGCGCGCCTGCTGCTCGTCGGTGATGTCCACCTCGTGGATGGACGAAGGGCCTTCGAGGCGCTCTGTCAGCGCCTCGAGGCGGTCGCGGCGGCGCGCCGCGAGCGCCACCGTCGCGCCCGCGCGTGACAGCGCGGCTGCCGTGGCCGCGCCGATCCCGGACGAGGCGCCCGTGATGGCGGCTACGCGGCCTGCCAGAGGCTGGTCCGGCATGGCCTGCGATCCTAACGGGCCGGCAACGCGAACGGCGTGTCGACGCCGTAGGCTGCACGCACGTGACGCGCCTGCACCGCAACGTCAACATCGCCGCCGTCGTGCTCCCGTTCGCCGCCGTGCTGGCCGCCGTCCCGATGCTGTGGAACGAGCTGATCGGGTGGACCGACGTGCTCCTGTTCGCCGTCATGTACTTCCTCAGCACGGGGGGCATCACGGTCGGCTTCCACCGGCTGCTGACCCACCGCGCCTTCCAGACCTACAAGCCGATCGAGTACCTGTTCGCCGCGTTCGGCTCGATGGCGGTCGAGGGACCGGTGATCGGGTGGGTTTCCGATCACCGCCGCCACCACGCGCACGCCGACGAGGAAGGCGATCCGCACAGCCCGCACGGGCACGGCGACGGCTTCGCCGGCACGCTGCGCGGCCTCTGGCACGCCCACCTCGGCTGGCTGTTCGACCACCCCACGGCCGAGGACGCCGACAAGCACGCGCCCGACCTGCTCGACGACCGCGGCATGCGCGCCATGCACCGCCTGTTCGGCCCCCTGGTGATCGCGGGCCTGGCGATCCCGTTCCTGGCCGGCTGGAGCCTGCGCGGCGAGCTGGCGGGCGGCTTCACCGCGCTCTTCTGGGCCGGGCTCGTGCGCATCTTCCTGGTCCACCACGTGACGTTCTCGATCAACTCGATCTGCCACTTCTTCGGCCGCCGGCGCTTCAGCACGGACGATCAGTCGACGAACGTGTTCTGGCTGGCGCTGCCCTCGTTCGGCGAGTCCTGGCACCACAACCACCACGCCTTCCCCCGCTCGGCCCTGCACGGCCTGCGCTGGTGGGAGCTGGACCCGGGCGGCTGGGTGATCCGGGCGATGAGGCGGCTCGGACTGGCCTGGGACCTCGTGCTGATCACCAGGGAGCGCCAGCAGCAGAAGCTGGCGGCGGCGGCGCAGAGCGCCGCGACGGGCTCACAGCGCTTCGCGCAGCACGGCCAGTAGCTCGGCCTCGTCCGGCGGGTCGGGCGTGTTGCGGAGCAGCGGGTGCGCCGCGAGCGCCTCGGCCACCTTGGTCAGCTGCCGCTCTTCGACGCCGAGGGTGGACAATCGCGTGTGCCCGCAGCGCGCTGCCAGCCGCGAAAGCGCCGCCGGGGCGGCCTCGGGGTCGCCCGAGGCGTCCCCGAGGGCTTGGGCCAGGTCGCTGAGGGCGCCCGGCGCGCGGCTGACCATCAGGCGCGCCGAGTGCGGCAGCATGACCGCGTTGGTTTCGGCGTGCGGAGCGCCCGCCGTGCGGACGATCGTCTGGCAGATGGCGTGGTGCACAGCGATGCCGGTGCACCCCGACGAGTAGCCCGCCAGCACCGCGCCGAGGGCCAGGGACTCGCGGTCGGGCGGGTCCCGGGTGATCCCGTCTGCCAGCAACGTGGCCGCACGCAGCGCGGCCATCGTCGTGACGGGGTTGGCGAGCGGCGTGTAGAGCGCCTCCATCGCGTGGGCAAGGGCATTCATCGCGGTGGCCGCGAGCGTCGTCAACGGGGCGCTTGCCATCAGGTCCGGGTCGGCGACGACGAGAGCGGGGGCCACGAAGCGCGCCCCCTCGACCCCGGCGGGCAGGCGGTGAAACGGCGTCAGCTCCGCGCCGGAGAGCGTGGTCGGCACAGCGGCGCAGCGCACCCCCGTCGCACCGGCGATGGCCTTGGTCGTGTCGATGACGCGACCTCCCCCCAGGGCGACCAGCGGCGTGCCGGGGGCCACCTCGCCGAGCAGCCTCGCCGAGATCTCATCGACTTTGCCGGGCGGCACCTGCAGCACCGCCGTGGCGGCTTCAGCAACCGCAGGCGCAGTCGATGCCGCCCGCTCCGTCGTCAGCAGAGCGAAGCCGTCGAAGCCGTTCGAGGCGAGCAGCTCCGGCGCCTGCTCGGCAACGCCGCGCCCGAAGCGCACCAGCCGCTCCCCGTCGCGCCAGCTGAAGTCCTCGGACACGCTCAGGGCGCCGGCGCTGTGTGCGCCTCCTGGCGGAGCAGCCGCTCGGCCTCGGCCACGGCGTCGTCCGAGAGCACGTTCGACAGCGCACGCAGGTAGGCCTTGCCGGACGCCTCCAGGATGTCCGTGGACACGCCGGTACCCGACCCCAGCTGACCGTCGAGCTCGAGCAGCACCGTCACCTCGCCCAGCGCGTCGCGGCCTCCGGTGACGGCCGACACGTGGTACTCCTTCAACCGCGCGTCGTGACCGGTGGCCGCGTTGATCGCGCTGAAGAAGGCGTCCACGGGCCCGTCGCCGGTGAAGGAGCCGGAGCCCAACGAGCCATCCGGCATCCGTACGGTCACCTTCGCCAGCGGCGCGCGCACGTTCGAAGCCTCGACCTCGAAGGACTCGATCGCGAACGCCGCCGGCGCCTGCTTCATCTCGTCGGAGACGATCGCCTCCAGGTCGAGCGCCGTGACCTTCTTCTTCTTGTCCGCGAGCTCCTTGAAGCGCTTGAAGGCGCTGTTGAGCGCCGCGCCGTCGACCGTGAAGCCGAGCTCCTCGAGCGCCTTGCGCAGAGCGTGGCGGCCGGAGTGCTTGCCCAGCACGATCGAGTTCGTCTCGAGCCCGATCGTCGTGGCGTCCATGATCTCGGAGGTGGTGCGCTCCTTGAGCACGCCGTCCTGGTGGATGCCGGACTCGTGCGCGAACGCGTTGCGCCCCACGATCGCCTTGTTGGGGTGCACCGGGTAGCCGGTCAGGCGCGAGACCAGCCGCGACGTGCGCGCGATCTCGCGCGTGTTGACGTCGGTCCACAGCCCGACGCTCGACTGACGCGTGTGCAGCAGCATCACGATCTCCTCGAGCGCGGCGTTGCCGGCGCGCTCACCGATCCCGTTCACGGCGCACTCGACCTGGCGCGCGCCGGCCTGCACGCCCGCGAAGGAGTTCGCGACGGCAAGCCCGAGGTCGTCGTGACAGTGAACCGACGTGACGACGTTCGCCAGATCCGGCACGAGCCGGGCGAGCTCGCGCCACATCTCCGCGTACTCCTCGGGCATCGAGTAGCCGACGGTGTCGGGCACGTTGATGGTCGTCGCGCCCTCGTCGATGGCGATCTGCAGCACCTCGGCCGTGAACTCGAGGTCCGCGCGCGTCGCGTCCATCGGGGAGAACTCGACGTCGTCGCAGTATTGCCGGGAGTGGGCGACCGCCGCCCTTGCCTGCCCCTTCACGTCCTCGCGCGTCGTCTGCAGCTGATGCTTGATGTGGATGTCGCTGGTCGAGATGAAGGTGTGGATGCGCGGACGCTCGGAGTCCTTGACCGCGTTCCAGGCCGCGTCGATGTCCTGGAACGCGGTGCGCGCCAGGCCGCAGATGACCGGGCCGTGGACCTCGCGCGCGATCGCCTCGACGGCCTCGAAGTCGCCCGGCGACGCGATCGGGAACCCGGCCTCGATGATGTCCACCCCGAGGCGCGCGAGCTGCTGCGCGATCTCCAGCTTCTCCTGCTTGTTGAGCGAGATCCCCGGCGACTGCTCCCCGTCGCGCAGGGTGGTGTCGAAGATCTTTACCCGGTCCTTCTCGCTGCGGTCCACGGCCTGCTCCTCTTCGTCGGCCCTTACTGGTTCTCCTTGAGCTTGCGGCTGGCGGCCGCCACGCGTTATTCCCCCCGAAGGGGGAGAAGAAGGAGAAGGCGCAGGTCGGCCAGGAGCGGCATGGCCGCCAAAGGGTACATCACGGCTCCAGCACCACCTTGCCGACGTTCCTGCGCCCGTGCAGGTAGCGGTGGGCGGCCGGGCCGTCCTCGAGCGCGAAGCGCTGTGCCACCACCGGCCGGATGTCGCCCTGTTCGAGCCATCCCGACAGCGGCTCGATGTACTCGTCCAGCGACTGCTTCGAATCCCAGAGGGCGAGCATGTTGAGTCCGATCACGGACTTCGACTGGCTCATCAGCCGCATGACGTTGTGGCGCGGCATCTGGGCCAGCGTGCGAAGCGCGCGCAGCGGGCTGCGACGCTCGCCGGACTGGATCTCGGATGCCCCGAAGCAGACGAGGCGGCCGCCGGGTCGCAGCAGGGAGAAGCTCTTCCGGAAGCTGCGCCCGCCGATCGCGTCGATCGCAAGGTCGAGCGGCTGCTTCTCGCCCGTGATGCGGCGCACCTCCTTGACCACGTCCTTGCTGCGGTAGTCGATCGCGTGGTCGACCCCGAAGGACCGGATCGCGTCGTGCTTGCCGGGCGAGGCGGTGCCGTACACCTCGGCGCCCACCAGCTTGGCGATCTGGGTGGCCGCGATGCCCACGCCGCCGGCGGCTGCCTGGATCAGCACCCGCTCACCGGCGTGCAGCGAACCGTAGCGGATCAGGGCCGCGTAGGCGGTCGCGTACGTGACCGGCAGGGCGGCGCCCTCGGCGAAGCTCCAGTCGTCCGGCAAGGGCACGAGCGAGCCCGCACCGGTGACGGCGAGCTCCGCGTAGCCGCCGAAGCGGCAGCCGCCCATCACGCGGTCGCCCACCGCGAGGCCCTCCACGCCGGGACCGACCGACTCCACCTCGCCGGAGATCTCGTAGCCGACCACGCACGGGGGCTTGGGCGCCTCGGGATACAGGCCCACGCGGGCCAGCAGGTCGGCGAAGTTGATACCGGCCGCGCGCACCCTCACGCGCACCTCGCCGACACCCGGCCTGGGATCGGGTCGCTCCTGGACGCGCAGCACCTCGGGCGGGCCGTGCTCGGTGATCACGAGTGCCCGCATGGCCGGATCATCTCAGGCCTAGTCCGCGTGCTCGTCCTCTTCGTGTCCAGGCTCGGTCGCCTGGCGGCTCGGTCGCTTGTAGCCGGTTGCCGCCTGCACGCTCGAGGGCCGCCACTCCGTGCCTCCGCGCAGGGTTGGGACGCCCTCGCTGTTGAGCGTGTCCGCGATCGCCTGGAGCGTCATGCCGCTCGCGCGCATCGTCGCGATCCGGCGCTGCAGGAGGGGTAGGTCCGCCACCGCTGGCCGGGCCCGCGTTCCTTCGAGGCCGCGCACCGGCCGCCCGCCGCGCGATTGGTCGCCGCGGCGCCCGCCGCGACGCTCCAGCGCGCCGACGCGAGTCAGCGCTCGCGCGGCCAGCCGACCCTCCTCGGTGGCGGTGTCCAGGTCGATGTCGATCACCACCAGGCGCGCGTCCATGTGGTCGAGCCACTCGATCACCGTGCCGAGGTTTGCCGCGGAGCGGCTGAGGCGGTCGAGCCCCGCGACCACGAGGGAGCTCGCCTCGCCGGCGCCGAGCATCTCGAGCGCGTGGTTCAGCCCCGGCCGCGCGAGGTCGGGCCCGGAATAGGACTGCACGTCGCCCACCAGCTTGTGCAGCACCATGCCGCGCGCCTCGCACGCCGCCGCGATCCGGCGCGCCTGATACCGGCTCTCCGGGCTGACCGCGCGGCGGCGGTCTGGGAACGTCGTGTACCCCAGAGCGCGCTCCCGGCCGGAATGGGTGGTCGCTTCCCTCGAAGAAGGCAGGCGCCGCTCGAAGAAGCCGTCGTCGGCTGCCGCGGGCAGGTCCGGGGCGCCGGCCGGCGGCCGCCGGGCAGGCGCATCACCCGTTTCGGGGAAGCCCCGATCCGTTTGCGTGAAGGCGCCGGATCGCGGCTCGCGCAACACGACCGCATCGCTCGCGCGCCTGCGGCGCAGGGACGGAAGGCCGAAGCCCACCAGCGCCGCCACCAGCAACAGCCCCGCCGCCCCGCCGAAGAGCAGCCCTGCCGAGGGGCCGCTGCCGGACGACCCGCCGTCGCCCTGCGCGGAGGCGCCTGCCACGGGGACGAGCAGGGCGGCGAGGGCGAGCGCCGCTCCCGTCCGCAGCCCGCGGGCAGGGCCGGCGCCATGAGTTCGTTGCGTACGCATTCCTTCCCTGTTCCTCACTTTGCGCAAGATCCCCGCACGACTCATTGCAACGCGCAGCGTACGTCAGTGGGCGGCTGCGTACGAATGCGTCTTCGCGACGTTTATCGTGGGTGGCATGGACACCGCCTCCGGCGCTCGGACCGCCATCAAGGAGTCCATCCTCGAAGCCGTTGGGGAGACGCCGCTCGTGCGGCTCTCCCGGCTCGGCAAGGACCTCACGCCGGCGCTGGTCGCGAAGGTGGAGGCGCTCAACCCGGGTGGCTCGATCAAGGACCGCGTGGCCATCGCGCTGATCGAGGCGGCGGAGCGCGACGGCCGCCTCAAGCCTGGCGCCACGATCATCGAGCCGACCAGCGGCAACACCGGCACCGGCCTGGCGATAGCGGCATCGCTCAAGGGTTATCGCGTGATCGCGGTCATGCCGGACAAGATGTCCAAGGAGAAGATCGACCTGCTGCGGGCGTACGGCGCCGAGGTGGTCGTGGCGCCGACCGAGGTGCCGCCCGACTCGCCCGAGTCCTACTACCGGGTGGCGGACCGGCTGACGGCCGAGATCCCCGGCGCGTTCCAGCCGAACCAGTACCGCAATCCCGCCAATCCCGAGGTTCACTACCTCGCGACCGGCCCCGAGCTGTGGCGGCAGTCCGGCGGCCAGATCACCCATCTGGTGGTGGGAGTCGGAACCGGGGGAACGATCACCGGTGTCGGCCGCTACCTGCGCGAGCAGAACCCAGAGATCGTGATCGTGGGGGCCGACCCGGTGGGCTCCATCTACTCCGGCGGCGAGGACGGGGTGAAGCCCTACCTCGTCGAGGGCGTCGGCGAGGACTTCTGGCCGGACACGTACGACCCCTCGATCGTCGGCCGCTACATCACCGTCTCCGACAAGGACGCGTTCGTGTGGACCCGCCGGCTCGCCGAGTCCGAGGGCATCCTCGCCGGGGGCTCGGGCGGCCTCGCGCTCTACGCCGCGTACCAGGTGGCCTGCGAGGTCGCCGACCCGGCGGCGATGATCGCCGTGATCCTGCCCGACGGCGGCCGCTCGTACCTGTCGAAGATCTACAACGACGCCTGGATGCGCCAGTACGGGTTCCTCGAGCGAGAGGAGGCGCTGACCGTGGGCGACGTGCTGCGCCGCAAGCACGACGAGGACCAGATCCCGCCGCTGCTCACCGTCCAGACGCACGGGAAGGTCCGCGACGCCGTGGCGCTCCTCCACGAGCACCGCGTGTCCCAGCTGCCGGTCGTGTCGGGCCAGGACCCGCATACGGTCGTCGGCTCGGTCAGCGAGCGCGGGCTGCTGCGCCACGCGATTGACGACCCGGCGCTGCTCGGCGCCGAGATCATCGACGTGATGGAGCCGCCCTTCCCGGCCGTCGCCTCCGAGGACGGCGTGCGCGAGGCCGTCGAGCTGCTCGCCGACAGGCGCGAGGCCCTGCTGGTGACCATGGACGGTCGCGCCGCGGGCATCCTCACTCGCGCCGACCTGCTGGAATCGCTGGCCCGGTGAGCGCCCGCCGCTTCGCCACCCGCGTGGTGCACGCGGGCCTCGAGCCGGACCCCACCTACGGCTCGGTCATCCCGCCGATCCACCAGACGTCGACCTTCGTGCAGCCGGCGCCGGGCGAGTTCGTGGAGGACTACGACTACGCACGCTCGGCGAACCCGACCCGCTCCGCCCTGGAGCGCGCCCTGGGCGAGCTCGAGGGCGGCCTCGGCTCCTGCTTCGCGAGCGGAATGGCGGCCACCCACGCGCTGCTCACCGCGCATCTCAACGCCGGCGATCACCTGATCCTGCCGCGCGACCTCTACGGCGGTACCTACCGCCTGGTCGACAAGGTGCTCAGCCGCTTCGGCGTGGCCTACGACATGGTCGACCAGACCGACCTGGCCGCGCTGGAGCGGGCCGTCCGCGACGAAACCGCGCTGATCTGGGTGGAGACGCCCACCAACCCCCTGCTGAACGTCGTGGACATCGAGGGGGTCGTGGCACGCGCCGGGAAGGCGCTCGTGGCAGTGGACAACACGTTCGCCACGCCGGTCGTCCAGCGCCCGCTCGAGCTGGGCGCCGACGCCGTCGTGCACTCCGCGACCAAGTACCTCGGCGGGCACTCCGACGTGGTCGGCGGCGCCGTGATCGTCCAGGACCCCGCCCTGCACGAGCGCGTCCGCTTCGTCCAGAACGCGGTGGGCGCGGTGCCCGGCCCGCTCGACTGCTTCCTCGTGCACCGCGGCCTGCGCACGCTCCATCTGCGCGTGGCGGCCCACACGGACAACGGCCGCGCGGTGAGCGAGTTCCTGAACGGCGTCGACGAGGTGGAGGATGTGCGGTGGCCCGGCTTCGGCGGCATGGTGTCGTTTCGGCACCCGCGCGCCACGAGCGTCGCCGCCGCCACGGAGATCTTCGCTCTCGCGGAGTCGCTGGGCGGCGTGGAGTCGTTGATCGAGGTGCCGCAGGCCATGACGCACCAGTCGGTGGAGGACTCGGACGCCGCGGTCCCGGCCGACCTGGTGCGGCTCTCGTGCGGCATCGAGGCCGCCGAGGACCTGATCGAGGACCTGCGCCAAGCGCTGAACTGAACAAGTCTGTCTAGCCAAATGTACGGCGCCCACGCGGCATGGGTTAGGCGCAGGTGGGAAAAGGTCGACCGTATGTGCATGTCGTCACAAGCCGCGGGCGCCGACCGCCCCGACGGCGTGCGGCTCGGCCGTTATCTGCCGCTCTCGCTGACCGTGACGCTCGCTGTCACCGTTCTGCCGCTCGTCGTCGTCTCGCAGCTGGGCCCCCCGCGCGGCGCCGCGGGCATCGGTCTGCACGTAGCCGCGGCCGTGGCCCTGTCCATCCTCGTCGCCCGCGTACTCGCGGCGCTATGGACGCGACACCAGCACTCCAGCGACGTGGTCTTCGGCGATCTCCTGCTCTGGGGCTGGACGTGGCGAGCGCTGGCCGAGCGGCGACTCGATGCGACGGCAACGGAGCTGGCGACCCCTGCCCAGGGCGACCGCGTGGCGCTGCTGCAGCGGATGAGCACGTTGCTCGAGACGCGCGACCCGTACACGCACGGCCACAGCAGACGGGTGGCCCGCCACGCCGAGCGGATCGCGCGGGAAATGGGGCTGCCGCGCGAGCAGGTGGCGAAGATCCGGGCCGCCGCGCTCGTGCACGACATCGGCAAGATCAACACGCCGCGGTCGATCCTGACCAAGCCCGGCAGGCTGACCGACGAGGAGTTCGCGCTTGTCAAGCGCCACCCCGGCGACGGAGCGGCGATGGTGGTCGAGCTCGGCGACCCCGAACTGACGGCGATCGTCCGCCATCACCACGAGCGAATCGAGGGCACCGGCTACCCGGACGGCCTCGCCGGCGACGACATTCCACTCGGGGCGCGCGTGATCGCGGTGGCCGACACCTTCGACGCGATCACCTCCACTCGCGCCTATCGCAAGCCGCGTACGCACAGGAAGGCGCTCGACGTGCTGCGCGGAGAGGCGGGCACCCAGCTCGATTCCGTGGCGGTGGCGGCTTTCGTCAGCTACTACACGGCGCGCCGCTCGGTTGGATTCGCGAGCGTGGTGGCCGCGGCGCCGCAGCGTGTCCTCTCCGGCCTCGGCGGCGTGCAGTCCGGAGTAGCGGCAAGTGTCGCTCCGATTGCGCAGACGGCCTGCGGCGTGGGCGGCCTGGCCCTGATCGGCGCCTGTTTGGGCGGCTCGCCGCTTCCGGCCCCGTCGCCGACCGGCGACGCCGGGCGCGGCGCCAGCCGCCAGCTCGCGCAGCAGGCGAGCCGCTCCCCGGTCGAGGCGGGTGCGCCGAGCCAGCGCGAGCAGGGCGACGGCCGCCACGGCTCCGGGCGCCCGGCCGACCCGGTTGAGCAGAACATGACCCCGACTCCCAGCGAGCGCCCGCCTCAGCGGTCGCTGGAGGTGCCGGATTCGCCTGGGCAGCCCGATCCCGGGCCGGGCGGAGGCAGCGGCGGTGGAGGCACCACGCTGCCCCCGAGCACGCTGGATCTGCCCCCCGTCCTCCCCGACGTGGAGGCAGTCCTCGAGACCGTGACGGACGTCGTGCCGCCGCCTCAGCCCCAGGCGCAGCTCCCCGCGCCGCTGGGCCTGCCCTAGAGGCTGACCGTGCGTCCGGCTTCGAAGCCGTCGCCGGCCACGATGCGGTCGACGATCTCCTTCGGCACGGGCGAATCCGCGGTCACCAGCATGACCGCGCCGCCGTGCTCCTCGGCCTCGGGCCGGCGGCCGACGGCGGCGGACACGACGTTGATGCCGGCCTCGCCGAGCATCGTGCCCACCCGGCCGAGCATGCCGGGCCGGTCCTCGTAGCGGAAGATCGCGAGGTGCTGCTCGAGCTGGACGTTGAAGCGCGAGCCCCACGCCTCGAGCAGGTGCGGGTGGTGCAGGTGGCCCAGCGTCGTGCCCACGACGCTCGTGGCCTGGCCACCGCTTCTGACGGTCACCCGGACGAGATCGGTGAAATCGCGGGCGTGTGAGCTGTTCGTCTGCGATACCGCGATGCCGCGCTCCTCGGCGATCCCAGGAGCGTTCACGTCGTTCACCTCCTCCTCGGTGTGACCGGCGAGCGCCCCCTTGAGCGTCTGCACGGTCAGCAGGCGGGTGTCGCGCTCGGCGATGCGGCCGCGGTACTCCGTCTCTAGCGCGTCCACGGAGGTCCCCTCCGCAAGCGCGACGGCGATCCGGCCCAGGTTGGCCGCCAGCGGCAGGAACGGCCCCAGTGCCTCCATGTCCTCGGCCGGGATGGCCGGGACGTTGACCGCGCTGGTCACCACGCCCCCGGTGAGCGCCGCCACCACCTGCTCGGCGGCCTGGTAGCCGGCCCGGTCGGTGGCCTCGGCCGTCGATGCGCCCAGGTGCGGCGTAACCACGACGTTGGGATACGCGAACAGCGGGTTGTCGGTGTCCGGCTCCTCTCGGAAGACGTCCAGCGCCGCGCCGGCGAGCTTGCCCGAGTCGAGCGCCGCGCGCAGGTCGTCCTCCACCAGGAGCTTGCCGCGCGCCACGTTCACGATCCGCACGCCGTCCTTCATCTTCGCGAAGGCGTCCGCGTCCAGCCAGTTCTCCGTTTCGGGCGTGACGGGCAGGTGGATCGTGATGAAGTCGGCCTGCGCGTACAGCTCGTCGGAGGTGCTCGCGCGCTCGACCCCCAGTTCGCGGAAGCGCTCCTCGGCCACGTAGGCGTCGAAGGCCATCACCCGCATGCCGAAGCCGAGCGCACGCTGGGCCACCAGCTGCCCGATGCGGCCGAAGCCGAGCACGCCCAGCGTCTTCTCGTACAGCTCCACGCCGTTGAAGCTCGACCGGTCCCACGCCCCGCCGGTGAGCGAGCCGTGCGCCTGCGGCACCTTGCGCACCAGCGCCAGCAGCATCGCCAGCGTGTGCTCGGCGGCGGTGATCACGTTCGACTGGGGCGCGTTCGCCACCAGCACGCCGCGCTTGGTGGCGGCGTCGACGTCGACGTTGTCCACCCCCACCCCGGCCCTGCCGATGGCCTTGAGCCGATCGGCCCGGTCGAGCAGCTCGGCGGTCAGCTGCGTCGACGAGCGGATCAGGATCGCGTCGAACTCGCCGATGCGGCGCTCTAGCTCACCGTCGTCCCAGTCGATGCCCAGCTCGACGTCGAACCCGGCATCGCGCAGCAGCTGCACGCCGGACTCGCCGATCTTCTCCTTGACGAGGACCTTCACGTCAGGCCGGCGACGAAACCGGCACGCCCGCCTCGAGGAAGACGCGCTGGGCGGCGGCGACGCCGGCCCCGAGCTCCGGCTCGTGCCCCAGCTCGCGCAGCGTCATCTCCAGCCCGGCCACGGTCACGACGATGTCGAAGGCACCGAAGTAGCCGCAGTGGGCGATGCGCGCGATCTTGCCCGTCAGGTGCCCCTGCCCGCCGGCGATCGTGATGCCGTAGCGGTCGCGCATCAGCTTCGGGACCTTGGCGCCGTCGATCGAGTCGGGCAGCGCGATCGCGGTGACCACGTTCGCGTTCTCGTCCGTCTCGCCGAAGGTGTCGAGCTCGAGCGCGCGCGCGGCCTCGCGCGTCGCGCGTCCGAGCAGGCGGTGGCGCTCGTAGACGGCCTCGAGCCCCTCGTCGGCGATCAGGCCGAGCGCGACGTCCAGGGCGCGGATCAGGCCGACGGCCGGCGTGAATGGGCTGTCGGGCGGATCCTTGCGCTGGCCCTTCACCGTGCGCTCCCAATCGAAGTAGAAGCGGCGGCCCGGCGCGGCGGCCGCGCGCCCGAGCGCGGCCTCGTTCGCGCTGGCGAAGCCGAGGCCGGGCGGCGCCATCAGCGCCTTCTGCGACCCCGACACGACCACGTCCACGCCCCAGTCGTCCTGCGGCAGCGGGATCGCGCCGATCGCCGAGACGGCGTCCACGGCGATCAGGGCGCCGTGGCGGTGGGCTACCTCGGTCAGCTCCCTGATGTCGTTGACGACGCCGGTGGAGGTTTCCGAGAAGGTCGTGAAGACGACCTCGACCGCATCGTGCTCGGTGAGCTTGCGGTCCAGCTCGGCCGGGTCGATCTTGCGGCCCCACTCCGTCTCCCAGTGGATCGTGTGGGCGCCGTAGGCCTCGCACAGCTCGGCCCAGCGCTCGCCGAACTTGCCGCAGCTGGCCACCAGCGCCGGCTCTCCCGGCCGCACCAGGTTGGCGACCGCGGACTCCATCGCGCCGCTGCCTGAGGCGGAGAACACCTGAACCTCGTTGGCGGTTCCGAACACGAGCCTGAGCCGCTCGAGGACGCGCGCGTAGACCTCGATGAAGGCGGGGGCGCGGTGGTAGAGCATCGGCTCGGCCATCACCTGCGACACGGCCGGGGGCAGCGGCGTCGGGCCGGCGGTCATCAGGTACTGCTTGAGATAGGGGTTGGTCATCAGAACTCCTGGTCGATCCAGTCCATCATCGAGCGCAACTCCTTGCCCTCGCGCTCGATGCGGTGGTCCTGCTGCTCGGCGCGCATGCGCTGGAAGTTCTCCTGCCCAGCCTTGTTCTCGGCTATCCACTCGCGCGCGAAGTCGCCCGACTGGATCTCGCCGAGGATCTCCTTCATCGCCTCGCGCGCGGGGTCGCCGATGATGCGCTTGCCGCGCGTGAGGTCTCCGTACTCGGCGGTGTTGGAGATCGAATAGCGCATCCCGGTGATGCCCTTCTCGTACATGAGGTCCACGATCAGCTTCAGCTCGTGCAGGCACTCGAAGTAGGCGAGGCGCGGGTCGTAGCCCGCCTCCACGAGCGTCTCGTAGCCGGCTCGCACCAGCTCGGTGACGCCACCGCAGAGCACGGCCTGCTCGCCGAACAGGTCGGTTTCGGTTTCGTCCTTGAAGCTCGTCTCGATCACGCCGGCGCGGGTGCAACCGATGCCCTTGGCGTAGGCCAGCACAAGCTCCTTCGCGGTGCCGCTGGCGTCGCGGTGCACGGCGATCAGGCCGGGCACGCCGTTGCCCTCGACGAACTGGCGGCGCACCAGGTGACCCGGGCCCTTGGGCGCGATCATCCCCACGTCCACCTCCGGGCCGGGGTCGATCTGCTCGAAGTGGATCGAGAAGCCGTGAGCGAACAGCAGCAGGTTGCCCGGGGCGATCCCGTCGCTGATCTCCGACTCCCAGATCTCAGCCTGCTTTTCGTCCGGCAGCAGGACCATCACGAGGTCGCCCTGGCTGGCGGCGTCAGCCACAGTCTCCACGCGCAGCCCGTCCGCGCGGGCCTTGTCCGCGGAGGCGGAGCCCTCGCGCAGTCCTACGACGACGTCTACGCCGGAGTCCTTCAGGTTGAGCGCGTGGGCATGCCCCTGGGAGCCGTAGCCGAGGATGGCAACGGTCTTCCCGTCGAGCCTTGAGAGGTCAGCGTCCTTGTCGTAGATCATGGGCGGTGGAAGATACTCACCTCGCTCAGTCAGCCCCCAGCCGGTCGCGCAGCAGCTTGCCGCCGGCGCTGCGCGGCAGCCGCTCGACCTCGAAGACGGCCTTCGGGACCTTGAACGCCGCCAGCCGCTCGCGGCACCAGGCCCGCAGCTCCTCGGCCGCGGCCGGTTCGCGCAGCACCACGAACGCCGTCACCGCCTCGCCCCACTCGGGGTCCGGCAGCCCCGCCACGCCCGCGTCCACGACCGCGGGGTGGGCCAGCAGCGCCTGCTCCACCTCGAGCGGCGCCACGTTCTCGCCGCCCGTGACGATCAGCTCCTTGAGCCGCCCCAGGACGTGCAGGCGCCCGTCCGCGTCTAGGGCGCCAAGGTCGCCCGTGTGGAGCCAGCCGTCCTCACCCCGCTCGCCGGGCGCCACCATCGCGCCGCGCACGAGGATCTCGCCGTCCGTCGCGATCTCCAGCTCGACCCCGGGCAGCGGCCGTCCGGGGTTGCCCGCCACGACCTGAGAGCACGTCTCCGTCATCCCGTAGACGGGCACGACCGGGATCCCGGTCTCGCTCGCCCAGTCGAGCAGCTCGGCCGGAACCGGCCCCCCTCCGAGCGCGATCGCCCGCAGGCCCGGCGCATCCCGCAGCCCGGCGGCCCGCAGGCGGGCGAGCATGGTCGGCACCAGCGAGGCCAGCGTGATCCCCCCCGCCTCGAGCGTCGCCTTCACACGGTCGGCGTCGAAGCGCTCGTGCAGCACGACCGTCGTGCGGTTGATGACGCTGCGGATCAGCACGTTCAGGCCGCCGACGTGGTGGAGCGGCAGCGCGCAGAGCCAGCGGTCGCCGGGCTCGACCCCGAGGGCGCCGGCGGAGGCGAGCGCACTGGCGGCGTGATTGGCATAGGTCAGCTCCACCGGCTTGGGCGCCCCCGTCGTGCCGGAGGTGCGGATCACCGTGTGGATCGCATCGGGCTCGAACTCGGTGCGCGGCTGGAGCGGCGCGGCGCCGCCCTCGGCGCCGGCCGGCGCGGGCGGGTCGGTGGGCGGCCCGGGCTCCAGCACCGCACCCAGCCGCGGCAGCGCGTGCAGCAGCTCCGCGAACGCGAGCCCCGGCGGGTGCGTGACCGGCACGCGGTCCCCCGCCCCCACGCCGGCGGCGGCCAGTCCCCGCGCTCTGTGGCTCGCGCGCTCGTCGAGCTGCCCGTAGGTCAGCGAGCCGCCGTCGGCGGCGACGGCCTCGTGATCCGGGCGAGCCCGCGCGGCGGCGGTGAGCCAGTCCTCCACGTCGCAGAGCGTACGGCGGTGCGTGCGCTCAGCGGCGAACGACCCGGAAGGTCACCCGCACGGGGCGCGAGCGGTTGCCGGTCCGGTCGGTGGCCGAGATCGTCGCTCGATATGCGCCCACGTGGAGGGCATCGGATCCGAGCCGGCCGCTGAATGCCACGCGCTGTGCCCCCGGGCGGAGGTTGGCGCGCACGAGCGTCCCCCGCCTGAGGTAGCGCGTGCAGCGCGGGCGGCGCCGCAGCGCCCGCTTGGCGGGCCGGCAGCGGCGGGCGACACGCCGGCCTGCCAGCGCCCGGTCGATCGCTATCTCGGCGGTGGCGGCCTCCGAGAGCCGGAACGTGAACGTGGTGCCGCGGCCGACCTTGAAGCGCCGCCGCGTCATGCCCAGGCGCGAGATCGAGGGCGCCTTCGTGTCGCGTGCCGGTCGCGGCGGCGGCGGCTGAGCCGCGGGCGGCAGCGAGAAGTCCTCCACCGGCGTCGTGTCGAGGTTGCCGCCGGTGGAGGCCCGGAACCCCATCCCGCGCGCGGCGAACACCGCCCAGATACGGTCGCGGTCGCCGAAGCCGCGGTTGAGGTCGGCCTGCAGGATGGCGTTGCGCATGTCCAGGTAGCTCGGGTTGGCCGGGGCCAGCCGCAGCCCGTCGGTGACCAGTGCCCGCGCGCGGTTGATCCCCTCCCCCGCCCCGTGGTCGGCGATCAGCCGGGTGCGCAGGTCCCAGAGCGTCTCCACCCAGATCTCCCCGTCCGCGTGCACCTCGGGCGCGCCGAGGATCTTGCCGAAGTCCCCGTACGTGTAGCCGCCGGATCCCGCCGACCCCGATCCGGGGCAGGAGGCCGCCGGCGCGCCCACCGGGCAGTCGAACGCCTGGGTGCGCAGCCGTGTGTTCTCGTACCTGCCCGCGACCAGCTCGCCGGGCGTGGCCGTGTCCGGCTCGAAGCCCTCCGCGTTGAGCATGTCGACCGCGTACCAGTCGGCAAAGCCCTCGTCCATCGCGCCCGGCTGGGCGCCGTTCAGCGCCGGGAAGCCGGCCGCGTCGGTGACCAGCCGGTTGGTCAGACCGTGGGTGTACTCGTGGTAGACCACCAGCGCGTCGTCGGCCGAGTTGACGTCGTTGCTGACCGCCTGCGTCGTTGTGCATGCGTTCGACCACAGGTAGAGCTGCATCGCCAGCGGCGTGCCGTCGGGCACGGGAATCACGAACGCGTTGTTGATGTGGTCGCAGGCGGGGAAGTCGTCGAACGTCCCCATGTCCGTCGTCGCCCCGTCGTCAACCTGCGCCTCGACGCGGTCGGCCCCCTCGAAGTTCCCGGAGCTGTCGTCGAACCCGATCCCGGCGGCGTCGCGCAGGTGGTCGTGGAAGTGGTTCACGAGGTAGAAGAGCTGGGTGCCCGCCTGCGCGAGGTTCACGCGCCAGCTGAAGTTCGGGGCCGTGGCGTCGAAGTTGTCCCAGGAGCAGCCGGGCGTGGCGGGGCAGTGCCGGCCGGGCGGCGAACCGGCGGCACTGCGCGCCTCGTGGACGTAGCTCCAGTCGCCGGCCGCAAGGGGCGCGATCTCATCGCCCGGCGCCGGGCCCGGGTCGGGCGGGGAGCCGTCGATGTTGTCGTTGGGGTCGGTGAAGACGTGGGCATTGGTGCCGAACAGCCGCGCCGGGTTCGGCTCGGTCAGCCACGGATCGACGCCGCTCTGCGGGAACACCTTGGCCGCCTGGGTGCCGCCGAGCGGGGCGCCGGGGTAGTTGTCGAAGGCGAGTGCCGTGGCCTCGCGCACCAGGCTGACGCGGTAGAGCGTGTCCCCGCTGGTGGCGTCCACCACGGCGTCGTAGACGTGGCGGGCGTCGTCGCGCAGCAGCACCCGCCAGGCGAGACGGTCGCCTCCGAACAGCGTCAGCGAGGCCCGCTGCCCGTCCGCGAAGGTCGTCGCGCGCTCAGGGCCCGCCGGCCCGCCGGGCCGGCCGGGGACGACGGTCGCGCCCGCCGCTCGGCCCGCGGCCAGCAGCGCGTCCAGCGCGGACAGGCGCGGGTCGACCGAGGCGAGGCCCGGATCCGGCTGCGCGGCGGCGCCGACGTTGATGAGACGGCCGCCGGCGTCCACGTTGGCGCGCAGGCCGGCGCCGAACACCGGGATGCCGCGGTAGCTCTGCTCCCACTGCAGGTGCGCGGCCCCGCCGGCGAACCGGTAGGCCCGCACGAGCCGCAGGCCCGCGAGGTCGCCCGCGTCGAGGCCGAACGTGTCCGGGTGCGCCCGCACGTAGTCGAGCGCAACGGTCGCCGGGCGGTGCTCGCTGGGCGCCGTCAGGAAGCCTCCGGGACGAGCGTGCAGCGGCTCACGCGCGGGCCGGACGGCGCTCGCGGTGGAGGCTCCGACCAGGACCGCGGCCATGACGGTGAGAACGAGGGCGCTGCGCACTGGCGCGGCAGCGTATCCGCGCACGCGAGCGCAACTATGGTTTGTCGGCGAAATGACCACCTCTTGGACCGAGCAGCAAGCCCAGCGCCAGATCCGGCCGGCGGCTGACTGGCGCCCCGGCGGCGGAGACTACGAGGACATCCGCTACGAGGTCGCCGATGGGATCGCCAAGATCACGATCGACCGCCCCGAGCTGCGCAACGCGTTCCGCCCCGAGACGCTGATCGAGCTGTCGGAGGCGCTCGAGCGCGCCCGCGAGGACACCGAGGTCGGCGTGATCGTGCTGACGGGCGAGGGGCCGCTCGCCTTCTGCTCGGGCGGCGACCAGCAGGTGCGCGGCGACTCGGGGTACGTCGCGGGCGGGGCCACCGTCGGCCGCTTCCACGTGACCGACCTGCAGGTGCAGATGCGCCGCACGCCGAAGCCGATCGTGGCGATGGTGGCCGGCTACGCGATCGGCGGCGGCCACGTGCTGCACGTGGTCTGCGACCTGACGATCGCCGCGGACAACGCCCGCTTCGGGCAGACCGGCCCGCGCGTGGGCAGCTTCGATGGCGGCTTCGGCGCCAGCCTGCTCGCCGCCCAGGTCGGCCAGAAGAAGGCGAAGGAGATCTGGTTCCTGTGCCGCCAGTACGAGGCCGACGAGGCACTCGGCATGGGCCTGGTGAACACGGTCGTCCCGCTCGAGGAGCTCGAGGAGGAAACCGTGCGCTGGTGCCGCGAGATGCTCGAGCTCTCGCCCTTCGCGCTGCGGCTGATGAAGGCGAGCTTCAACGCGGCCGAGGACGGCCTCGCGGGCATCCAGCAGCTCGCGCACGACGCCAACCTCCTCTTCTACGCCAGCCAGGAGGCGCAAGAGGGCCGGGACGCGTACCGCGAGAAGCGCAGGCCCGACTTCGGGAAGTTCCCGAAGCGGCCGTGAGCGGCGCGGTCGGCCGGGCGGCGGCGCCGCGCGGCACGCTCAAGCTGTGGCTGCTCGCGGCGCGGCCGCGCACCCTGCCGGCCGCGGTGGCGCCGGTGCTGGTGGGCACCTCCCTGGCCGCGACCCAGGACGAGTTCAGCGTGCTGCCCTTCATCGCCGCGATCGTGGGCAGCGTGTTCATCCAGATCGGGACGAACCTGTCGAACGACTACTCGGACGCGCGCCGCGGCGCGGACACCGAGGAGCGGCTCGGGCCCGTGCGCGTCACCGCCGGCGGGCTGATGCCGCCCAAGCGGGTGCTGGTCGGCACCTACGTCGCATTCGGCGTGGCCGTGGCGGCGGGCCTCTACCTGGCGTCCGTGGCGGGCTGGCAGCTGCTCGTGGTCGGCGCCGCGTCGATCCTCGCCGGCGTGCTGTACACCGGCGGCCCACGCCCGTACGGCTACGAGGGCCTGGGTGAGTTGTTCGTGTTCGTGTTCTTCGGGGTAGTGGCGGTCGTCGGGTCCTACTACGTCCAAGCCGAGGAGCTGCGCTGGGAGGCGTTCGCACTGGCAGTGCCGGTGGGGCTGCTGGCGTCGGCGATCCTGGTCGTGAACAACGTGCGCGACATCGACACCGACCGGCGGGCCGGCAAGCAGACGCTGGCGGTCAAGCTCGGGCGCGATCGCGCTCGCCTGCTCTTCATGGGCATGGTGATCCTCGCGTTCGCCGTCCCGGCGGCCACGTGGGCCTTCGGTGGGCTGAGCGCCTGGCTGCTGCTGACGCTCGCGGCCCTGCCCCTGGCCCCACCGCTGATCGAAACCGTCTCCTCCCGCACCGACGGCCCGGCGCTGAACGGCGCGCTGGCGGGCACGGGCCGGCTGCTGGCCGTGTTCTCCCTGCTGCTGTCCGCGGGCGTGCTGCTCTCGTGAAGCGCAGCCTGCTGCGGCTCTCCATCCCATTCCGCGAGCCCTTCGTAACGGCTGGTGGCGTGGTCAGCGCGCGTGAGCTGGTGGTGCTGCGGCTGGAGGCGAGCGACGGCACCGTCGGATGGGGCGAGGCGGCGCCGTTCGAGCCGTACGACGGGGTGCCGCTGGAGCGCGCGATCGCCGCCCTCAGCGGCGGCGGCGGCAGGCGCCCGCCGCAGGCGCGCGCGGCCGAGGAGATCGCCCGGCTCGATCTGGAAGCGCGCCAGGAGGAGCGCCCGCTCGCCGAGCCGGTGCGCGACGCGCTGCCCGTGAACCTGACGCTCCCGGCGGGCCCGCCCGCGGAGGTGGCGGAGCGCGCCCGCGAGGGGCTGCGCGCCGGCTACGCCTGCTTCAAGGTGAAGGTGGGGCTCCCCGAGGACGCCGAGCGGGTGGCGGCGGTTCGGGACGCGGTCGGGCCCTGGCCGGCGCTGCGGGTGGACGCCAACCGCGCCTGGTCGGTGGACGAGGCGGTGGCGCACATCCGCACGCTGGAGGAGTACGACCTGGAGTTCGTGGAGCAGCCCTGCCGTAGCCTCGAGGAGCTGCGCCAGGTGCGCGGCCGCGTGTCCACCCCGATCGCCGCCGACGAATCGGTCGGGTCCGCGCGCGCCGTCCGCCGCGCCGTGGAGACGGAGGCCTGCGACGTGGTCAACCTGAAGCTGGCGAGCGCCGGCGGCTTCCGGGCCGCTCGCGAGGCGCTGCGGCTGGCGCGGGCCAAAGGGCTCGGCGCTTTTTTGTCGAGCACGCTCGACGGACCGTGGGGCATCGCCGCCGCGCTGCAGCTGGCGGCCGCCGAGGACCTGCACCTGGCGTGCGGGCTGGCCACGCTCGAGCTGTTCGACTCACCGCTGGCGCGCACGCTGCCCGCGCCGCGCAACGGCACGCTGAAGGTGCCGACCGGACCGGGGCTCGGTGTGCAGGTGGACGAAGGCGCCCTGGCCGACGTCGTCGTCGACGAGCTGCCGGCCTAGGGCGCTTCCAGGCTGCTCCTAGTCGTTCAGCTGACCGCGGATCTCACCGCCGGGGAAGGTCGCGCTGTGGACGTTGGCGTAGGTCACTCCCGCACGGATCGCGCGCACCAGCTCGTCGAACTGCATCGGATCGATGCCCTGGCCCGCTGGGCCGATCACGTCGGCCGGCCTGATCGTGCCCGTGATCGTTGCCGGGGCGGCCGGACAGGCCTGCGTGCCGGCGGGCCCGTTGCCGAGGTTCGAGCACAGAAACACGCTGATCGCGCCGTTCACGGCGCGCTGGCCGAGATGGATGTGCGCCTGCTGCACCGCGCCGGTCAGATGGGCGTAGCTCAGCTCGTATTGAATCTCCTGACTGCTGGTCCGCAGCTTGGCACGGAACTTGCCGCCGGCGTCCGTCGAGATGGCCGGCACCTCCTGGAAGCCCGTGAGCCGGGTGCGCACCTCCCGGTCGCCGCCCGCCAGGGCCGTCGTGGTCACCACGCCCGCGATTGCCGCCACCGCGACCGCGCCTGCGATTTGAAGACGCTTGCTCCTCATGGCGGGGCATACGCAGCGCCGTCAGCGCAGGTTCGAGCGAAAGGCGGCAATAACGGAGGCGACCTGTTGCGGTTGCTGCAGTTGTGGAGCGTGTCCGGCGTGCTCCACGATGTGTGTCTTGGCGTTCGGCGCCGTGTCGACGATCTTGTGCGCCGCCCTCGTGTAGCCCTCGTCGCGGCTGCCGGCGATCGCCAGCACCGGTAGTTCGAGCCGGAGCAGCTCGTGCCACACCGGATCGAGCACGCCCTGGCCGGCGGTGCGCAGCAGGCGGGCCAGGGCCACCGGGTCCTGCGCGAGACGGCCGGGGCGCTGCGCCTCGACCAGCGCGTCGGACTGGTCGGCGAACAGCGGCTGGCGCTCCCAGAGGGCGACGACGTCCTCGATCGGTGCCGCCTCGATCCACGAGGCGAGCCGCTCGTCCGCCTGGGCGCGTGCGGCACGCTCCGCGGGCTCGTCGATGCCCGCGGTGGCGCCGACGGTGACCAGCCCCGCGTAGCGGGCTGGATCGCGCAGCG
>JAXDIG010000061.1:0-25111 GCA_034664125.1 Thermoleophilaceae bacterium | reverse complement strand
CGCGCGTGCGAAGCGGCGGTCGGCGTTGGACGGGTCCTCCCGCCAATCGAGCTGGCGCGAGCGCAGATACGAGCGCACCTCGTCGCGGGTGACCCCCAGCAGCGGCCGCACCAGCCGCCCTCGACGCGGCGCCATCCCGTGCAGCGCCCTCGACCCCGGCGACACCGCCAGCCGGTAGAGCACCGTCTCCGCCTGGTCGGACGCCGTGTGGGCCGCGGCGTAGTCGCCCTCGGCGAGCCGCTCGGCGAGCAGGTAGCGCGCATCGCGAGCGCGCTCCTGGAGGTTGCCCGGAGCGGCCGCGGCAGCGTCCAGCGCCACGTGCTCGACGAACAGCGGCACCCCCAAGCGCTCGCACAGCCCCCGCACGAAGCTCTCGTCCTCGTCAGCGCCAGAACGCAGCCCGTAGTTCACGTGCAAAGCGCTCACCCGGGCGCCCAGGCGCACTGTCACGTCCAGCAGGCAGACGGAGTCCCCACCGCCCGACAGCAGCACCAGCAGCGGAGCGCCCTCGCGCACGAGGCCGCTGTCGCGCGCCGCGTCGAGGACGTTCACGATTCCTTCAGCGCCGCCCGGCACAGCTGGCGCGGCTGGTTGAAGCCCTTCAGCTTCACCTGCCCGATCTCGTCGAACGACAGGTGCGACGCGCCGCGGACCGCATCGACGACCGAGTCGGTGACCAGCACCTCTCCCCCGCGGGCGCGCGCCACAACGCGCGAGGCGAGGTTGACCTCGCGCCCGAAGTAGTCGCCGTCGCGGTAGAGGGTCGTGCCCCAGTGGATCCCGATGCGCGGCTCGGGCCGCTCGTCGAACAGGCCCACGAACCCGACCGCCCAGTCCACCAGCGCATGGATGTCGTTGCCGACCACCATCACCTCGTCGCCGATCGTCTTCACCACGCGGGCGTCGTCGGGCAGGGTGTTGGTCACGCCCTCCACGAAGCGCTCGACCGACGACAGCGCCTCCTCCTCGCCCTCCTCCTCGGTGTAGCGCGTGTAGCCGGCCAGGTCGGCGAAGGCGATCGCCACCCGCACGCGGCCCTGCTCGATGTCGCCCTCCTCGAGCTCGTCCTCCATGTGACCGACCACGTCCTGGGCCACGAAGTGCTGGAGGAAGCGGCGGTGCGTGTAGTCCATCAGCGGCGAGGCGATCGGCAGCAGGTCGCGCGCGAGGCTCTCCATCTCCTCTGCCATCTGCAATCCCGGCACGCCCTCGCGCATGAGCGGCTCGTGCACGTACAGGTGGAACAGGCGCACCTCGGCGTCGGCGATCTGAGAGAGCGCCTGCCCGTACACCCGGCACAGCTGCAGGAACGCCACCAGCGGAAACCCGGCGTCGAGCACGGACGCGACGTAGCGCAGCGCCTCGAGGTCCTCGTCGGTCAGCGCCTCCAGCGACGCCGGGGCCAGCCCGAGGCTCGACCAGAAGCGCTCGATCAGCGCCTCCTCGAGCCCGGTGTCCCTGGACGCGTCCTTGAGCGTGCGCTCCGCCTGCTCGTCGTCGCCGAAGAGCGACTCGATGTAGCCGTAGGCCAGCCGTCCCGCCTTGCCCGCCTCGCGGATGTCCTCGAGCCTGTGCCCGCGAGAGCGCAGGCGCGCGACGATGCGCGCGTGCGCCACGGCCGCCGCCGTCCAGTCGCCGCCGCCGTCGACCTCGGGGATCACTCCGCTCTGCGCCCAGCGCTTGAGCGTGGACGCCGAGACGCCGACGCGCTCGGCGGCTTCGTTCAGGGTGAGGGTCTGCTCGGCCACGGCCCCGCTGGTATATCGGAGTCAGACGCGAGGGTAGTATCGCGGCCTTAGCTGAGAGTGGAGGGAATGCCTTGAATTACTTCGTCACCGGCGCGACGGGCTTCATCGGCCGGCACCTGCTGGCTGAGCTGCTGAAGCGCGAGGGGACCACCTACGTGCTCGTGCGCGAAGGGTCGCGCGGCAAGATCGACGCGCTCGTGCAGCGGCTGGGGGCCGAGGAGGGTCGCATCGTGCCGGTGACCGGCGACCTGTCGAAGCCGGCGCTGGGGGTCGAGGGTTTCAGCGAGCGGATCGACCACTTCTTCCACCTCGCGGCCATCTACGACATGGCGGCCGACGAGGACGCCATGGAGAAGGCCAACACCGAGGGCACGAAGCACGTGATCGAGTTCGCCAACTCGCTCGAGGTCGGGCGCTTCCACCACACCAGCTCGATCGCGGTCGCGGGGCAGTACAAGGGCGTCTTCCAGGAGGACATGTTCGACGAGGGGCAGAGCCTGCCCCACGCCTACCACCGCACGAAGTACGAGTCCGAGCGGCTCGTGCGCGAGGGCGTGGAGGCCAAGACCCTGATCTTCCGCCCGGGCATCGTCGTCGGCCACTCGGAAACCGGCGAGATGGACAAGATCGACGGCCCCTACTACTACTTCAAGCTGCTTCAGCGGCTGCGCCACGCGCTGCCCGAGTGGGCGCCGCTGGCCGGGCCGCAGGGCGGCGAGACGAACATCGTGCCGGTCGACTTCGTGGCCAGGGCGATGGACCACATCGCCCACATGTCGGACGAGGAGCTGCCGCACGACACGTTCCACCTCGTCAACCCCGAGCCGATGAAGGTCGGCGAGACGCTGAACGAGTTCGCCAAGGCAGCGCACGCGCCGCAGTTCGTGATGCGCGTCGACCCGAACATGACCAACGCGATCCCGCCGGCGGTCCGGGCCGGGGTCATGGCGCTGCCGACCGTCAAGCGCATCCGCCACCAGGTCTACAACGACCTGGGGATCCCGCCGGCGGCCGCGGAGAACCGGGACTTCCGCTGCAAGTTCGACGCCCGCGACGCCCAGCGCGCGCTCACCGGCACCGGGATCGCGGTGCCGCCGCTGTCGACCTACGCGCCGCGGCTGTGGGACTACTGGGAGCGCAACCTCGACCCGGACCTGTTCCGCGAGCGCTCCCTGGCCGGCTCGATCGCCGGCAAGAAGATCCTGATCACGGGCGCCTCCAGCGGCATCGGGCTCCAGACGGCGATCAAGGTCGGAGAGGCGGGCGGCGAGGTGCTGCTCGTCTCGCGCACGCGCGAGAAGCTGGAGGAGGTGGCCAAGCACGTGGAGGATGCCGGCGGCGTCGCGCACGTGCACCCCGCCGACCTCTCCGACCTCGAGGACATCGACCGGCTGGCGCAGGAGGTGCTGGAGCAGCACGGCGGCGTCGACGTCCTGATCAACAACGCCGGCCGCTCGATCCGGCGCTCCGTGGCGCGCTCCTACGACCGCTTCCACGACTACGAGCGCACGATGCAGCTGAACTACTTCGGCGCGCTGAAGCTGATCATGGCGTTCCTGCCGGGCATGCGCGAGCGCAAGTCCGGCCACATCATCAACGTGTCCTCGATCGGCGTGCAGACGAACACGCCGCGCTTCTCCGCCTACGTGGCGTCGAAGGCGGCGCTGGACGCGTTCTCCCGCTGCGCTGCGCCCGAGTGCGTGGCCGACAACGTCAAGTTCACGACGGTGTACATGCCGCTGGTGCGCACGCCGATGATCGCCCCCACCGACATGTACAAGGCCTTCCCCACGCTCTCGCCGGACGAGGCCGCGCAGATGCTCGCCGACGCGATGATCGACAAGCCCAAGCGGGTTGCCTCTCGGCTCGGCACCTTCGGCGAGGTGCTCTACGCGGTTTCGCCGAAGACGATGGACATCATCCTCAACACCGCCTACAACCTGTTCCCGGACTCGAAGGCTGCGAAGGGCGACAAGAAGGACGGCAAGCCGCTGCCGGCGGCCGACAAGGCCGGCGGCGACGAGGAGATGTCAACGGAAGCCGTCGCGATGGCTTATCTGATGCGCGGCGTGCATTTCTAGCCCGAGCCACCCGGCCATGCTGTGCAGCTCCTCGATCAGGGCCGTCGCCGTCTCGGCCGGCGCGTGCGGCTCGGCGTGCGCGGCGAGCACGCGCAGCACCCCGGCCCGGCGGTCCGCCTTGAGGTCGACGCGCCCTACGAGCCGGTCGCCCAGCAGGAAGGGGAGGACGTAGTAGCCGTGCACGCGCTTCGGCGCCGGCACGTAGATCTCGATCCGGTAGCGGAAGCCGAATATGCGCTCTACGCGCGAACGCTCCCAGAGCAGCGAGTCGAAGGGGCCGATCAGGGCGCGCGCGTCCACCGCCCGCGGAACCGCCGTGCCGTGCCATAGGTACGCCGGCGTGCTCCAGCCCTCCACATCCACCGGCAGCAGCTCGCCAGCCTCCGCCAGCTCCGCCACGCGCTCGCGCGTCTCGGCGGTGGGCAGGCGGAAGTAGTCGCGCAGGTCGCGCTCCGCCGCTACGCCAAGCGAGCGCGCCGCGATCCGGACGAGCTGGCGCTGGGCCTCGTCCGCGGCGGGCGTCGGCGCGACCACGACCTCGCGCGGCAGCACCCGCTCCGGCAGGTCGTAGAGGCGCTCGAAGTTGCGCCGCCGGGCAGAGGTGATCCGGCCGGACCAGAAGAGGAACTCGAACGCCCGCTTGGCGTCCGACCAGTTCCACCAGGGCTCGGCTCGGCGCGGAACTCCGTCCTCGATCTCGCTGGCGGCTATCGGCCCCCTCTCCGCGACCGTGGAAAGCACCCGCTCCACGAGCTCGGGACGATCGCGCGCCACGCTCTTCATCCCGCCCCAGGCGTCGTCGTGAGCCCGCTGCATCCGCCAGCGCAGCAGCGGCTGCGTGGCCACGGGGATCAGCGACGCCTCGTGACCCCAGTATTCGAACAGGCGCCGCGGCGCGTACCAGGTCGGCTTGTCGACGAGCTCGAGCGGGTACGGCCCGAGCCGGCTGAACAGGGTCAGGTAGTGGCCGCGCGCGAGCACGTTGACCGAGTCAATCTGCAGCAGGCCAACGTCCTTCAGCACCCGGCGCAGGGCGCGCCCGTCCGGCCGCGCCGGGCGGCCCGCGGCGAAGCCCTGAGCAGCCAGGGCGATCCTGCGTGCCTCGGCAGCCGAGAGCCGCTCTCTGCGCCGCCTCGATCGCTTCATCGCGAGCTGTTCTAGCGGGGCAGCCGGACCACGCGCAGCTGGAGCGCCCGCCGCGCGGAGCGGTTGCCGACCTCGTCGGTGGCGGTCAGCACGACGCGATAGCGGCCCGGCCGTAGCCCGCGGGCGCGCAGGACGATGCCGTTCTGACCGGCCGTGGCGGACCGCCTGATCGTGTGCGCTCGCTTCCACGCGATGCAACGGCGCCCGCGCTTGGCCCGCGGGCTGCAGGCGCGGCCCTTGGACCGCCGGCCCTGGCGCGCGCGGTCGAGCGCCACGGTCACCACTGCGGCCTCGGACAGCCGGAAGCGGAGGGTTGTGGCACTCGGCGGCTCGCTACTCCGCGCGGCGACCGAGCCATGACCGCGCCTGCGCCGGGACGGCACGCCCAGCACGCGGGTCAGCACTCGCAGGCGTGTCAGGACCGGCCTGCTGCCGTCCACGTCGAGGGTGGCCTCGGCCACCGCCCGGCCCCCGTGCGGGTCGTTGACCCTCACGCGCACGATCCTGGGCCCGTCGACGGAGAACCTCGGCATCGCCGTCGGAGTCGTGCCCGAGCCGGCCTCGAACGTGCCGTTCCCGTCGAGGTCCCACTCGTAGACCAGCCGCAGGCCCTCGGGGTCGCGTGAGCCGGAGGCGTCCAGGTTCACCTGGCGGCCGGCCGCCACGATCGCCGGCTTGACCGCGAGCGCGGCGGCGGGCGGGAGGTTGGCCACCGCGGCGATGCCGAGCGGGTGGTTGAACAGGTTGTCGGTCGAGACGACGCTCTGCGCTCCCGTCGACGGGTTGACCTTCACGATCCCGCCGTCGCCGTCGGCGCCGAGGCTGTAGTCGGTCACGAGCAGCTCGCCGGCCGGGTTCCTGGCAACGCGCTCGGGCGTCCGCAGGAAGTCCTCGTCGTTGTTGGTCGTGACATCGGCCTGCGCCCCGGTTCCCGGGGTCACGCGCACGAGGCCCACCCCGTTCGGCGTGCCGCACTCGTTCGCGACGAAGATGCTCCGGTCGGCGTCGATCGCAAGGCCGAGGGGACGCGACAGCCGGCCCAGCTCGGAGATCAGCGTCTGGCTGCCGTCGGCAGGGTTGACGCGGATCACGCTGCCCGTGGGGGCCAGGCACTGGAGCGGGAGCGGCCCCGCCAGGGCGCGGTTGACCACCACCAGGCTGCCGTCGGAATCGACGGCGATGCCGAAGGGCAGGTCGAACAGCGCCAGCGGGTTGAAGTCGGACGAGATCAGCCTCTGGGCGCCGGTGTGGGGATCGACGCTGATCACCGCGCCGCCATTCGCCCCGGACAGGGTGTCGAGCACGTACAGGAGGCCGCCCGGCCCGATGGCGATGCCGGAGGGGTCGTAGAAGAGGCCCCCGCTCGACACCACGCTCTGCCGCCCGGTGAACGGGTCGACCCGGAGGACCGCCCCGTCCTTCTGGTTGCGGACGCCCATGTCCGCGACCACGATGCTGCCGTCGGCTTCGACCGCCAGGTCGTAGGGGTGCTGGAACAGCGAGCCGAGCGGGCCGTTGCGGGAGATCTCGACCGTCGAGCCCGTGGCGGGCTCGCTGCGCAGGATCACGGCGCCGTCGACCTCGTTGTTCGCCGTGTAGACGACGTATGGCGCGGCGGCCAGGGCGTGCGAAGTCACCACCGAGAACACCACGGCCATCAGGAGAGGGGTCAGAATGCGCGCGCGACTGATCCCGCCCCACCGTACCCTGACCCGGCGCCGCGTCAACCGATGGGCGCCTGAATTCAACGGACGTTCGAGTTAAACGAAAGCGGAGCCGCGGCGCACGAGGTTGGCGTAGAGCGCCTGCTGCACGGTGTCGCGAACCTGCTCGGTCAGCTCGAGCACGAGAGCGCGGTCGCTCGCGGCGTCGGGGCCGTACCGGTCAGTCTGGATCGGCTCGCAGAACTCGATCCGCCACTTCGACGGCAGCGGCACGACGCCGAGCGGCCCCAGCCACGGGAAGGTGGGCGTGACCGGGAAGAACGGCGCGCCGATCAGCCGCGCCAGCGGCCGCACGTCGCCGAGCTTGGGATAGATCTCCTCGCTGCCGACCACGGCCACGGGCACGATTGGCGCGCCGGCGCGCAGGGCGATCTCGACAAAGCCGCCGCGACCGAAGCGCTGCAGCCGGTAGCGCTCGGCGAACGGCTTGCCGGTGCCCTTGACTCCCTCGGGGAAGACGGCCACGAGCTGATCCTGCTCGAGCAGCCGCTGGGCGTTGTAGGGCGAGGCGACCACGCCGCCGACCTTGCGGATGAAGGTCGAGATCCAGGGCAGGTCGAAGGCCCAATTGAGGACGAGGAAGCGCGGCTGCCGCGGCAGCGGGTGCTCGCGCAGCAGCGCGATCGAGATCATCGTCGCGTCCCACGGCAGGATGCCCGCGTGGTTGGAGGCAAGCAGCGCGCGCCCGTGCGCGGGGACGCGGTGAGCGCCCTCCACGGCGACGCGCCACCAGCGGTCGTAGAGGAAGCCGAAGAATGGCTCGACCAGGTCGGTGAAGTCCTCGTCGAAGCCCCACTCGTCGTCATGGTGGTCGCCGTCGAGGCGGCGCAGGACGTGCTCGAGCGTGTCGCGAGCCTCGCGCGGCAGCGCGGTCCCGCCTCGGGCCAGCGCCTCGGGCAGGTCGAGCCCCGAGTCGAGCCCCTGGCGCAGCCGGCGCATGAAGGCCAGGGCGGCCGGGTCGCTCACGCCGCCGCCCGCCCCCCGGCGCCAGAGCCGCGCACCCAGTCCTCGACAGCCTCGACCGTCGAGTAGCGCGGCCGGTGGCCCACCGCGCTTTCCAGCCGGGCGGTGTCCACGCCGCGGCCGTAGCGGAGCAGGCGCCGGAAATCGTCCGAGTAGGAGTCCAGCCCGAGCCGGCGCCCGACGCCGGTGATCGGTCCGAACAGCGGCGCGGCGATCGGCAGCAGCGGCCGGCCGGCCATGCGGATCATGCGCGCGAGCCCGATCGTGCCGCGCGCCGCGACGTTCACGGCGCCTCGCACCGGTCGCCGGGTCGCGGCGACCAGGGCGTCGAGAGCGTCGTCCTCGTGAACGAGCTGGATGCGCGGGTCGAACCCGAGGTAGGTGGGGCACGCCGGCTGGGCCAGGTAGCGCGTGATCTGGGTGTAGGGCGAAGGGCCGATCGCCGGCTGGTAGCGCAGCATCGTGCAGGTCACCTCGGGGTGGCGGCGCGAGTACGTCTCGAAGTAGTTCTCGATCTCGGCGACGTCGCGCTGGAAGCGAGTGCGCAGCGGGAACATGCGGGTCATCTCCTCGCCGAAGAACTGCGGCGCGTGTGGCTCGGCGCCGTAGATGCCGGCCGAGCCGCGGATGACGATCGCCCGGATCGACGGCGCCTGCCCGCAGGCCGCGAGCAGCTGGAGCGAGCCCATCACGTTGATGTCGTGCATCGCGCGCGAGGACATGCCCGGCCCCGGCTGCCGGACGATCGAGTTGTGGACCACGGTGTCGACCTCCGCACGCGCGATCAGCGCGGCGATCTCGGGGTCGCGTATGTCGGCCTGCATCAACTCGGTGCGTCCGAGCGGTTGCCGCGGCTGACGCGTGTCGAGCCCGAAGACGGCATCGAACTCGGGGTCGCGCTCGAGCCGCGCAGCAAGGAGCGTCCCGAGGTAGCTCCCCACGCCGGTGATCAGCACCCGGCGGCCGGTCACTACGAGGGCGGCTTGCGGCGGGCGCCGGACTTCTTGGCCGCGGAGCTCGAGCGCTTGGCCGGCAGCCGCTCCTCGATCGCGTCGAGGCGCCGGCCCAGGCGGCGCAGCTCGGCTTTGAGCTCGCGGATGTCCTCGTGCGTCGCCGGCCGGGCGTCGTCGAGCGCCCGGCGCCCGCGGGCGAGGCTCGCCTCGGCGCCGCGGCGCAGGTTGTCCACCGTGCCCGCGATGTCGTCTATCGCTCCCTGCGTGCGGTCGCGCTGGCGCTCGGCCGACCCGAGCGTGGCCTGCACGGTCCGCTCAACGGCGTCGCGCAGCTCGGAGGGTGTGCTGGGCGGTTTCGCCATCGACCCGCAGTCTAGGGTTCGCCGCCTTGACGCTCCAGCACCAGATCCGAGCGATCCACCTCAAGCCGACAACGGAGCTCGCCGAGCGCGTCCTGCTGCCCGGCGATCCGCACCGCGCCCTCGCCGTGGCCCAGCACCTGCTCGAGGGTCCCAAGATGTTCAACCACACCCGCGGCCTCTGGGGCTACACCGGGATGGCGGCCGACGGCGAGCCGCTCACCGTCCAGTCCACCGGGATGGGCGGGCCGAGCGCCGCGATCGTGACCGAGGAGCTGATCGCTCTCGGGGCGCGCCGGCTGGTGCGCATCGGGACCTGCGGCGCGCTCGTCGACGACCTCGAGCTCGGCGAGCTGGTGGCGGCCCAGGCGGTGCTGCCGGCCGACGGCGCCAGCGCCGCGCTGGGGGCCAACGGCTCGCTCGGCTCGGACCCCGAGATGCTCGAGCGCCTGCTCGCCGCGGGCGCGCGGCCCGGCACGGTGGTCAGCACCGACCTGTTCTACGACCCGCGCGCGGGCGAGGCCGACGCCTGGCTGCAGCGCGGCGCGTCCGTCGTGGAGATGGAGGCGGCCACGATCCTGGCGGTGGCGGCCCGGCGGGAAGTGCCGGCGGCCTGCGTCCTGGCGGTCACCGACGTGCCGGCACCCGGCGGCGCTCGCCGGGTGGACGCGGACCAGCTGGAGCAGATCGGCCTGCGGCTGGGCGAGGCCGGGTACGCGGCGCTCGCTACGACTCGGTGACGGTCAAGCGCTCCTGCGCGCGCGGCACCGGACTGCCGCTCGGCGAAACCGACTCGCGCAGCGCCGCAAGGTCGCGGGCGATCTCGTCGAGCCGCTGCTCGATCGGCGCGAGCGGCTCCTGCGTCCCGAGCGCGGCGAGCCGCCCTTCGAGGCGGTCCATCGAATCCTCGATGCCCTCCAGCCGCTGCGAGAGCGAGCGCAGCCGGCGGGTGACGCGCTCGATGTCTGCCGCGGAGGGCAGGTTGAGCGCGCCCATCGCGACCTCCTGGGCCTGCACCGCCTTCTCGCGCGCCTCGAACGCGCGGGCGATCGCGCCGTTGACCACCGGGTTGGAGATCAGCTCCTCGGCGATCTTCCCGAGCGCCTCCTCGCCCTGCCTGGACAGCCTCTCGACGAAGGTCTCATCGTGCTCGGGGGCGGACATGCGCGGCAGGGTAGACGATCGGGCCGGGGAAGGCCGATCTAAGCCTCAAGTCGAGGGTTATGGTACGGATCCGGCTCAGGAACTGCTCAGCGTCAGGCGCGATCATGCCCTCGAGATGAGCGAGCGGGATTGAAGGTATCCGGGCACGCGGTCGATACATGGTCTTGATCTCGCGCGCGGAGCTCGGTCGCGGCGTGCGCGGGGACACAACCAACACGCCAGGCAGTTACCCATTGCAGACACAAAAGCCCTCAAGTAGCGTAGGTCGCCCCGCAGGTGTCCCTGATAGCCTGCGCCCGCACGCTGGGCGCTCTTCGGAGCGCCTTGAGGGAGGTCACAGAAAAGCACGGATGAAGACGCGGCTCCTAAGCATCCTGCTTGCGGCGGGGACCTTCGTCGTGGCTGGCCTCACTGCGTTCAGCATCCCGGCCGCGGCTAAGTCCGAAACCGTCTCGGTGCGGCTGCCCTCGGGCGAAATCGTGCAGGTGACCGTCGACGTGCCGCCCGGCGGGTCGCTCGCCGACATCAAGCTGCCGGGCAAGATCGTCAACCGGACCAAGACCGCCCAGGCCGACCCAGCGCCGGAGCCTCAGCAGACGCAGGAGCAGGCGCCCGCCCCCGTGCCCGCCGCGCCGGCACCGCCGAGCGCCGGCGGCGGCTCGCCGCAGGGACAGACCAACAGCGGCGAGCGCGTCCACAGGGAGCGCAAGAAGGCTCGCGAGATCACCGGCGGCAAGCCTCCAGCCAAGGATGAGGGTTCAAAGGACAAGCCGTCGAAGCTGCGCAAGGCCGACGGCACCCCCACCCCGGGCAACCCCGGCTTCATCGACGCGCTGCCCGGCCCGTCGACCGCCCACGGCGTCCCCAACTTCATCATCCGCAAGTTCCGCGTGCCGCCCTTCCTCCTACCGATCTACCAGGCTGCCGGAATCGAGTACGGCATCCGCTGGGAGGTCCTGGCCGCGATCAACGAGATCGAAACCGACTACGGGCGCAACCTCAACGTCTCCTCCGCCGGGGCGGTCGGCTGGATGCAGTTCATGCCGTCCACCTGGCAGACCTACGGCACCGACGCCAACAAGGACAAGCGCAAGGACCCCTACAACCCGGTCGACGCGATCTTCGCGGCCGCGCGCTACCTGAAGGCGGCCGGCTACGAGGACGACGTGCGCCGCGCGATCTTCGCCTACAACCACGCCGACTGGTACGTCGACTCGGTGCTCCTGCGCGCGCGCCTGATCGCCGGCGTGCCGGCCGACCTGATCGGCTCGCTCACCGGGCTGACCGAGGGCCGCTTCCCTGTCTACGCACGCGCGCGCTACGCGGATGACCTCGCCGAGGCGGACCTGCTCAAGCGCGTCAAGCAGGGCGAGAACGCGGCCAACGTGATCGAGTCCGCCGACCAGCGCCGCTCGATCGACATCTACGCGCGCAGCGGCGCGCCCGTGGTGGCGGTCAACGACGGCGTGATCAAGGACATCGGCTCGAGCGACCGGCTCGGCCGCTACGTGACGCTGCAGGACGTGTACGGCAACCGCTACACGTACGCGCACCTCGGCTCGGTTTCGCAGCAGTACCCCGTGCCGAAGCAGGACGCCGGCGATCCCAGCCGCTCCGCGCGCGCGCTGAAGGCCAACGGCGCCTCCCACGATCCGAAGCCCTCGGCGCCCGCCTCGGCCGGCCGCCAGGTCGAGGACTCAAACGACACGGCCGCGAGCGACTCGGCCGCCCAGGACGCCGGTGCGGCGAACGCACAGGCGAGCGTGCCGATCAAGGACCGCCTGTTCGCGCACCCGAACATGGAGGGCGCACGCCAGGCGGGCGGACTCGACCAGGTCCTCGACGCCAAGGCGCGCAAGAACGGCTCATACGAGACTTACCGCAACTACTTCTCGCGCCCGTTCGGGCTGGACCCGAGCAAGGTCACGCTGCGCCGCCTGCGCAAGGGCTCGCGCGTGATCGGCGGCACGATCGTCGGCCGCATCGGGCGCACGGTGGCAAACCGCGCGGCGCACCTCGACTTCTCGATCCGGCCGGCCGGCAGGGGCGCTCCGCGCATCGACCCCAAGCCGATCCTCGACGGCTGGAAGCTGCTCGAGGCGACCGCGATCTACCGCGCGTCCGGTCGCAACGTGCTGCACGGCGACGACGTGGACGGCATGTCGATCGGCCAGATCCTGCTGCTTCCCAAGCCGCAGCTCGAGCGCCGCGTGCTGGCCGACGAGCGGGTGGACATCTACCCCTGCGGCCGCGACGACATCCGCTCCGGCCAGGTCGACCGGCGCGTGCTGGCGACGCTCGAGTACCTGGCCGAGTCCGGGCTGCGCCCGACGGTCACGAGCCTGAAGTGCGGCCACGGCTTCTACACGTCCTCCGGGAACGTCTCCGAGCACAGCTCGGGCAACGCGGTCGACATCGCGAAGGTGAACGGCATCCCGATCCTCGGCCACCAGGAGCCGGGCGGGATCACCGAGCAGGCAGTGCGGCGCCTGATGCAGCTGCAGGGCACGGTGGCACCTCACCAGATCATCTCCCTGTTCGAGATCGGCGGTGCCACGCTCGCGATGGCCGACCACTCCGACCACATCCACGTCGGCTTCCAGCCGCTGTTCGGCGCCAACCGCAAGCTCGGCAAGCAGGCGCTGGCCGTGCTCAAGCCGGGCCAGTGGTCCGACCTGATCTCGCGCCTGCGCGAGCTCGACAACCCGGTCGTGCCGACGAAGCCCTCCAAGTACGCCCTCCCCGCCGGGAAGCACCGGCGGGCGAGCGACGCCCACACGGGCGAGTAGACCGACGGCCGCCGCGCCCGCGTCCGAGCTCTTCGGCTGCGTCCAGCTCGAGTTCGGCTTCCTGCTGGGCCCGCCCGACGGGCGCTACCTCGTCCGCTCGGAGGCGGACGGCCCGGTGGAGGCCGTGCTGGTGTTCGGGACGCTAGGCGCGCCGGAGCGCGCGCGGAAGCCACGCTCGGTCGACGAGGCGGCGCCGGAGCCGGTGCCCACTTCCCGGGCGACGGTCGTGCGGCCGTCGCCGTTGGACTCCCCGGCTGAGTGGCTCGCCGCACTGCGGGCTGACAAGGAGGCGCTCGACCTGGAGCTGGGCGCGGCCCTTGCCATGCTGAACCGCGCCTTGAGTGCCTGGCGCGCCGCCGCGGCGGACCCATACGGATCTGAGGTGTCCTTCGATCGGGCGCTCGTGGCGCGGGTGGGCTTCGGCGCCGGCGAGGCGGTGGCGGAGGGCCGCTTCGCCGAGGCGCTGGAGCTACCGCGCCCGGGAGCCCGCCGCGTGAAGCGATCGATGGAGGCGCCGGAGGAGCGCTTCGCGGCGATGCTCGGCGCCCGCCAGGCGCAGCTGGTCGCCGAGGAGCTGGTGCTGCGCGCCCGCGCCGACCTGAACGCCGAACGACCGCGCGAGGCCGCGCTGCAGGCACGGGTGGCGCTGGAGGCGCTGATGGCGGAGCTCGGCGAGGGCGCCGGCCTGGTTTCGCATCGCGAGGCCGTCGGGGCCGCGGCCAACGCGGCGCTCGCGGGGGACCTCGGCGCCCCGGAGAGACAGGCGCTTACGGAGGCGGTGAAGGAGATGGAGGCCGCGCTGCGGCGGCATCGCCTCGGCGGCTGAGGGGCCCCCGGCCCGGCGAGTGCTGGGGAGGTTTCCGGACTATATGACTGGAAAGCTCGCTATCACTCGGGGAGGGCGCGCTGGACGAGCGCTTCCGCGCGCGCGCGCTCGGGCGCCAGCGCGAGCGCTACCGTGCGACCGCGCCGTGCCACCGCCGCCCCGCCCAGGCTCCGGGCCGTGCGGCGCGCCGCTCGTTCGAACTCGCGCGCGTCGCGGGCGCTGTCCCAGGCCCAGCGCAGTGCCAGGGCGTAGCGGTCCGTGCCCAGGCGCCACAGCGAGAAGCCTCCGCCGCCCCATCCGGCGGCCGCGGCCGCCGAGCGCTCGCGGCCGTTCGCGGCCCGCAGCAGCTGCTCGGTGTCGAACTCGCCGAAGTCGCCCTCCTCGACCGGGCGCGCGCCCGCCGGCAGCGCCGAGCGCAGCCCCGTGACCCGCACGCGCACGGGCCGCTCGCGGGCGTCGTACTTGGCGGGGTGCATCACCTGCTCGCTGGACACGGGGGCGTCCGCGCCGAAGGCCCGGTTGACCGCCTCCCACCCGCCCCGACCCTGGATGCGGTTGACCAGCCGCGCGCCGGCCGCGTAGGGGAACACCAGGCTCTCGCGCACGTAGCGCGGCAGCCCGCTCGACGCGGGCACGGCCGCGTCGTCCAGCGCTCGCAGCGCCCTACCGCGCAGCTGGGCCGGGACGTTCGCGGTGCCCGTCTCCTCGAGCACCGCGTAGTCGACCATGGCGACCGTCGCGCTGCCCTCCCGCAGCGCGCTGTCAGCGACCTCGCGGTCGCGGCGAAAACCGGTGGAGCCGCGCGACTCGATGCCGAAATGCTGGTCCTCGAGCGCGTGCGTGAGCTCGTGCGCCAGCGTGATCTCGCCCAGCAGCCCGAGCTGTCCGCCGCCGCCCACGATCGAGAGCGTGCGCGTGCGCGGCAGGTAATAGCCGCCCACCTCGGTGCTGAGCGCCTTGCCGAGCAGCTCGCGCAGGCCGGACTTCGGCGGCAGCAGGTGGAGCAGCTTCAAGAGGCGCTCCTCGGCCAGCACGTCGGCGCGCGGTAGGTCGCGGTCCAGCTCGCGCAGGCCGGCCGCGGCGGCCTGCTCGCCCGTGACCCGCTCCACGCGCGGCAGCCGCTCGAACTTCAGTTCGCGCACCCGCTCGACGCCGCGCGCGACTTGCGCGATCGACGGCCCCGCGGAGCGCGCCGACGGCTCCGAGTCGCTCCCCTCGCCGCCGGTCAGCAGCCCCACCGCCGCCAGCACCGCCACCAGCGCGGCGATCACGACGGCGATGGTGCGGTTCATCTAGAGGGCGGCCAGCACGGCGCGCAGCTCCTCGACCACGTCACCGCCGAGCCTGACGTCGGCCTCGTCGTCGTAGGGAGTCGGGCCCTGGGTGACGAGCGCGAGCCGCCCGCCGGCGCCGCGCGTGATGGCCGGCAGGCCGGCCACCGGGTACACCTCGAGCGACGAGCCGACGCACAGCATCAGGTCGGCGTCGAGCGCCAGCGCCTGCGCCTCCGACAGCGCCCGCTCCGGCAGCATCTCGCCGAACAGCACGACGTCGGGCTTGAGCGGCGTGAAGCAGCAGGCGCACTCCGGCGCGCCGTCGTCCGTGCGCAGCTGCTCGATCACCCGGTCGAGCGGGACCTTGCCACCGCAGTCGAGGCACACGCTCCACTCGATCGACCCGTGCACCTCGATCAGCCGCTGAGTGCCCGCCACGCGGTGCAGGCGGTCGATGTTCTGCGTGATCACCGCCTTGATCAGCCCGCGCCGCTCCAGCTCGGCCAGCGCCAGGTGAGCCTCGTTGGGCCGCTTGTCGACCAGCGAGGCGAAGCGGTCGCCGTAGAAGCGCCAGAAGCGGTCGGGGTCGCGCCGCCACGCGTCGATGTGGGCGACCTCCATCGGGTCGACCTTCTCCCACAGGCCCGTACGCGGCGTGCGGAAGTCGGGGATCCCGGACGGCACCGACACGCCCGCTCCCGTGAGCACGACCGCGCGCTCGGAATCCCGCAGCAGGCTCGCCAGCCGCTCGACCTGAGCGCACGAGCGCCAAGCAGCGGGCTGGCCCGCTGCGCGGCGATCCTCTCCAGCGACCGTCATCGTCCCTTGAAGGTGGCCCGGCGCTTGCCGAGGAAGGCCGAGATGCCCTCCTTGGCGTCCTCCGACCCGAACGCGCGCGCGAAGCCCTCGGCCTCCGTGGCGAGGCCCTCGTCGAGGTCCGGCCGGTGCGAGCGCTTCTTGATCTCCTCGACCGCGATCGGCGCCTTCTCGGACAGCCGCCGCGCCCAGGCGAGCGCGGTGTCGAACAGCTCGTGGTCGGGCACGACCTGGTTGGCCAGGCCCACGCGGTGCGCCTCGTAGGCGTCGATCGGGTCGCCGCCGAGGTTCATCTCGAGCGCCTTCGGCTCGCCCACGAGGCGCGGCAGCCGCTGAGTGCCGCCGAAGCCGGGGATGATGCCCAGGTTGATCTCGGGCTGGCCGAACGTCGCCGACTCGGCGGCGATGCGGAAGTCGCACGCCATCGCCAGCTCGCAGCCACCGCCGAAGGCGATCGAGTTGACCGCGGCGATGGTCACCGTCGACGACTGCTCCATGCCGCGCATGAAGCGGTGCGCGGACTCGACCAGGTCGGCCCCCTCGGCGTCCGGCGTCATCTTCGTGAACTCCTTGATGTCAGCCCCGGCGCTGAACGTGAAGATGTTCGACGAGGCGAGCACCAGCGCCCTGACCTTGCCGCCCACCTCGTCCCAGACCGAGATCAGGTCGCGCACGGCCTGGGGCGACAACGGGTTGGCGGGCGGACGGTTCAGCCAGGCGATCGCGATGTCGCCACGCGTCTCCAGCAGCACGTTCTCGCGCTGGTCGCCCGCGTCCGGCTGCGGGTAGGGGAAGAAGCCCTGCCCGGTCTTGCGGCCGAGCCGCCCCTGGGCGACCAGCCGCCGCAGGACGATGGGCGGCTCGAACGAGGGTCCCCACTCGCGTTCGGCCCGCTCGAGCTGCTCGAGGATGGTGTCGAGGCCGGCCTCGTCGGCGCGGCTGAACGGGCCGGGCAGGATGCCCGCGCCCATCATCATCCCGATCTCGATGTCCTTGGCGGAGGCCACGCCCTCCTCCAGCACGAGACAGGACTCGACCAGGGTCTTGAGGCCCATCCGCTCGACGAGGCTGTGGGTACCCGCGCTAGTTGCCGTGCTCATAGAAGCCCTTTCCGGTCTTCTGGCCGAGGTTCCCGGCCGCCACCAGCGCCTTCATCTGAGCCGACACGAAGAAGCGGTCCCCGTACGACTCGCGCAGGTGCTCGGCCACGTGCAGCACCGTGTCCAGGCCGAGCAGGTCGGTGAGGAAGAACGGCCCCATCGGGACCGTGCCCGAGTCCTTGATGACCTTGTCGACGTCCTCGACCTCGAGCCCCTCCTCCTCGGTCACGCGCCAGACCTCGGACACGGCCGAGTTGAGGATGCGGTTGACCACGAACCCGGGCGCCTCGCCGCAGCGGATCGCCATCTTGCGGATCTGCTGAGCGAAGTTGGCGGCCGCCTGGATCGTCTCCTCCGACGACTCTTCGCCTTCGATCACCTCGATCAGCCGCATCATCGAGGCGGGATAGAAGAAGTGGAAGCCGCACACCTTGTCGGGCCGGATCGTGGCCTCGCCCATCTCGGTGATCGACAGCGACGAGGTGTTCGACGCGAGGATCGCGTGGCCGGGCGTGACCGCGTCCAGCTCGGCGAACACCGCCTGCTTGATCTCCATGCGCTCGGGCACGGCCTCGATCACGAAGTCGACGCCGCCGAAGCCTTCGTAGTCGAGCGTGCCCTCGATGCGGCCGAGGATCTCCTCCAGCTGCCGGTCGGCGTCCTCCTCGGTGATCTTCTCCTTCGCGACCAGGCCTGCGAGCTGCGCCCGCGTGACGTCGCGCGCCTTGGCGAGGCCCTGGTCGACGAACTCCTGCTTGACGTCCTTGAGGACGACTGGAATGCCGGCTGAGGCGACGACCTGGGCGATCTCTCCACCCATGGTCCCCGCGCCGACGACGGCGGCTTTGAAGACGAACATCGGGCGGAGGCTAACGCTAGCGTCCCGCCGATGAGCCGCCGGCAGCTACTCGAGCGCGGCCTCCATATCGCCGTGCTCTGGGCTCTGGCCGTGGCGCAGCCTCTGTTCGACCTGCTCGGGCGCAATCCGGAGTTCTTCGCCACCAGGGGCTCCCGGCCCGGGGACATCGTGGCGTTCGCGCTGCTGGTCACCTTCGTGGTGCCGCTGGCGCTGATCGGGCTCGAGTGGCTCGCCGGCCTCGCGAACGCTGCGCTGGCCTGGGCGCTGCACCTCGTCTACGTGGCGATCCTGGTGGCCGCGATCGCCCTGCAGGCGATCCAGCTGGCGGGCCCGGTGCCCGCCTTCGCGCTGGCGCTCGCGCTCGGCGCGCTGGCCACCGTCGCCTACGTCCGCTGGCCGGCCGCGCGGGCGTTCCTGACGGTGCTGGGGCCGGCGCCGGTCGTGTTCCTCGTGCTCTTCCTCCTGGTTTCAGACGTCTCGGACCTCGTCTTCCCCGCCTCCGCGGACGTGCAGGCCCCGCACGTGCGCGCCACGGCCCCGATCGTGCTGGTCGTCTTCGACGAGTTCCCGGTGCACTCGCTGATGGCGGCGGACGGGAGCGTGGACGCCAAGCGCTACCCGAACTTCGCCCGGCTCGCGCGCGACGCCACCTGGTACCGCAACACCGCGTCGGTCGACCAGGACACGCCCTATGCGGTGCCCGCGATCCTCGACGGGCGACTGCCACACCAGGAGCGGCTGCCGGTCGCGGCCGACCACCCCCAGAACATCTTCAGCCTGCTCGGACACCGCTACGAGCTGCACGTGCGCGAGGACGCCACGGCGCTGTGCGCGCCCAGCCTCTGCTCGGACGTGGACCGCCCCGGCTTTCGCGACCGCATGCGCTCGCTGTGGGACGACCTGAGCCTCGTGTACGCGCACCAGGTGCTGCCCGACGACGTCGAGCGCGAGCTGCCGTCGGTGACTGAGACGTGGGGCGACTTCGACGGGGGGCTCGACACCAGCGCCGCGGTCGCCGACACCAAGGTCACCCGGCGCGAGACGAAGCTCGAGCGCTACCGGCGCATCCACGCGAACCTGGCACAGGGCCGCCCCGGGCGCTTCGAGGAGTTCCTGGGCGGCATCGAGGGCGGGCGGCGACCGCGCCTGCACCTGATCCACGTGCTGCTCCCGCACGTGCCGTTCCAGTACCTGCCCTCGGGACGCTTCTACCGCCGCTCGCCCAAGGAGGCGCTGACCGGATTGGACGGGCGACCCGGCTACGAGATCCCGTTCGTCGTCGAGCAGGCCTACCAGCGGCACCTGCTCCAGCTCGAGGCCACCGACCGGCTGCTGGGCGAGCTGCTCGACCGGTTGCACGAGGTGGGGATCTACGACCGCGCCGTGGTGGGGGTCGTGGCCGACCACGGGATCAGCTTCCGCCTCGGGCACGACCGGCGGCTGGTCCGGCCCGAGAACGTGCAGGACATCGCCCCCGTCCCGTTCTTCCTGAAGGCGCCCGGCCAGAAGCGCGGGCGGATCAGCGACAAGCCGCTGCAGACGATCGACGTGCTGCCCACGATCGCGGGCCTGCTGGGGGTGCGGATCCCGTGGAAGGTCGACGGCCGGTCGGCGCTGGGGCGGGCCGCCCCGGCGCGGCGGCGCGTGATCATCGCGAAGAAGTTCAAGAACACCTACCTGGTCGACACGCCGGAGTACGAGAGCGCCAAGCGGGCCGCCCTGGCGCGCAAGGTGCGGCTGTTCGCAGGCGACATCTACGCGTTCGGACCGCGGCCGGACCTGATCGGGCGCGCGGCGCCGCCGGGCGGCCGCGACGTCACGGTGGATCCTGGAAGCGGGTTCGTCCCCGCGCACGTGGCCGGCACGATCCCGGACGGGGAGAGCCCCGGCCGCGCGGTGGCGGTGGCGGTGAACGGCCAGGTGGTGGCCACCGGACTGACGTTCACGCTCGAGGGCAGCGAGGACGAGCAGTTCTCGGTGATCGTGCCCGAGCGGTCATTCAAGCCGGGCCGCAACCGGATCGAGGTGCTGCTGGTGCGCGGCGACGAGCTCGAGCCGCTCTAGCGCAGCCCGGCCTCGTCCTGCGCCTCCACCCCGAAGCGTGTGAGGGTGCGCCGCAGCGAGTCGCGCAGCGCCCGCCGGATGAAGATCACGTCGGCCACGGGGCCGAGTGGCCCGTACTTCGTGAGCGTGTACTCCAGGCTCAGCTCCACGCGGGCGCCGCCCTCGCTCTCGATCGCCCGGAAGGTCTGCCGGCCCGCCATGCGGTCCTCGAAGACCAGCGTGGCGAAGCGGCCGGGGGCGCCCTCGGCCACCTTCTCGGTCACGCGCCCGCGCCCGGCGGGCACGGACTCCCAGATCGCCCGGCTGCCGGCCGCCGGCCACTGCGAGTCCAGCTCGACCACCCGGGCGAAGCCCTCGACGAAGCTCGACCAGCGCGACACGTCCATCCAGAGCCGCAGCGCCGCCTCCGGCGCCAGCGGCACCTCGGCCTCCGCGCGAGCGGTCCTCACGCGCCGTACACCTCGCGCACGATCTCGTCGATCGACGTCTTCACCGAGTCGAGGAAGGGGCGCACCTCCTCCACCAGCCGCCGGTACTCCGCCTGGCCCTCGTCGGTGAGCGAGTAGTAGCGCCGCGTGCGGCGCTCCGGGTGTTCCCACTCCCCGGCGATCAGCCCGCGCGACTCCAGCTGGCGCAGCAGCGGGTACATGGTGTTCGGGTTCACCGACAGCACCCCGGCGGTCATGCCCGCGATGCGCTCCATCAGCTGGTTGCCGTAGCTCGGGCCCTGCGCGATCAGATGGAGCACCAGCAGAGGCAGGACCTCGCGGCGGCGCAGCTCGCCGGTGAACGGGTCCTGGGAGCGCTTCGAGGGCGGAGCGGCCGTCGCCTCGAGGCCTCCCGCCTGCGCCACCGCATCGCGCACGGCGCGGCGGCTGCGGTCCCGTTTAGACCCGCTCACTCAGCGCATGCTCGCATGCGCCCCTACGCCGTGGCCGTGGCCGGCTCCTCGGCGCGGCGCGGCATCAGCACCTCGCGCGCGATCACGAGCCGCTGGATCTGCGACGTGCCCTCGTAGAGCTGCATGATCTTGGCGTCGCGCATCAGCTTCTCGACCGGGTACTCCTTGATGAAGCCGTAGCCGCCGTAGACCTGCACGGCGTCCACGGTCACCTCCATCGCGGAGTCCGCGGCGAAGCGCTTCGCGTGCGAGGACGCCAGCGTGTTGCGCTCGCCCCGGTCGAGCAGCGCGCCCGACTTCCAGGTGAGCAGGCGGGCGGCCTCGATCTTGGTCGCCATGTCGGCGATCATGAACTGGATCGCCTGGTGCATCGCGATCGGCACGCCGAACTGCACGCGCTCCTTCGAGTAGTCGCGGGCGAACTCGAACGCGGCCTGCGCGATCCCCACGGCCATGGCCGACACGCCCGGTCGCGTGCGGTCGAGCGTCATCATCGCGAGCTTGAAGCCCTTGTTCTCCTCGCCGAGCAGGTTGGCGACGGGGATCTCGACGTCGTTGAACGAGATCATCGCGGTGTCGGAGGCGCGCTGTCCGAGCTTGTCCTCCTTCTTGTCCACCACCACGCCGGCGTCGCGCGGGACCACGAAGGCCGAGATGCCGCGGTGGCCTGCCTCCTTGTCGGTCTTGGCGTAGACCGTGTACCAGTCGGCGTGCGAGCCGTTGGTGATGAAGCACTTGGTGCCGTTGATGACGTACTTGTCGCCCTTCTTGACGGCGCTGGTGCGCATGCCCGACACGTCAGAGCCGGCGTCGGGCTCGGTGAGGCAGAAGGAGGCGAGCTTGGGCTCCTCGGTGAGCATGCCGAGGTACTCCTTCTTGATCTCCTCGGACCCGCCGAGCGCCACGGGCGCCGCGGCAAGGCCGTTGCACATCAGCGAGGTGCCGATCCCGGAGCAGCCCCACCCGAGCTCCTCCTCGATCAGACAACCCGAGAGGTAGTCGAGGCCGGGGCCGCCGTACTCCTCGGGGATGTGGGAGTTCATCAGGCCGACCTCCCACGCCTTCTCGATGATGTCCTGCGGGAAGGTCGAGTCGCGGTCGTAGTCCCACGCCTTGGGCCGCATCTCCTTCTCGGCGAAGTCGTGGGCCAGCTCGCGGATGTCCTTCTGCTCGTCGGTCAGGGTGAAGTCGACCATGGAGGCTGCTCCTCGGTGCCCGGATGAGCCCTGTGGGACCACCCGATTGATTCGTCAGTCAACGGAGTACCCCCAGGTTACAGCAGGAAACGGAGAGCCGCATAGATTCCCGCTCCGAGCGCCGCCAGAGTGAGCACGAACAGCCCGATCTGGTCCGGGTACAGGGCCGGCCTGCTGGGCGCCATGGTGCGGCGGCGGAGCCGCCGTGCACGAGGGGGCGGGCTAGCCCGCCCCGGAGCGTCCCTCTTCCACAACATGCGGGACACTCTGACCGATGGACTTCGGCACCGTCGTGATCGTCGTAGCCGTGGTGGCCGTCCTGGTGGCCGCCGCCTCGTACTGGGGCACCGGCCGCATCTACTCGGGTCTGGGGCGCGAGGGCGGCCTGGACATGACCCGCGAGCCGCCGGCGCAGGCCAGCGGGGCCGAGGTGCAGGAGGAGATCCGCCAGATGCTCGAGGCCAAGTCCGAGCGGCGCCGGGCGCGGGGCGAACCCGCCCTCGACGTGGACGCCGAGCTGGCGGAGCTCACGCGGAGCTCGGTCGGGGGCGACCCTGCCCTCCGGGAGGAGATCCGACAGCTGGTGGTCGCGCGCAACGAGCGCCGCATGCGCCAGGGCAAGGAGCCGCTCGACGTGGAAGCGGAGATCGGGCGTCAGCTGCAGGCGCTCGAGGGTGACTAGCCCCCGTCCCGGGTATAGGCTCACGGCCGCCATGGCCGACGACCGCCGCATCGACCTCGAGGACCTGCTGGTCCGCCCCGGGACCTATCTGAACCCCCAGACGGAGGTCGTGCTGGTGGTCGACGACTCCCCCTCGATCGACAGCGAGATCTTCAACCTCGAGGAGTTCGAGGGAGCCGATTGGGTGCTGGTTTCCGACGAGGTGCCGGTCGACGAGTCGCGCCGCGACGAGCTGCTCGAGAGCTTCCAGGCGACCTACCACGGCGAGGGCAGCCGGGCGGTTCCGCGGACGCCGGCGGACGACGACCCCGGCGAGGTGGAGCCGGACCCCGAGCAGGCCGGCTACACCGCCGAGGAGTAGCGCCTCCGGGCGGGCACGTAGGCTTCCGCGCCCAATGCGCCCGATCCACTACCTAGGCGTCTTCATCCCGGCCGCCATCGTGCTCGAGCTGGCGCACGCCGGCCCGGTCGTGGTGTTCGGCGCCGCCGCGCTGGGCGTGATCCCGTGCGCGGCCGTGATGGGCGAGGCCACGGAGGCGATCGCCGCGCGCACCGGCCCCGGCATCGGCGGCCTCCTGAACGTGACGTTCGGCAACGCACCGGAGCTGATCATCGCCTTCTTCGCCCTGCTCGAGGGCCTCCAAGAGGTCGTGAAGGCGTCGATCGTCGGCTCGATCATCGGCAACATCCTGCTCGTGATGGGCGCGGCGATGCTGGTCGGCGGGCTGCCGCGCGAGAAGCAGACCTTCAGCCAGACCGCCGCGAACGCCCAGTCGGCGATGCTGATGCTGGCGCTGGCCGCGCTCGTGTTCCCGGCGATCTTCCAGCTGATCCACGGCGGCGGGCTGCCGGCCGTCGGCGAGGACCGCGTCGACTTCGGCTCCGACCTCGAGAAGCTCTCCTTCGGCGTGGCGATCGTGCTGATGATCTCGTACGCCGCCGGCCTGATCTTCTCCCTGAAGACCCACCGCGCGGTCTTCAACCCGTTCGGCGACGAGGCCGAGGAGGAGGCCCACCACTGGTCCGTCAAGCGCGCGGCCGTGTATCTGGCCCTGGCGGCCGTGGCCGTGGGCGTGATGAGCGAGATCCTGGTCGGCTCGATCAGCGAAGCCTCGGCCGACATCGGCCTATCGGAGTTCTTCGTCGGCGTGTTCGTGGTCGCGATCGTGGGCAACGCGGCCGAGCACTGGGTGGCGGTGCTGGTGGCGGCCAAGGACAAGATGGACCTGGCGGTGAACATCGCGATCGGCTCGAGCGCCCAGATCGCGCTGTTCGTGGCGCCCGTGCTGGTGCTGGCCTCGTTCGTGGTGGGGCCCGATCCGATGGCGCTGGTGTTCAACGGCTACGAGCTGGGAGCGCTGCTGTTCGCGGTCCTGATCGCCAACCTGGTCACCCAGGAGGGCGAGTCGAACTGGTTCGAGGGCGTGCAGCTGCTGGCGCTGTACGCGGTGCTGGGGCTGGTCTTCTACTTCGCGTGAGGGGCGGCGCGCCTTCGGCCGGGGCGCCCCGGCCGAGCGCACGGCAGCGGTAAAGGCCCACCCGCGCGGGCGCCGGCGGTGCGTCAGCGGTGGGCCAGCTCCGCGAGGGCGCGCGCCGTCGTGCGGGCCATCCGCAGCAGAACGGGGCGGTCCACGTTGGCGAGCGTGTCGCAGGGCAGGTGGTAGCAGGGGTCCCGGGGGCGGCCGCCCGGCCCACGCTCGGTCGCTCCCGTGTAGAGGCCGTTCACGGGGATGCCAACGCGCTCGAACGCCGAGTGGTCCGAGCGGTTGCCGGTGAGCACGCCTCGCTCGGGGCCCGGGTGCAGCTTGCGCAGCAGCCGGCCGAGGTGCGCTTCGCCGTCCGAGTAGATCGCCGGCACCGCGTTCGGAGAGCCGAGCATGTCGAAGTTGAGGTAGGCGGCGATGTCCCGGTGCTCCTCATCCGACAGCTCGCGCACGTAGCGGCGCGACCCGATCAGCCCCTCTTCCTCCCCGGCCCAGAAGGCCAGCCTGACGCGGCCCGGCGGCCGCCGCCCGAACGTCCTGGCCACCTCCAGCAGCGTGGCGACCCCGGAGCCGTCGTCGTTGATGCCGGGGCCGTTTGGCACCGAGTCGAGGTGCGCGCCCGCCATCGCCACGCGGCCGTGGCCCGGACCGATCTCGGCGATCACGTTCTGCGTGGTGCCGGACGCGGTGACCGCGTCGACGGATAGCTGCACGCGGTCGCCGTCGCGCGCGGCCACGTGCCTGCTCATCATCGCCACCGGCAGCCCGAGCCGCGGGACCGCCAGGGTCGCGAAGGCGACGCCGCGGCCCGAGGTGGACGTCTGGACCACGAGCGCGCTCGCTCCCGCCCTGCGAGCGTTGACGGTCTTGTGCCGCAGAAAGCAGTTGCCGGCGCCGGTGAACGCCACCTCGCCCGCACTGAACGCCGCGAAGTCCGAGGCCTGGCAGCCGTCGTCGTCGGCCCGCCGCGGGCCGTCGACCC
>JAXDIG010000060.1:0-23256 GCA_034664125.1 Thermoleophilaceae bacterium | reverse complement strand
GCGCAGCCGACACGGTCGGCTGCTCCGGACACGGCGGCGCTTCCTGCGCAGCCGACACGGTCGGCTGCTCCGGACACGGCGGCGCTTATTTCAGAGCTGCAGCGATTTGGCGACGAGGAACTCCTCGAGGCCGTAGCGCCCCTGCTCGCGGCCGTGGCCGGACTGCTTGTAGCCCCCGAATGGAGCCATCGGATTGAAGGCTCCGCCGTTGATCTCGACCATGCCCGTGCGGATGCGCGCGGCCACCCGCTTGGCGCGCTCCTCGTCGGCCGACCAGACGCCGCCGGCGAGCCCGTAGACCGTGTCGTTGGCGATCCGGACGGCGTCATCCTCGTCGTCGTAGGGCATGATCGCCAGCACCGGCCCGAAGATCTCCTCCTGGGCGATCGTCATCTCGGGCGTGACCTCGGAGAACACGGTCGGGCGCACGAAGTAGCCGCTGTCGAGGCCCTCTGGCGGCTCCGTCCCGCCGGCAACGAGCTTGGCGCCCTCGGCCTCGCCCTTCTCGATGAAGCCGCGCACGCGCTCGCGCTGCGCCTCGGACACGAGCGGGCCGAGCGCGCTGCCGTCGACGAACGGGTCACCGGGGGTGAACGCCTCGTCGGCCACCGCCGCGGCGATCCGCTCGGCCTGCCCGAGCTTGTCCCGCGGCACGAGCATGCGCGTCAGCGCGGTGCAGGTCTGACCCGAGTTGAGGAAGCACTTGGCCACGCCGTCGACGACGGCCTGCTCCAGGTCGGCGTCGTCGAGGATCACGTTGGGCGACTTGCCGCCCAGCTCCAGCGACACCGGCGTCACCGCCTGGGCCGCGAGCTCCGACACGCGCTTGCCCGCGCGCGTGGATCCGGTGAAGCTGACCATGTCGATGTCGGGGTGCGCGACGATCGCCTCGCCGACCACCGGCCCCGTGCCGGTGACCAGGTTGAAGACCCCGGCCGGCAGGCCGACGGCCTCGCAGATCTCCGCCAGCACGAAGGCATTCAGAGGTACGACCTCGCTCGGCTTCAGGACCACGGTGCAACCGGCGGCGATCGCCGGCGCGACCTTGTTGGCGATCTGGTGCAGCGGGTAGTTCCACGGCGTGATCGCGGCCACCACCCCGGCCGCCTCGCGCACGATCAGCGAGTTGCCGACCTCCTCCTCCCACTCGATCTCCTCCACCAGCTCCGGAATCGAGGAGAACGTGAGCGACGGCAGGCCCGCCTGGATCAGGCGCGACAGGCCGATCGGCATGCCCATCTCGGTCGTGATCAAGGCCGCCAGCTCGTCGCCGCGCTCGGCCAGCGCCGCCCCGATCGCCTCGCAGTACCGGGCGCGCTCGTAGGGCGAGGTCTGCGACCACGAGTCGAATGCGGCACGCGCCGCCTTCACGGCTCGGTCGGCATCCTCGGCCGTGCCCTCGGGGATGCTGCCGATGACCTGCTCCGTGGTCGGGTTGACGACGTCGATCGTGCCGGTCCCGTCGGGGTCGACCCACTCCCCGCCGATGTAGAGCTTGTCGCGGGCCAGCACCTCGGTAGTCGTAGACATCTGTCTCCTATGCGGTCGCGGTGGCCGCAGCGGGGGCCGCGGCCACGATTGCCTCGCCCGTGCGATGGGCTAGCGCCATGATCGTGATCATCGGGTTGGTGCCCGAGGAGGTCGGGAACGCGCTCGCGTCGCCGATCCACACGCCGGGCGTGTCGTGCAGCTCTCCGTGGGGGTTCGCCACGCTGGTCCGCGGGTCCGTTCCCATGCGGCAGGTGCCCATCTGGTGGGCGGCGAACAGGCGGAAGCCGCCGGCGCGCAGCGGCACGCGCTGCAGCCGCTGGACGTAGCGGTCGACGTCATCGCCGACCCGCCACTCCGGCGTGCCCTCCGCCAGGGCGACGACCCGCCGCGCCCCGGCGGCCACGTGCAGGCGCACCTGCGCCTCGAGCGCGCGGTGCGTGTTGCGCACGTCGAGCGGGTCGGTCAGCGAGTACCAGGGCACGGCCTGGCCGTCCGCGTCGATCGTGACCTGTCCGGCGCCGTGGTCGCGCACGAGGCCGATGAAGTTGCCGCCGAAGCGCAGCTCGCTCATCGCCTGCTTGTGGGCGGCGCCCGACGCGAACGGCGTAGCCGCGGCGGCGGTGCCGGTGGCGTACTGCGTGGCCTCGATCAGGAAGCCGTAGCCGTCCTCGGCGTTGGCGAACTCGTCCACGAGCCCGGCGTGCGGCGCTCCCCACCAGGCGCGCGTGTCCTCCTCGTACTGCCCGCCGATCGCGGTGCACGGGTGCAGGCGCAGGTTCTGCCCGACGGCCGGGCCCCCGATGCCGCTGCGCAGCAGCAGCGCCGGCGACTCGAGCGCGCCGCAGGCGACGACCACGCGCGGGGCGCGCACGGTCACGCGCGCGCTGTGCCCGCTCTCGGGGTCGGCGTAGATGCCCTCCACCCCGGCGGCGCGGCCGCCCTCGACCACCACGCGCTCGGCGAAGCAGCGCACGATCGCCTCGGCGCCGTGCTCCCGTGCGTCGGCGAGGTAGGTGCGCGCGGTGGACTGCTTGGCGCCCGAGCGGTCGCCGAACCCGATGAAGCCCGCGGTGTCGGGCGAATAGCGCGACTCGTCGATGTTCCGCGTGATCGTTCGAAACGACCAGCCCAGCCGCTCGGCGCCCGCCTTCATGCGCGCCTGTGTGCCGTTCAGGTCGGAGCAGCGGTCGTTCACCGACAGGCGCTCCCAGACCGCGTCCAGGTGGCGGTCGAACTCGGGCCCGTCGAGGCCCTCGAGTCCGTGCTCGCGCGCCCACTGCTCGCGCACCCAGGGCTTCGTGCGCAGGCAGTTGGTCCAGTTGATGGTGGTGCCGCCGCCGTAGCCGGAGCCGGCGTAGAGCGACACGTTCATGTCGGCCGTCGGGTTGGGGCCGCCGCGCCAGTAGAGGTTCTGGTAGGCCCACAGCTCGTACTGGTTGAACTCCGACTCGTCGAAGAGCCCACCGGCGTCGAGCACGATCACGCGCTGCCCCGCCTCGGCGAGCGCCGCCGCGATCACGCCGCCGCCGGCGCCCGAGCCGACGACGACGGCATCGGCCTCGTAGGAGGCCTCGGCGCCCTCCGGCACCAGGGGAGTCACCGCCCGCGGCTGCGGCTGCGGCGGCGCGCCCGGCCCGGGGTAGCCGAACTCGGCCCAGAACGGGTTGACGCCGGTCTGGGGGTCCGGCATGCCGTAGGCGAAGAAGAGCGACAGGCCGACCAGCGCCTGGGCGCCGGCGCGGGCCTCGGGCCCGAGCGCGGCCAGGTTGCGCAGCAGCTGCTCGCGCGAGCGCTGCGACGCGCCCAGGAAGCCCAGCCGCGCCAGGCCGTCGAGCAGCTGGCCCAGACCCTCGCGCTGGAGGTCGGGCATCAGCGCAACGGCCTCGGCCACTCCGTCGGCAGCGCCCACCTCGCTCCCGGAGAGCGCCCAGAAGCCGCCCCGGTCGTCAGACCGCTCGATGCTCGGCACCACCGTGTCGGCGATGGCGCGCAATACCTGGCGCCGCGTGTCGTCCATCCGCTCCCCTCTTTGGCTGGTCAGCCAGCCTACCGCGCTCGTCACGCCTCCAGCAGCAGCGTGACCGGCCCGTCGTTCACGAGCGACACCCGCATGTGGGCGCCGAACGCCCCGCCCTGCGCGCCCAGCGCGGCGCGCACACGCTCGTAGAGCGGCTCGGCCTGCTCCGGCGGCGCGGCGTCGACGAAGCTGGGGCGGTTGCCCTTGCGGGCATCGCCGTAGAGCGTGAACTGCGAGACGCAGAGCAGCTCGCCGCCCACGTCGCGCACGGACAGGTTCATCTTGCCCTCGGCGTCCTCGAACACGCGCAGCCGCGCCAGCTTGCCGGCGATGCGCTCGGCCTGCTCCGCGGTGTCGCCGTCTCTCACCCCGAGCAGAACGAGCAGGCCGAGGCCGATGCGGGCCACCTCCTGGCCGTCCACCTCGACCGAGGCGCTGGTCACGCGTTGCACCAGCGCGCGCATCAGGCGGCTGCCCGCTGCGTGAGCGTCTTCACCAGCCGAGCTTAGGCAGTGACGGAGCGGCCGTGACGGCAGCGTTCGTCGCGCTTGTCGCCACAACCCGCCACACCCCCTGCCGAGAAGCGGGGTGGGGCGCATTCGTGGCGCCCAGCGGGCCACTAGGTGCCCCACCGGCGGCCCGCGCGCGGACTGGGCCGACTTGTCGCTCGAAAGGCATCGAAAGGCAGCCCACGCCGCTCGAGCGGCGGGGTGGGGCGAGTTGTGCGTCCCCTCTTTGCCGCCGTTGGCCACGGCCACCCCGCCGACTGGCAGCGAACGGCCAACGACTGCCACCATCCCCCCCATGGCGGCGGTTGACGCGATCGACAGCTACGTCAGAGCCCTGCCGGCGCTGCGAGCCCGCCGCCTGGCTCACGGCGAGTGGGGGATCACCGTGCCGGGCGAGGAGCTCGACGGCGAGCCGCTCGACGTCGGTCTGCGGGTGGCCGACGGCCTGCTGCGCGCCCAGGCGGTTGCCCTGCACGGCGCCGGGGACCTCGACCCGTGGATGCTGCTCTGGTGGAACCGCCAGACGCGGATGGTGCGCTTCGGCTGCACGCGCTCGCGCGACGTGTGGGTGCACGCGGACCTGCCCGCGGCCTGCGTCGACGGGCGGACGGTGGACCGGCTGCTGGGGCTGCTCGTGGAAGCCGTCGTGACGGTGCGGGGGCTCAGGCCGCCCGCAGCCGACGGCTGAACGCCTGGTAGTCCTTGCGGTCCGGGCGCATGTTGGCCGCCAGGGCGGCGTGGCGGCGCGCCTCGGCGGTGCGGCCGGTGTTCGCCAGCGAGCGACCCAGGCAGAAGTGCGCGTAGTCGTTGACCGGGTACTGCTCCACGACGGCGGCGAACTCCTCCGCGGCCTCCTCGAAGCGGCGCGAGCGGAAGTAGGCGCGGCCCAGCGCCTCCCGTATCGAGCTCTTGTCGGGCTCCAGCGAACGCGCCCGTTCGAGGGGGACCGAGGCGGCCATGAAGTCGCCCGCCTCGAGTAGCTCGCTGCCCTTGCGGAACAGCTCGTACGCGTCCTGATCCTGTGTGTCGCCCGTGCTCATAGCTCGCCCTCAACGGTACTCGCGTCGGGGGAGGTTGTCCTCAGCCGCTCGACCGCATCCAGGATGCCCGCGGCGATGCTTTGCTTGGAGCCCAGCGGGACGTGCCGCTCGCCATCCGCGGTCACGATCGTGACCTCGTTGTCGGGGGCGTCGAAGCCGATCTCGGCTCGCGAAATGTCGTTGACGACGACGGCGTCGAGGCCCTTGCGCTCCAGCTTGGCCCGGCCCCGCTCCACGGCGCCGTCGCCGTGCTCGGCGGCGAAGCCGACCAGCGTCTGGCCCGGCGCCCGGGCGGCCGCCAGGGCGGCCAGCACGTCCTCGGTGGGCTCGAGCGACAAGGCGAGGCCGTCGCGACCGCTCTTCGTGATCTTGTCCGCTACCGCTTCCCGGGGGCGGAAGTCCGCCACCGCGGCGGCCATCAGCAGCACGTGCGCGTCCCCGAACGCCGCGCGCGCCGCGTCGAGCAGCTGCTCCGCGGTTTCCACCTCCACCACGCGCACGCCGGCGGGCGCCGGCAGCGTCACGTTGGCCGCCACGAGCGTCACCTCAGCCCCGCGCCGGGCCGCCTCGCCCGCGAGCGCGAAGCCCATGCGTCCCGACGAGCGGTTGCCCACGTAGCGCACCGAGTCGATCGGCTCGCGCGTGCCGCCGGCGGTGACCAGGACGCGCAGGCCGTCCATCGGCCCGCCCGCCTTGCCGAGCAGCCCCTCCACCGTCTCGAGGATGCGCGCCGGCTCGGCCAGCCGCCCCACGCCCCACTCCCCGCGCGAGGCCAGCGGCCCGGTGTCGGGCTCGACGATCGTCGCGCCGCGAGCGCGCAGCAGGTCCAGGTTGGCCTGTGTGGCCGCGTGCTCGTACATGTGGTTGTTCATCGCCGGCGCCACCACCACGGGAGCCGTGCAGGCCAGCGCCGCGCTGGTCAGCAAGTTGTCGGCGAGGCCGTGCGCCAGCTTGGCAAGCGTGTTGGCCGAGGCGGGCGCGACGCAGAGCAGGTCGGCGCGGCGGACCAGCTCGAGATGCGCGATCGGGTCGTGCGAGGGCGCCGGCTCGCCGGGGTAGGCGCCGCGCGCGGGATCGCGCTCGAACTCGTCGACCAGCACCGGTGCGCCGGTCACGCCCTCGAAGGTGGCCCGCCCTACGAACTGCAGGCTCGCGGGCGTCTGGACCACGCGGACGGCGTGGCCGGCGCCGGCGGCGAGGCGGACCAGCTCCACTGCCTTGTACGCGGCGATCCCGCCGGAAACGCCGACCAGGATTCGTGCCACGCTGCCCGCCGTCCTAGCGCGAAGCAGCCGGCTCGGCCGGCTGCGCAGCGGGTCCCATCAGCGGTACCGGTACTTGATCTTCCCGGCGGCGATTTCCTCGAGCGCGATCTTCAGGTAGTTCTTCGAGCCCGTCTCCACCATGGGAGGCGGGTACTCGTCGAAGGTTCCCTCGCCGAGGTTGTGGTAGTAGGAGTTGATCTGCCGCGCCCTCTTGGCGGCGACGAGGACGACCGCGTAATGCGAGTCGACCTGATCCAGAAGCTTGTCTAGGCGCGGTTTGATCACTGCGGGGACATGGTAGCGGCAAGTTTGCTCAGGTCCTGCAGAGCGCCCTGCAGATCGTCGTTGACGATGCGGTGGTCGAACTCCCCGGCCGCCGCCAGCTCGTCCCTCGCGGCGGCCAGGCGCCGCTCGATCTGATCGGGCCGGTCCGAGGCGCGCGCGGCGAGGCGCCGCTCCAGATCCTCGAACGAGGGCGGCTCGATGAAGATGAGCTTCGCCTCGGGGAGCGCCTCGCGCACCTGGCGAGCGCCCTGGACGTCGATCTCCAGCACGATGCCGCGCGCCGGCCGCTCGAGTTCGCTTTTCAGCGTTCCATAGCGGTTTCCGGCGTATTCGGCGTGCTCGACGAACTCCCCCGCGGCCACTCGCCGTTCGAAGTCGTCCTCGCTGAGAAAGTGGTAGTCGACCCCGTTCACCTCGCCCTCGCGCGGCCTGCGCGTGGTGGCCGAAACCGCCAGCTCCAGCCCGGGAACGCGCTCGAGGAGGCCGTTGATCAACGTGCCCTTGCCGACACCGGAGGGACCGGTGATGACCAGGATCGGCGTGGTCATGCGCCCCGCGGCGCTACCGGCGCAGGAAGGAGACGAGCTCGTTGCGCTGGCGCTCCGACAGGCCGCCGATGGTCTTGCTCGGCGAGATGCGGCAGTGCGTGAGGATGCGATTCACCTTCACGCGCCCGTATTTCGGCACCGCGAGCAGCAGGTCGAAGACCTTTGCGGTGAGCAGATAGTCGGGCGGATCCAGCAGCAGACCGTGAATCTGGGCACGGCCCGCCTTCAGGTCCCGCTTCAAGCGGGCGCGGCGCGTGCGTATCTCGTTCGCACGCTTCAGAGCGTCCATTCGCTGTGTTAGCGAACGTTCTGGAGCCAACCCGGCCGACTGAGTCTTGGCGGGCGTCTGGGGGGCGGCCGGCATGGGCGGCGATAGTACACGCTGAAGCCCGGGAGTCCACGCTCCAGACGCAAAAAAGCCGCGAATTCAGCTGGACCTCGACCTTAGCTTCAGGCTGGTTAGGGGAGCTTGAGCGTATTGTCATTGTTTGCAGGGGTTTTGAGAAGGGGTAGGTTGTCGTAACCGTGAGCGGGGCAGGAAGTTCCCGCATCTTCCGATGAAACGAGGGGAGCCCGTCCCCCGGATGGGGCGGGTCGATGGTCCGGCTGGGGAACAGGGCCACGGCGGGGTATGTGGGCCGTCCCTCAAACGGGGGCCGGCTCGCCGAGTTCCGCCGCGATTCGCAGGCCGGCGGCCGGATCGCGGAAATTCTCGGTGCCAACGGCCACGCAGGTGGCGCCCGCGGACAAAAAGTCGGCCGCGTGACGCCCGGATGCGATGCCGCCCATGCCGATCACGGGGATGCCGGCAGCCATCGCGACCGAGTGGACCTGCTCCAGCGCGATCGCCCGCACGGCCGGACCCGAGACGCCGCCGGTGGTCCCGCCGAGCCAGGGCCGGGCCGTGCGCGGGTCGAGCGCCATGCCCTTGAGCGTGTTGACGAGCGACACCGCGTCCGCCCCGGCCTGTTCGGCCGCACGCGCCACCGCGGCCGGATCGGCCGCGTTCGGGGTCAGCTTCACGATCAGCGGGCGGTCGGTGAGCGGACGCACGCGCTCGACAGCGCGCGCCGTCTCGGCCGGGTCGGCGCCCATCACGAGGCCGGTTTCCACGTTCGGGCAGGACACGTTCAGCTCGATCAAGGCGACCTCGTCACGCTCCCCGGTGCTCTGCACCAGCGTGGCCAGCTCTTCGCGGCTGAAGCCCATCACCGAGACGATCAGCGGCACCGGCAACTCCGCCAGCTCGGGCAGATCCAGTGCGAGAAAGCCCTCGAGGCCCTTGTTCGGCAGGCCAATCGAGTTGATCATGCCGGCCGGGGTTTCCCACAGCCGCGGCGGCGGGTTGCCCTCCCGCGCGGCGAGCGTGATCGTCTTCGAGACGAAGGCGTGGAAGGGGAAGCGCTCGAGCAGGGCGTCGCCGAAGGCGCGCCGGGCGGCGATCGCGTCGAACGTACCGGAGCCGTTGAGCACCGGGCCGGCGAGCGGGACGCCGCAGAGCTCGGTCAGTGTCCCGCCCCGGGGAACAGCGCCGACTCGAGGTTGTCGGCGTCCAGGACAGGGCCGTCCACACAGAGACGGACGTAGCCCTCCCGCGTCGGCACGACGCAGCCGAAGCAGGCGCCGAAGCCGCAGGCCATCCCGGACTCGAGCGCCAGCTGAGCGGGCACCGCCAGCTCGGCGCAGATCAGCCGGACTGCCTCCAGCATCGCGGGCGGCCCGCACGCGTACACCGTGGCCGCGGGGTCTGCGTCGAGCTGCTCGCGCAGCAGGTCCGTGACCAGGGCCTGGCGGCCGGCGGAGCCGTCGTCGGTGGCCACATCCGGCCGGCCGGCGAACAGCGAGGCAGCCTCCGCGTGCGCGCCGGAGCGGAAGCCCAGCAGGACCGTGGCCCGCGACCCCAGCTCGTCCTGCCAGCACAGCAGCGGTGCCGTGCCGATGCCACCGGCGACCAGCAGCGGTCGCGTGCCGTCGCGCGGCGAGCGCCAGCCGATGCCGAGCGGGCCGACCAGCGCCAGCCCCTCCCCCGCGCGCAGCTCGGCGAGCCGCGCCGTGCCAGGACCGACGACCTCGAGCAGGAAGCTGAGCTCGCCCTCGCGCGCACGCGCGTGCGAGAACGCCCTGGGGAGATAGGGCCGCTCGTCGTCCCCTCCACCCCACCGCTCCGCGGTGCTGAGCATGTAGAACTGCCCCGGCTGAGGATCCTGCGGCCCGCCGGAGTCGAGCGCGCGGATTACGTGGTACGCGCCGAGGCGCTCCACCGCTGTCACGTGCGCGGTCCGCCGCCGGGGCGGCGCCAGCGTGCGCGGCTCGGCCAGCTTCATGCCCGTCTCTCGGCCCCCTCGGGCTCGCGCGCGAAGCGGCTGGTCAGCCCGCCGTGCAGCTCCTGGAGCGACACCACCTGCGTGTCGCCGCTGCGGCTGGCGCGGATCGCCCGCTGGGCCGCGCTGGCTCCCGACAGCGTGGTGATGCACGGGATGCCGCGCGCCACGGCGGCGCGCCTGATCTCGTAGCCGTCCGCGCGCGCGCCGGAGCCGGTCGGGGTGTTGATCACCATGTCGACCTCCCCGGACTCGATCCGGTCGACCACGTTCGGCGAGCCCTCCGAAACCTTGCTGAGCCGCTCCACCGGCACGCCCATGCGCCGGATCGCCTGCGCCGTGCCGCCCGTGGCCAGCACCCGGAAGCCCATGTCGTGGAAGGCGCCCGCGATCTGCGTGGCGGCCGGCTTGTCGCCGTCCGTGACGCTGATGAACACCGAGCCGGAGCGAGGCAACTCCGCGCCGGCCGCGGCCTGCGCCTTGCCGAAGGCGGTCGGGTAGTCGGCCGCCACGCCCATCACCTCGCCGGTCGACTTCATCTCCGGGCTGAGCAGAGCGTCGGCGCCCGGGAAGCGCCCGAACGGGAGCACCGCCTCCTTGACGGAGACGTGGCGCGGGGCCCGCGGGATGTCCAGCCGCATGTCGGCCAGCCGCTCGCCGAGCATCAGGCGGCACGCGATCTTGGCCAGCGGCACCCCGATCGCCTTGGACACGAACGGCACCGTCCGCGACGCGCGCGGGTTGGCCTCGATCACGTACAGCTCCTCGTCGCCGTAGACGGCGAACTGGATGTTGATCAGGCCGGTCACGCCGAGCCGCAGCGCGATCGCCTCGGTCGCCCGCTCGACCTGGCTCAGCATCTCCGGGCCGAGCGACATGGCCGGGATCACGCACGCCGAGTCACCGGAGTGCACGCCGGCCTCCTCGACGTGCTGCATGATCGCCCCGATCCGGACCTGCTCGCCGTCGCAGAGCGCGTCCACGTCGATCTCTATTGCGTTCTCGAGGAAGCGGTCGAGGAAGATCGCGCTGCCGGTGCCGGCGCCCGTGCGCCGCAGGTAGTCGGCCAGAGCGTCGCGGGAGTAGCAGATCTCCATTGCTCGCCCGCCGAGCACGTAGCTCGGGCGCACCAGCAGCGGGTAGCCAACCCCGGCTGCCACCTCGAGCGCCTCGGACGGCGAATTGGCGGTCGCGTACGGCGGTCCCCTCAGGCCCAGCTCGTCGAGCAGCCCGCCGAAGCTGGGCCGGTCCTCGGCGAGGTGGATCGACTCCACCGGAGTCCCGAGCAGCGGCACGCCGGCCGCCGCCAGCCCGGCGGCCAGCTTGAGCGGCGTCTGGCCGCCGAACTGCACGATCACGCCCTCGGGATGCTCGACCTCGATCACCCCGAGCACGTCTGACAGCGTGAGCGGCTCGAAGTAGAGCCGGTCCGAGGTGTCGTAGTCCGTCGAGACGGTTTCCGGGTTGCAGTTGACCATCACCGCGTCGCGGCCCGACTCGCGCACGGTCATGGCCGCGTGCACGCAGCAGTAGTCGAACTCGATCCCCTGCCCGATCCGGTTCGGCCCGGAGCCAAGGATCACCACGCTGGGCCGGTCGCCGCGCCGCACCTCGTGCGCCGCGGTGCGCTCCCAGCCCGAGTAGTAGTAGGGCGTCTCGGCCTCGAACTCGGCGGCGCAGGTGTCGACCGACTTGAACGAGCGCTCCAGGCCCGCCTCGGGGTCCTCGCCGCGCGCCAGTGCCGCGATCTCCGCGACGAACCAGGGGTCGATGGCGGTGCGCTCGCATACCTCGGCCTCCGTATGACCGCGCCGGATGGCCTCGAAGATCAGCTCGTAGCGGTCGTGCGACGGCGTCTCGAGCCGCTCCAGCAGGTCCCCGTCGACGCCGGGCTCCACGTCGAGCTCGCGCGAGCGCATCGCCTTCACGAACGCCTGCTTGAAGGTGCGCCCGATCGCCATCGCCTCGCCCACCGACTGCATGGACGTGTGGAGCGCGCCGCTGGCCCCCGGGAACTTCTCGAAGGCGAAGCGCGGCCACTTCACCACCACGTAGTCGATCGTCGGCTCGAACGAGGCGGGCGTCTTGCGCGTGATGTCGTTGTCGATCTCCTCGAGCGCGTAGCCCACGGCCAGCCGGGCGGCGATCTTGGCGATCGGGAAGCCGGTCGCCTTGGACGCGAGGGCCGACGAGCGCGACACGCGCGGGTTCATCTCGATCACCACGATCTCGTCCGTCTCCGGGTTGACCGCGAACTGGATGTTCGACCCGCCCGTCTCCACCCCCACCGCGCGGATCACCGTGAGCGCCTGGTCGCGCAGCTGCTGGTACTGCACGTCCGTGAGCGTCTGCTGCGGAGCCACCGTGACGCTGTCCCCGGTGTGCACGCCCATCGGGTCGATGTTCTCGATCGAGCAGACGACCACGACGTTGTCGGCGCGGTCGCGCATCACCTCGAGCTCGAACTCGCCCCAGCCGATCACCGACTCCTCGACCAGCACCTGGCCGATCGGGCTGGCGGCCAGGCCCTCGGCCACGACCTGCCGGTACTCGATGTCGGAGCGGGCGATGCCGCCGCCGGCGCCGCCCATCGTGAAGCCGGGCCGCACGATCGCGGGCAGGCCGATCTCGGGCAGCACCCGCTCGGCCTCGCGCATCGACTTGACGGCCGCGCTGCGCGGCACGCGCAGGCCGGCGCGCTCCATGGTGGCGCGGAACAGTTCGCGGTCCTCGGCGCGGCGGATGGCGTCGTAGTCGGCGCCGATCAGCTCCACGCGGTGCCGCGCGAGCGTGCCGTCCTCGGAGAGCTGGCGGGCGAGGTCGAGTGCGGTCCCGCCGCCCAGCGTCGGCAGCATCGCGTCGGGCTTCTCGCGCTCGATCACCTTCGCCACCGACTCCGCGGTCAACGGCTCGATGTAGGTGGCGGTGGCGAACTCGGGGTCGGTCATGATCGTCGCCGGGTTGGAGTTGACGAGCACTACCTCGTAGCCCTCCTCGAGCAGCACCTTGCACGCCTGCGCGCCGGAGTAGTCGAACTCCGCCGCCTGCCCGATCACTATCGGCCCCGAGCCGATCACGAGGACCTTGTGGATGTCGTCGCGGCGCGGCATCAGGCGGCCACCAGGCGCTCGATGAACCGGTCGAAGAGGTGGCGGGCGTCATGAGGGCCGGGGCCCGCTTCGGGGTGGTACTGGACCGTCGATGCGGGCACGTCGCGCAGCACCAGCCCTTCGACGGTCCGGTCGTACAGGTTGAGCTGCTGGAGCTCGGCGGTGCCGAAGTCGGTTTCCCACCGCACCGGCTCGTCGGTGTCGATGGTGCGCTCGCCGTTCGGGCCGAGCACCGCGAACCCGTGGTTCTGCGAGGTGATCTCGATGCGGCGGGTCTCGAGGTCCTTCACCGGGTGGTTGGCCCCCCGGTGGCCGAACGGGAGCTTGAACGTCTCCAGGCCGACCGCGCGGCAGAGCAGCTGGTGGCCCAGGCAGATGCCCCACACCGGGACCTGGCCGACCAGCTCGCGCACCGTGTCAACGATGTAGTCGAGCGCCGCCGGGTCGCCGGGCCCGTTGGCGAGGAAGACCGCGTCCGGCTGACGCGCGAGCAACTCCTCGGCGGTCACCGTGCACGGGTGCAGCTCCAGCCGCACCCCGCGCTCGCGCAGATTGCGCACGATCGAGCTCTTGATGCCCGTGTCAATGCCGAGCACCAGCGGCCCGGCGCCGCTCTCGAAGGTCTGCGGCTCGCTCGGGCTCACCTCGCGGGCGAGATCGCGTCCTGACATCGGAGGTTCGTCCATGAGTCGCTCGCGGGCCGCGTCCTCGGCCACCGCGGCGTCGAACACGCCGCCCCGCATCGCCCCCTTGTCGCGGATGTGGCGCACCAGCGCCCGCGTGTCGACGCCGGTCAGCGCCGGCACGCCGCAGTCGCGCAGCCAGGTGAGCCAGCCGCCCTCGGCGCGGGCGGCGTCCTCGCGATCGACTCCCTCGCGCATGATCACCGCGCGCGCGTGGATGCGGTCGGACTCCATGTGGCCGCCCGTGACCCCGTAGTTGCCGATCAGCGGGTAGGTGAAGACGACGATCTGGCCCGCGTAGCTGGGGTCGGTGACCGCCTCCTGGTAGCCGGACATCGAGGTGTTGAAGACGACCTCGCCGAGCCCCTCCACCTCGGCGCCAGCCCAGTCGCCGTCGAAGCGCGTGCCGTCCTCGAGCAGCAGGTACGCGCCGGTCACTTGACCAGCCCCTGCACCTGCTTGAACTCCTCGGTCCCGGCGGCGCCCAGCAGCTCGAACAAGGCGGTTTCGACGCTGGTCACGACCGCGCCGGAACCCTCCATCTTGTGCAGGCCCAGCTCGCGGTTCTCCTCGGTGCGCGAGCTGACCGCGTCGCGCGCGACGTGCACCTCCACCCCGCGGTCGAGCAGGTCGTGGGCGGTCTGGGAGACGCACACGTGCGACTCGATCCCGCACACCAGCGCCTGGTCGCGCCCGCCCAGGTCGAAGCCGTCCGCCGCGGCCGCCGAGAAGCAGACCTTGTCGATCGGCTCGATCCCGTCCTGGTGGTCGGCCACCTCGGGGACGGTCGAGCCGAGGCCCTTCGGGTACTGCTCGGTGACCACCACGGGCAGGCCCAGGATGCGCGCGCCGCGGACGAGCGCGGAAACGCCCGCCACCACTCGCTCGAAGTCGCGCACGGCCGGCCGGAACGCCTCCTGCACGTCCACCACAACCAGCGCGGCACGGCCGCGGTCGAGCACGCGGGCCGGCGCCACTAGGCCACCGCCCCCAAGGCGAAGGTCCGCTCGCGGTAGGCGACCGCGCCGTCGGCGATCGTCATCCGCACCCGCCCGGTCATGCGCCGGCCGGCGAAGGCGCAGTTGGCCGAGCGGCTCTCGTAGCCGGCCTCGCCCACCTCCCATTCGGCGTCCAGGTCCACCAGGCACACGTTCGCAGGCGCACCGCGCTCGATGCGCGGCACGGGCAGGCCGAACGGCTGACCGCCCGCGGTCATCCGCTCCACCAGCACGGCCAGGTCGAGCACACCCGGCAGGACCAGCCCGGTGTGCAGCGCCGCAAAGGCGGTTTCGAGCCCGGTAACGCCCATCGGGGCGAGCTCGAAGGGCTGCTCCTTCTCCTCGCGCGCGTGAGGGGCGTGGTCGGTGGCGACGCAGTCGATCGTGCCCGAGCGCAGCGCCTCGATCAGCGCCTGGCGGTCCGCCTCGCCGCGCAGCGGCGGGTTCATCTTGAAGTTGGTGTCGAGCGAGCTGACCGCCTCGTCGGTGAGCAGCAGGTGGTGCGGCGTGGCCTCGCAGGACACCTGCGTGCCGGCCGCCCGAGCGCGCTCGATCACCTCGACCGTCTCGAGCGCGGACAGGTGCTGCACGTGGATGCGCCCCTGCTCGTAGGCGGCGATGGCGCAGTCGCGCGCCACCTGGGCCGATTCGGAGATCGACGGTATGCCGGCCAGGCCCAGCAGCGCCGACACCTCGCCCTCGTGCATCGCTCCCTGGCCGGACAGCGAGGGATCCTCCTCGTGAAGGGCCAGCAGCCGCCCGGCGAGGCGCTGGTACTGAAGCGCCTGGCGCATCACGCCAGCCGCGCGCACGGGCAGACCGTCGTCGGTGAAGCCGACCGCTCCCGCCGTGGCCATCTCGGCCATCTCGGTGAGCTGCTCACCGCGCTGGCCGACGGTGATCGCCCCGAGGAAGCCGGTCGGGATGCGTGCCTCCGCGCGGGCGCGCTCGCGCAGCGAGCGCAGCACCGGGGCGCAGTCCACCACCGGCTCGGTGTTGGGCTGGGCCAGGATGGCGCAGTAGCCGCCGGCCGCCGCGGCACGAGTGCCGGAGTCGAGGTCCTCCTCGTCCTCGCGGCCCGGGGTGCGCAGGTGGACGTGCGGGTCGACGAAGGCCGGGAACCCGTGCAGGCCCTCGGCGTCGACCACCTCGGCGCCCTGGGGCGGCTCGAGCGCCTCGCCGATCTCGGCCACGACGCCGTCCCGCACGAGCAGGTCGGCGCTGCCGTCGAGGTCGGTGCGCGGGTCCAGCAGCCGCGCACCCCGGATCAGGACGGTCGCCGCCGGCACCGGCGCCCGGTCCAGTTCGAGCGCGCGGCTCATGCCGGCTGGGGCTCTGTCGCGGGCTGGGCGCGCACGGCGGCCGGTGCGTCGTGCCCGGCCAGCAGCTCGTACAGCACCGCCATTCGCACGACCACCCCAGACTCCACCTGCTCGACGATCAGCGCCTGCGGGGAGTCGATCACCTCGGCTGCCAGCTCCACGCCGCGGTTGACGGGCCCGGGGTGCATCAGCAGCTGGTTGGGCCGCAGCCGCCGGCCGTCGATCTGGTACTGCGCCGCGTACTCGCGCAGCGAGGGGACGAAGGTGCCGTCCATGCGCTCGTGCTGCATGCGCAGGGCGTAGACCACGTCGGCCTCGGACAGGTCGTCGAGGGTGGTCCGCACGCGGCAGCCGAGCGACTCGATCCCGCGCGGGATCAGCGTGGGCGGCCCGGCGACGGTCACCTCACAGCCCATGCGCGAGAAGGCGAGGATGCCCGAGCGCGCCACGCGGCTGTGGAGGACGTCCCCGACGATCCAGATGCGCAGGCCGGCGAGCGAGCCGACACGGCGCTTGAGGGTGTACACGTCGAGCAGCGCCTGCGTGGGGTGCTCGTGCTTGCCGTCGCCCGCGTTGATCACGGATGCGCGCGTCCAGCGCGCCACCAGCGCCGCGGCGCCGGCGTGCGGCGAGCGGATCACGATCGCCGCCGGGTCGTACGCGGACAGCGTCTGAACCGTGTCCTTGAGCGACTCGCCCTTGTCGACCGCCGAGCCGCTCGACTTGATGCTGACCAGGTCTGCGCTGAGGCGCTTGGCGGCCAGCTCGAAGCTCGAGCTGGTGCGGGTCGAGGCCTCGTAGAAGAGGTTGATCACCGTCCGGCCGCGCAGGGTCGGCACCTTCTTGATCTCGCGGCCGGAAACCTCGGCGAAGCTCTCGGCGCGGCCGAGGATGCGCTCGATGTCGTCGCGCGAGAGGTCGTCGATCGACAGCAGGTGACGCCTCATGCCAGGTCCTCCACTTGCTCGGCGATTGCCACTTCGTCCACCCCGTCGATCTCCTCTACGCGCACGTTCACTCGCTCCCCGCGCGCGGTGGGGAGGTTCTTGCCGACGTAGTCCGGCCGGATCGGCAGCTCGCGGTGGCCGCGGTCTGCCAGCACCGCCAGCTGCACGCGCTCGGGGCGCCCGTAGTCGAACAGGGCGTCGATCCCGGCGCGCACGGTACGCCCGGTGTAGAGCACGTCGTCCACGAGCACGATGGTGGTGTCCTCGACGCGGAAGTCGACGTGGGAAGCGTGCACGACCGGCTGGGCGTTCGGGTCGCGCCGAGCCAGGTCGTCGCGGTAGAAGCTGATGTCGATGTCGCCGAGCGGCACCGGCTCGCCGACGAGCTCGGCCACGAGGTCGCGCAGCCGCGCGGCCAGTACGGCGCCGCGACGGTGAATACCCACGACCGCGACTCCCTGCCCACCCGTCTTCTCGACGATCTCGTGTGCGATCCGCACCAGCGTGCGCCGCACGTCCTCGCGGTCGAGGACCGTTTTCTCAGTCAAGGCACTGCCCCTTCCTGGCCTCACCGGACCGGGTTAAAGGAACGTCGCGCCGAGCGTAGCACCCGCCCGGGACACCGGACCGAACCCGTCCTATGCTGGCGAGGTGGGCCGGACAGCGATACTGGCAGTGCTCGTGGGGGCCGTGGTCGCGGTGGCCGCCGTGCCCGGCTTCGTCAAGCTCGACCACCCGAACTCCGACGGCCTGTTCTACGAGGTCGAGAAGCTCGAGCTCCAGGGCCACGGCGAGCGGGAGGCCACGCGGATGGTGTTCGACGCGCCGATCGCCCGCCAGGTGGCGGCCATCGAGGACCAGCCAAGCCACCCGCGAGTGCTCGACCCGGCCTGGGTGGAGTACAGCAAGCGCTTCTACCAGCGCCGCTGGCTGGTGCCGGCGCTGGCGGCGGCCACCGAGCCGCTGGTCGGGGACGAGCCCGGCCTCGGGCTGCGCGTGGCCTCCCTGATCGGGTACCTGCTCGTCGCGCCGGTGCTGTTCCTGCTGCTGCGGCGGCGCTTCTCGCCGTCGCTGAGCGCCGGGCTGGCGATCGTCTGCACGCTCGCCCCGCCCGCCTACAAGTGGTCGCTCGGCATGAGGGTCGACTCCTGGGGCCTGCAGCTGGAGACGCTCGGCCTGCTCGCGGCCGTGCTGGTCAAGGACCTCGGCCGTCGCTGGCTGGCGCTGTGGATCCTCGCGATCGCGGCCCTGTCGGTCACGCGCGACGCGGCGGCGGTGCTGCTGCCGGCGGTGCTGTGGCTGCTGTACGTGGAGCGCCGCGACCCGTACGCCAGGCGCACCAACCTGATGCTCCTGGGCAGCGGGATCGCCGCGGCGCTGCCCGCGTTCGTGCTCGGCGGTACCCCGGTGCGCGACAACCTCGCCTACGTGATCACCGGGTACAACATTCCCGAGGACAGCAGCTGGCACTTCGTCGCCGCCCACTACATGGACGAGCTCTGGTACACGATCACCAAGGAGATCACCTATCCGCTCGACTTCGCGGCGCCGCTGCTCGTGGTGCTCTATCTCGGCATCGCGCTGGCGATCGCCGCGCTGGTGGCCGTGGCCGTGCGCCCATCGGGCGGCGACCCGTACTTCTCCCTGATGAAGGCCGCGATCCCCGGCTGCGTGGTGCTGCTGCTGCTCGCCAACAACCCGCAGGCGTTCCGCCTGGAGCTGGTGTTCCTGCCGATCGCCGCGGTTGGGCTGGCCGTCCTCGCCGAGCGCGCGGTCGGCATCGCCCAGCGCCGGCGCTGGGTTAGGTGGCTCCCCGGAAGGGCCGCTACCCTCGGGTGACGCGATGAACTCGGAGCGTGCACACGCGTACGGCAGGCTGATGCGAACCATCCGCGAGGAGGGTCCGCTCGCCCTGGGCGCGAGCGAGTCCGCGCTCGTGCGCGAGGCGGCCGACGCCCTGCTGTTCTGCGACAACCTCGCGAGCGACGACGAGGCCCGCGACGGGCTCACGCGGGTGGGCGACCTCGCCGGCGACCTGGTCGGCTCGGGCCGCTGGGGGCCGGAGCGCGCCGAGCAGCTCCTGCGGGACATCGAGTGCTGCGGACCGATGGCCCCCGTCAGCTAGGCCTCAGCACGTCCGGCTCGCGCCTGCGCTCCGAGGACTTCACCAGCACCGGCTCGCCGCGCTCGGGGAAGGGCACCTCGATGCGATCGAAGTCGCGCGGCACCACCGTGTTCGCGAAGAACGCCCGGGCCTCGTCGCGCACCTCCTTCCCGCCATAGCGCGGGGAGACGTGCGTGAGGGCGAGCATGTTCACGTCCGCCGCCGCGGCCAGCTCGGCCGCCTGGCGCGCCGTCGAGTGGCGCGTCTCGGCGGCGCGGTCGGCCTCCTCGTCTAAGAAGGTGGCCTCGTGCACGAGCAGGTCGGCCTCGAAGGCCACCAGGCGCGTCATCTCGGTGGGCCCGGTGTCCCCGGCCAGCACGATCCTGCGACCGCGCCGCGGCTCGCCCATCACCTGGTCGGGATGCACGCCGTTCACCGTCTGGCCCTCCTGCAGGCGGCCGAAGTCCGGCCCCGGGGTCACGCCGAGCTGCCTGGCTCGCTCCGGGTCGAAGACGCCCGGGCGCGGGTCCTCGACCAGCGCGTACCCGAGCGCCGCGACGCCGTGGTCGGTCGCATAGGCGGCGATCCGGTAGCCGTCGCGCTCGAGCTCGTCGTTGGGCTCGAGCTCCTGGAGGTCGAGCGGGAAGCCGACCCTGCCGACGATCGGCCGTAGGGCGTTAAAGAGGCCGCGCAGGCCGGCCGGTCCGTAGACGGTGAGCGGGCGCTCGCGCTGGCGCAGGGCAAACGTCTTCAGCATGCCGGGCAGGCCGAGCACGTGGTCGGCGTGGAAATGGGTGATGAAGATCTCCTCGAGCTCCACCAGGCCCGTGGAGCGCACGAGCTGGCGCTGGGTGCCCTCGCCGCAGTCGAACAACAGGCGATCGCCACCGCGCCGGACCAGCGTGGCGGGCAGGCCGCGCCGGGCGCTGGGGGCGGAGCCGGCGGTGCCGACGAAGAGAACGTCCAGGTCCATGGCCCTATGTTGACTCGCGGGCCTCGTCTTCGAGTTCCTCCTACAGCTCGACCAGCTCGAACGCCACACGCTTCCCGGCCACGCGCGCCAGCCCCATCGTGTGTCGCGGGGCGCGGCGGCGCTCCGTCGGGCTGCCCGGGTTGAAGATCTGGAAGCCGTCCGGGGCGCTTTCGTGGAGCGGCAGGTGGGAGTGGCCGAACACGACCGCGTCGGCCTCGTGGCCGTAGCGCAGCCGCATCCGCTCCAGCCGGCCTGCCGCCCGGCCGGCATCGTGCACGATCGCGATGCGGGCCTGCTCCACCGTCACCACGCGCTCTGCCGGCAGCAGCCGGCGCACCTCGGCGCTGTCGACGTTGCCGTGCACGCCGGCCAGCGACGGCCCGATCGACTCGAGCTCGCGCAGCACGTCCGCGGTCAGGAAGTCCCCCGCGTGCAGGAGCAAGTCGGCCGCCGCGATCCGCTCCAGACACGCGTCGGGCAGCCGGCGCGTCCCGCGCGGCAGGTGGGTGTCGGAGATGACGGCGACGAGCATCGCGGGTCTACACTCAACCGCACTCGCGCCCGTAGCTCAGTGGATAGAGCGCTGCCCTCCGGAGGCAGAAGTCGCAGGTTCGAATCCTGCCGGGCGCGCTTGGATGGCAGCCGACCTGGTCATCGACATCGAGAACACTCCAGGCGCGCTGGCAGAGGTGGCGGCTGCGATCAGTGATGCCGGCGTGAATATCGCAGCGGCCACCTGCATGGGGACCGGCGAGCGCGCCGAGCTCCACATCCTCGTCCCGCACGCCGAGGCGGCGAAGCATTCGCTGGCGATATCCCATGTCGGGGTCACCCGCGAGCGCGAGGTCGTCGTCGTCGACGTCGAGGACCGCCCAGGCGTGCTGGCGGACCTGACTCGCAAGATCGCCCGGGCCGGAGTCAACCTCGATCTCGTCTATGTCGCCACGGGAAATCGCGTGGTGTTCGGGGCGGCCGACCTCGCTGCGCTACGGGCCGCCCTGGGTGTCGCGAGCTGACAGCGGGGCCGGCGTCTACGTCGTCTTCACGACGTAGTCCGAGCAGCTGGCCTTGTGCGTGACCGTGTTCGGAACGTGTGCCCACCGCCACGGTCGAGAGCGCGAGCATCCCAAACGCCCGTGCCAAGTCCACCAGGCGGATACCCGGCGTGGGTCCACGAGGTCGCCCAAATTGGTGTATCCGGTATTGACGGGGTCTATCTGGGCCGGGTAGCGTGGGCCGGTGCCCCGGTTTGGGATGGTCGTTCTCGCTGTGCTGCTCGTCGGACTCGCGTCAGCTGCTCCGACGCAGGGCGCCTCGATGGTCTTCATCAAGAAGAACAACGTGTGGATGGCGAGCGCCGACGGGTCGGGTCAGGCCCGCTTGACCCGGGACGGTAACCGGGGCACTCCGTACTACTCGCCCAGCATCGCGGACAACGGGACCATCGTCGCGCTCAAGGGCGTCTTCCTGCACTCCTTCCGCCCCAACGGACAGCGGATAGTCCCAGCGCGCCAGTGGGCGATAAACCCGTCACCGAGCCTCTCGACCGAGCCGTTCTTCGTGGACCTCTCCCCAAACGGCCGGATCACGGCGACCCAGAACGCCATCTACTCGACGTTCTACGACCCGCGCACATCGGAGACTCGGCCCACAGTGGCCGCCTGGTTCACCGACTTCTTCGACTTCCGCAAGAGCCCCCCGAAGGAGATCGGGCTGACGGACGGGTACTACGACTACAACTATCCCGCGTGGATCGACTCCCGGCGGGTTCTCAGCACCAGCTACGGGATCTTCAACGCCCAGATCTTCACGAATCGGGTCGGCCAGAGGACGAGGGGCGTCGAGTTCTACCGCGACCCTGGCCGTGACCCGGACACCGGCACCAACTCCTACATCCTCGCCGACGCGGAGATGACACGCGCCCGCGACAGGTTCGCGGTCATGCGCCGCCCGCTCCGGGTGGACACGGCCGACCTGAGCGTCGCGAGCATCCAGATCTACCGCACGCGCAACCCGTCGACGGCGTCCGAGCCGCTCTGCGCCATCGGGCCCGGACGCAAGATCGGCCCGGAGCCCGACCCGTCCTGGTCGCCCGACGGCAGGACCCTCCTCTGGTACGAGAACGGTCGGGGGATCTTCTCGACGCCCGTCCGTGCGGAGCCGGGGTGCGGCCTGCGCCCACGGCTGATCGTCCGCGGGGCACACTCGCCCGACCTGAGCAAAGCAAGCGCCCCCCGCCGCAGGCGCCGCTGAGGCGCGGGGTGCGGGGCGTCATGGACCCGTCGCGCTGTGAGTGCGTGTTCCGAGCGTCGGCGGGGTATTAGACGGCTGTGTTTCGGATATCCCATCGCGTGGAGGCTCGCGTTGCGCTCTAGATCAGTTGTGGCTCTGGTGGTTGCGTTTGCCGGCGTGTTCGCCCTCGCCCCTGCCGCTCAGGCGACGCCCTCCAGCACCGAGAGCTCGATCGTCACCCTGGGGGACTCGTTCATCTCGGGTGAGGCGGGGCGCTGGCAGGGCAACTCGATCGTGTCCACCGGCGACCGTGCCGGCACGGACCGGGCCTGGACGGGGACGGGCTATGACCCAAGCCGGGTATATGGCGCGACCGCCGCGAACGGCTGCCATCGCTCCGATGTAGCCGAGGTGAACAACGCGGTGGTCTTCGTCCATCGCAAGGTCAACCTCGCCTGCTCGGGTGCGGTGACGGCGAACATCTTCCGCCCATCGAACGGCGGCCAAGCCCAGAACGGCGAGCCGTCGCAGGGCCTCAAGCTCCGCTTCGTCGCCCAGGTCACCAACGTCAAGTTCGTCGTGCTGTCCATCGGTGGCAACGATCTCGGATTCGCCGACATCATCCGTCAGTGCACCCAGGCATACGCGGCCCGGACCGGGCCGTGCAATCCCTCTCAGCAGGCCGTGGTGAACTCGCGCAAGCCGGCCGCGTTCGCCGGGGTGGCCAAGGCGATCGACGAGATCCGCGCCGTGATGGCCGAGTCGGGCTATAGCCGCTCGAACTACCGCTTGATCCTGCAGAGCTACGGGTCACCCGTGCCCCGGGCGAGCGAAGCACGCTACGCCGAGCTCGGCGCCGACAGGGGGACGGTGGGCGGGTGCCCGTTCTACGACGCCGACCTGAACTGGGCTCGCGACTCGCTCGTCAACCAGATCGCCAACGGCCTGCGCTACGTGGCCGCCGCCTCGGGGGTCGAGTTCCTCGATCTGCGCGACTCACTCCAAGGCCGCGAGGTCTGCGCCACCGCGTCGCGGCAGGCGACGCTCATGCAGCCGCCCTCGGCCAGCACGAGCGAGTGGGCGCGCTTCCTGACACTCAACCTCGCTCAGGGTGAGGTCCAGGAGACGCTGCACCCGAACGCATACGGCCAGAAGGCCCTGGGACGCTGCCTGACGCTCGCGGTCAACGGGGGTCGCGGCTCCGGCAGCTGCCGTCCGACGTCGGGCCGCGGCCCCGAGGGCATGGTGTACACCCGCTTCCCCTGAGTTCCCGTAGCACCACGACTCGTATAGGTGTCGAGTTGTGGTTGTTTGGGTGTCAAGGTGGGTTGTGGGGTGCCGATAGTGGGGGCAAGTAGTCGATAAAGGCAAACTCGCCGTGAGGCGGGGACGCAAAGCCAGAGGTCTCAAA